>JBEKBK010000517.1:0-7146 GCA_050015435.1 Bryobacteraceae bacterium
AGTTTGCGAAGCGCTATCTTCGCTACTCCAACCTGTTTTACCGCAGGATTCTCAGAGTCCCCAAACGGTTGACCGCTTTCACCTTGTAGTCAACCCATCAAGATCCTGTGCATAGGGCCGGAGCCACAATACGCCTTGAACCTGCTAACGGCTATCCATATTGACTTCAAGCGCAACGAATCAGGTCGTGATCTGCCATGCTGAAAGGTTCCCGCGCCGAATTGATGAACCGAAGTTTCCAGCCGTGCTCTTTCCCTAGCCGCTCTAGCAAGAAGCGGTCCTCCATAGACATGGTCAGAACGAGAATCCGGACGCGCCTCGCTTCGTCTCTTGAACCAATCTGATAGCCACACTGCTCATTTCCCCGAGCCCAGCGACGGCATTGCTGTCCTCGTAATACTGATCCAATAGGAAACGGCCAGTTTAATCACCCGATTCACGTCTTCCTCGCGCAGCGGCTTGACGAGAATATCATAGCCGCCCTGTCGCACCAGTTCCTGCCACAAATGATCATCGGCCAAAGCCGACACCAAGACGACGCAAGCCTGGTGCGGCGACGCCGCGAGATTCTGGACCATCACCCTCCACTCGGTTCCTGGCCAGTCTCGGTCCAATAGAATCACGGGCGCGGTCAATTCATTCGCCAAGGAAGATGCTTCATCACGCGATGCAACGAAGTGCATTTCCAACGGCTCCAAGCTGGACACTCTGGCAAGCAGCTGCCGATCCTGTTCGTTTGCCACGAGGGCGACTACGGGAATGCGAGATTGCCAGAGCCTCCGGCTTGGCGGCGCACCAGTAAAGAATGAATGGATCATCTGCCACACGCGTGGCATTCGAGGACCTTCACGGTTATGAGAAACGGATAGCTTCGAGCCGGGCGCCATATGATCTTGTGTCCTCGACTTCGAGCTTACCGTTGATCCTGGCATCCCGGAATACCAGATTGCCGGTATTCGCAGCCGCACCAGTCAGGTAGAGCGATTCTCTCTATCTCCTCAATTCTCTATCGGTTGCGCCAATGCTGAGCAGTATTGGTGCCGACGCCGACTTTCGCTTAAGGTAGGTGCGAGGATTGCCACGATGCTGATGTCCGTCATGACCTTGAACAGTACAGGCGGCAACAGGAGGCCGAGCGCATCGAACTTGGGAGCCCGCCGCGATTGAACGTGCAACGGATATGCCAGGTGACTGACGGCTTTGCCGTGGGCGTCTCTCGATCTGCATTGCCAAGAAGCTGCCGATCGTAAACCGGCAGGAGAAGACACGGTTCGGCGGAACTCGTCGATACTCGAAGCGGCGTGATGACCCGCTCGGCTCGCCCGCACAGGACCAGGCGTCGCCCGCCAGGCGTGAGAGGTACACGTAGCGGTTCGGCGCGCCCCTGTGCGGGCGAGCCTCAGAAGCTGAACCCCAACTCAAACAAGATGTTCACCCAATGGTCCGTCGTTTTCAACGCCGGTACATTGCCGACCGCTTGACCATCGGTGGAAGCGACAATGTACTGCAGTGTGGTGCCGACGTGAAAGTTGCGATTGCTATCGAGATAGTAACTAACATTGCCCAAGCCATATCCACCCCATCCGCCGCGCGAAGTGCATGAATAGCATCCGATCGAGTACCCCGGTTCGCCCGAAGGAGCCGTCTCCGAGTAATGCAGATAAGCGGTTCCGGCACCGGCGGAAACTTCAAAACGCTTAAACGGCTGTGGAATGTAAACGCGTCCGCCCAGCGGAATCATGAACTCATGATCCCCGCCTTGGACAGGCCCGAAGTTGGTGAGCTCCGCATTTTGCTTGTTTGCTGCGCCGAACGCCATTTGAAGCCCCGCATCCGCCTGAAACCACCGGTTGAATCGATAGCCATAGCCGAAGTCGATGAGAGGCGCTGTGCTGAGATAGTTCGTACTGTTGCCAACCGGGATGGCTGGTCCCACGCCGAAGACCACGTTGTTGTGATGGTAATCCATGTTCGAGTCTTGGGCAGGCCCAAGGCACGCCGTAAGCAAACCCGCAAATACGACTGATGTTATTCGTCCCATGGGGCCAGCTTACGGCTCAAAGCGAGTCTCCCATATACCGGCGAATTGCTATTTTGACGCACAGCACGCAGGTAATCGCTCTTGTGACGAGAAACGTTTCCAATATTGTGGATCGTGAGCTATCCGGGTGAAGCAGCGGTCCCTTGCGTCAGAAATGGCCGTTTCTTTCGCGGCTGTGGCGCAAGCGCTGGTGATATTTGCTGATCCAAGCTTCAAAGGTTTGTGGATCCAATCCGTCTTTTATGATACGGGGAGCAGGGCGACGTCCGTTTCTAGGAAACAGACGTTTTAGCCACGTGATCAACGTTCTCATTTTGAATGGACTCCTGCCAATGGGAACGGAGTCCGGATCGTGTCATAGCGTACATGACGCGCTCCGGTGTCCCCAGATCGCTCCAGCCAACATCTTTCAGCTGGAGTACCGCCAAGCGCCTGGTGGAGACTGACAACACCTGCTGTGAAAAGTCCCCAGGAGTGAGCGCCCGGTATGTGGTATCTCCGTGTACCCAGTGTCGGTCGGAGCCGTTAGGACAACTTCCGGATCCGAAAGCGTGCAACATCTGTGGCACCGCCGCCTTGAGGATCTCAAGAAAGGTGGACGCGCGCCCGATCATCACAAAGGTGTTCCACAAACACCCACGCTCAAGAAGGGCTTGGGCGACGCCGGCCGGGGGCTTCTCCCAGAATCGATTTACTCGAAGAAGCGAACTGGTAAGGGGGCATTCCAGGGCGGTGCCCGGCTCGATCCAACCGTATTCAACCTCGGCACGTTCCGCGCTGGCGCCCAGGATGACGACATTATGCGGCCGGCTCCTGGCGATCATGAAGGCCAAGCGAACCGAGGCGATGAAGTCCAACTCTTTCGAATAGTGGTGATCGGTCGGGAAGAACCCAACAATCGGGTCTTCAGCAAGGCTGGCAATTCGGAAAAGACTGTAAATGAGCGCTGCCGTCGTACCTTTGTTGGAAGGCTGAACAACCACGAGTGACGGCATGACGTCGGCTAACTCTTGCGCATAGAACCTCTCATGACCCTTCACCACGGTAAACAATGTGTGTTCCGGAGATATAGCTTGAGCAAGTCTGGATCGTGTATGAGCCAGAAGCGTCCTGCCCCCGTATAAGCGGCAAAACTGCTTCGGACGATCTTCGCCGGCGATCACCCGCGTTAGAGATCGCAACCTGGTCCCGTCGCCACCCGCAAGAACTACGGCCCACGCATGTTGGGGATTCGTCACGTTACCCTTTCCAACCCGTTACAAGATTCCCGGGTCTTTAGTTTGACCTTATCCACATTGGTCAGCGCCTTCCATACCGGCCGCCTGGTAATTCAAGCCACAAGATTTCGGTACCTTTAACGATCCAGCTCAAAAGCCAGATATTGAAAACGGCCGTTCCGCTCAATTTGAAGGACGACTGGATCGCCGGGCTTCATGTCGTCCAGAGAAGATCGCAGCGTGTCAATAACGGCTACCGGAAGAGTGTTTACCGCGTCGATGATATCGCCAGGCTGAAGATCGAGGAACTGCGCCTGGCCTCCAGGCGATTTGGCCGCAACGATGAGTCCGTATTCGCGCCTGAGCCCCGGGATCATAGAGACCACGTCCTTGTCAATCTGGATGCATAGGACGCCCAGCCGGGAAATGAGATTCTTTTCGGGATGTGCGAGCCGGGCCAGCAAGCTAGTCGCATCAGCACGTTCACGGACCACCACCGTCATCGTCAATTCATCTTTGCCGCGGAGGACATCCAGCTGAACGCTATCACCGGCTTGTCGGCGGAAGACACGGTTTTCGAGTTGCCGCGCAGATAGGATGGCTTGTCCATTAAATCTGATCAGCACGTCTCCTCGCCGCAGACCGGCACGGTCCGCGGGGCCCTCGGGGTCCACATCGGCGAGAACCACTCCGTGGTCGCGCGCCAGGGACAGCCCCTTGGCGATGATCGGCGTAATACTCTGGACAAAGACGCCCAGTTCTCCACGTTTTACTACACCATTCTGCCGGACCTGCAAATAGACGTCCCGGACTGTATTGGCGGGAATCGCAAATCCCAGGCCCTCATTTCCCCCGGACTGAGACAAAATGAAGGTGTTTATCCCGGCCAGAAGGCCATTCATGTTTACCAAGGCGCCGCCGCTGTTTCCAGGGTTGATTGAAGCATCCGTTTGAACATAGACCATCGGATGCTCTTCTCCGAGTTCACGTGCTGGAGCGCTGACGACACCCAGCGACATGGAGTTCGGCAGTCCCATCGGTGCTCCCAAGGCAAGCACAAGATCGCCTTGCCGCAGCCGGTCTGAGTTCATGAATTTAAGGGCGGTCAGTCCCTTCTTTTCAATTTTCAATACAGCGAGATCGGTCTCCGTGTCGACGCCGACGATCTTGGCGTCTGAGCTTTGAAGTTCACTCCAATCTTCCACCGGGTCACTTCGCAAAGGCCCGCTGGCGAACGCTACCCGGATACTGACTGCCCCACTGACGACATGTGCACTGGTGACGATATAGCCCTCCGGATCGACAATGACGCCAGAGCCAATGGATTCCTGTCTCCCGTAAAGGCTGACTGGATGACCGGTGGATTGATCTATAGGACCATATCCGCTGACCGAGATCTGGACAACAGCCGGAGCCACCCTACGAGAAAGAGACCGAATCTCGCCGCTGAGCTCGACCAGAGAATTTTGTTTGGTTGGTCGAGGGACGACTTGGGCGAAGAGCCCTGCGCAGGACATCGCCAAGGTCAGCAAGAAAGCCAACGAGATTTGCATTATGCCCTCCCTAGCGGCGCGTTCATCCGCGCGGGGGATTACCGCTCCCGCAGCCGCACCACCCAAGGCTCGCCGTCACCATAATTTGTGGATTCTTCGATCTTCGGCCGGCGGAGTAAGCCAACGGGCCAATCCAGCCGGTATTGGCTATAGGCGAGTAACAAAGACTGAAATATCTGCTCTCGATTAAACGGTCGAACCAGCAAATCAAACCCACCTTGCCGCGTAACTTCGGCCGCGAGGGACCGGTCACCTTCAGTTGACAAGAAAATGACACCACTCCGGCGACGAGCCATGCGAAACTTGCGCAGCATTTCTGGCCAGGGCTGATCTTCAAGTCTCAGGTCACAGAAGACAATCGGTACCTGCAAGCGGCGGATCGTCCACACCGCTTCTTTATATGTCGGCACCGTGATCAACTTCCAGGCGCTGTCCGCGAGTACCGCACTCAAGCCGGCTTGGTCGCCACTGTGAGCGCTAGCCAACAGAGTTTCCACGATGAAGGTATTGGGCCGCGCCTGATTCATAATCCCCGCCCCAAAATCTTTGTCGCGACGCGCAAGTCCCCCGCGGCTCTAGCCCGCTGCAAGCTGGAGCCATACATTGCACGCGCCAAATTTCACCTCTTGAAGGTTACTCCCAGTTCAGGTTGGATCCCATACTAGCCGCTCGGTATATTGCGGTGCTAAACCATGGTAGTCATTGGCTGGTGAGCGGCCGACGAAACAGGGGGTGACGGGCGCCGCAATTCCGTGGAGGAGTCTGGCACCCGTCTTGTCGTAACGGGGAATTGAGAAAAGTATATTCCAGGATCCACGGGAAGCCTATACCTGAAGCACGCCATTTCTGAGTGCGCCGGCCCGGTACGCCGATGCGGGTGCCCCCAACGTTTGTAACAAGTTCCCCCAAGGCGGATCTAAGACTAATAGAAAGCGGATAATGCGGGTCCTCCGGCTTTCAGTGCCCCTCCTGTTTACAAAGCCGGTCAGTTGCCCCGTACTCCTTCGACTGAAGCCCTACGGCGATGTCCTCCGGCAGCTCAATCGTAATCTGCATGGTTGCCCGTCCGTCCTATCAATTGTCTCAGGAGCAACTCTCTTCGGCCACTCGGACCAGCGCATCCCACCAGCGCATCCCGCACTGGCTCATGCGCAAAGGCTCGGTATGCTCAGGTACCGGGTTTTAGCGCGCTGGCGGCTGCCGGCCCCTCCGCGCGGGCACGCGATCTTCCTCCCTTCCGAAGAGAACGGGTCTCGCGCGCGGCAGACTTTCGCGGCGCTGGGTCGGCCCTCCCGAGGGACGGAATGGTCACTAAATCTAATTCGTCGTGAACATCGGTGGCCGGCGCCAGGTAGCGCATCGTGGTCTCCAGGGACTTGTGGCCCATCCAGTGCTGCACGGTCCGTACATCGAATCCCCTGCGCAGCATTCCTGTGGCATAGGTCGAACGAAACGTCTTCAGGTCAAATTTTGTCGGATCGAGTTTGGCGCGCTTGGCGATAGATTTGCAGTGATCGAGCATGTGCTGTTCGCGGTTTCCTGTAGGGGATGGGAACACAAATTGGCAGTTCGGGCGATGCGTATGCTTGCGAAGCTCGTCGATGAGCTCCACCGGGGCTGGAATCTCACGATCTTCCCATCGCTTCGGGTAGAACCCCAGTTCCGGTTTCGAGGTCACCCGCACAGTCCGCAACTCGAAGTTCACGTCGCTCCAGCGCAGGAACATCACTTCCTGCTCGCGGAAACCGGTCAGCAGGAACGTGGCGAACAAGGTGCGTTCCGCATCGGAGCAGGCTGCAAAAAAGCGGGCAAGCTCCTCGTGGCGGTATATCTTCACAAGCGGTGTGATACGCTCCGGTAGCGACAGCTCTTTCGTGATTCCGCTCCTATCATGGCGCTTGAGAAACTGCGCGACGATGACAGCATTGTGCAGGATCGTATTGGATCCCAAGCCATGATCTTTCTTGAGCGTCACGACGAAGCGCGTTAGGTCGTCACCGGAGATCGCGTCGATCGAGACGCAGTCGCGGAAGAACTCACCGAAGCGGTTGAGCACGGCTTCATATTTGCGGTGAGTGTTGGGCTTTTTCAGCGCTGCGATCTGCTCCAGGTATTTAGTGATGGCGACGTGCAATGCAGGTTTCTTGACAGTTTCGCCGGCTGTTTCAAACCCGGGGATACCCAGTTTGCGGCCTTCCAGTTCATGGTGCTTACGCCGCTGTACCTCGAGTGCCTGAGCGGCGGTGACGCCAGCGCTCACTCGACGGCGAGTGCCGCCCACGTACCACTCGACATAGTAGCGGCCGTCGGCGATGGCGTTCCAGTCGTAGTTGCC
>JBEKBK010000518.1:0-5935 GCA_050015435.1 Bryobacteraceae bacterium
GGCCGGCGGCCGGAAACGGCAGCTAATCCAGGTGAAGCAGAATCCGCACAGGTTGGTGTCACCGAAGCGCGAAGACACCCGTGAAAGCGACCGACCGATGGGGCATTCATGAACGCGGAACCTGATGGCTAAAGGTTCCGTGCGCTCGGCTCCCTCCCTCCGAAGCATCTCTGTTGTTTTCGGAGGGGAGCGAAGCGAAGCGAAGGCGGACCTGGTCGGGTCACGGACAAGTAGGGCGTGAGAGAAATGCAGAGGCGAAGAACAAACCTCGATCATCATCATCAAGAAGGTTCTGCTAAAGAAGGTTTTGGGAAAGAAAACTCGCCCCCGCGGCCGTTTTCTACACCTACACCCGAAGCGGAACTAATCGCACTAGCGCGGTCAAAAGGCCAGATCTTGGCGGAGAAAACTCTGCGGTTGATCCGCGAGACTCTCGAGCTAAGAGGGATTTCCCTCGAAAACTACGTTGCAACCGTTCGTCCCCATTTCCGCAACGCCATTCACAACCCCAGCGGGTTTCTGATCAACTTCGCCCGCAATTTCGGCACGCTTTCTCGTCCGGCAACGGCGCCGTCGACCTCGACGCCAGCCAAGCAACCCGACAAGGAGCTTTGCGACATTTGCAAAGGGCAATGCCTCGTCATTCAAAATAAACAATTCGAACCATGTCCGAAGTGTTCGACGCCTGAGTACCGTCAGGAGTGGCAACAGCGGGAAGCGGACCGAGAACGCCGAGCACGTGCTTGCCGTAACGAACGCGTGCCACCCGAGTAAGTCATCAGCAGACGGAACGCGAGATTTTCGCATTTGAGGGATATGCAGGAGCGCAAAAGTGGCGTAGAATGTTTTTAACAGGCTCGGTTCGCCAGGCCGGCGCCGCAGGCGCACCTTCCGAAGGATCCCTCCCAAGAGAGCGCCGGGACGCTTGTAAATCTCTTTCCCGCAGCATTTCCTGCTAGTCCAAGTGTGTTCAAAAGTCATGAATTCCTCGATTCCCATCTATCAGGCCGATGGCAGTCTGTACGCCTGCGTGTCCGAACAACGGTTGGCAACGCTCCAAACGACCGGACTGGTAGCGCGCGTGGTGCGCCATCGCAAAGGCCACATCAACCGGGCGATTCTCTTCCTCCAACCTGGCGAGTCCAAGCCGATGGCGGCTAATTCCATTAGGGGTGCCAGATACAGCTTCAAGGAGCAGCTTGCGCACGGGCCGGCGTGGGAGCTTAGACACCTTGACGGCAGCCGCAGCGGGAAGAACTATGCGCCACCGGAGACGCGCGCGGCCTTCCACCAGGTTGTTGCTGACTGTACAGTCCCTCGGAGATCCGAATTATGAAAAATCCTGAAATCACCTCCGTACCAGGGATCGATCCGCAGGCAATCGCGGGCGTTCCACGAATGGAGATCTGCTACAAGCCGATCAGCTGGTTCCGTGAATATATTCGCAACCCGCGTAAGAACGACAGCGTAGTTGACCGCATGTCGGCTTCGATCAAAGAGTTCGGATTTGCGGTTCCTATGCTTTGCCGTTCCACGGGCGAAATAGTGGACGGTCACTTGAGGTATAAAAGCGCGAAAAAGATCGGCATGGAGGAGTTGCCGACCATTTTGTGTGACCACTGGACAGAGAGCCAGGTCAAAGCGTTTCGGCTGATGGTCAATCAATCCGTCGCATGGGCGGAGTGGGATGAAGCGAAGCTTGCTCTGGAACTTCAGGAATTGCGTGATTCAGACTTTGATTTGTCCCTGACCGGTTTTGATGGCAGAGAGCTTGATGATCTGCTGAACATCGCGGATGACGAAAAGGCCGACACGGCGCCACCGCTGCCTGAAAATCCAGTCTCCCGGCTCGGAGACCTCTGGCTTCTGGGCGACCCGCCAAATCAACACCGGGTACTTTGCGGAGACGCGACGAGCGCGGAAGCAGTCGCGCGGCTGCTCGGCGAGCGCAAGCCGCGGCTGATGATTGCCGACGGGCCGTACGGCATCGAGCTCGATTCAGAATGGCGCGACCGTGTCGGCTTGAACGGCCACGGGCCGGCCGAACCGAGTTACATGAAGAAACGCACGAAGGGGCATACCGAGACCACGATTTCAGGCGACACGCGCGCGGACTGGTCCGATGCGTTCGCGTTAGTGCCGAGTCTCGAGGCGGCCTACGTGTGGCATGCTTCCAAGTTCACCCGTGAAGTACTCGATGGATTGCTGCGCATCGGATTTATCCACCACCAACAGATTATTTGGGACAAAGGTCGCACGGTGCTCACCAGGACGCTGTACTGGTTCCAGCACGAACCGTGCTGGTTCGTGCGAAAAAAGAACGCGCCGTGGTTTGGCAAGCCAGGCGAGAATTCGACGATCTGGGTCTCGGCTTCACCGAAATTTATAATGGGTGGCTCCGACGAAGATAAATTCGATCACCCGACGCAGAAGCCCGTGGATCTGATGCGGCGCCCGATTCTGAACCACCTCCGGCGCGGCGAGTTGGTCTATGACCCATTTCTCGGCAGTGGCACAACTTTGGCCG
This sequence comes from Bryobacteraceae bacterium, assembly GCA_050015435.1. Lineage (GTDB taxonomy): Bacteria > Acidobacteriota > Terriglobia > Bryobacterales > Bryobacteraceae > Palsa-187. The sequence goes on from JBEKBK010000518.1 coordinate 2,528, forward strand.
CCGCGGAAATCACGGAGCGCGTCTGCTACGGAACAGAACTCGATCCGAAGTACGTCGATGTAGTGGTTCAACGATTCCTTGGATTGAGCGGCAAGAAGGCCGTGCTCGAAGGCGACGGCCGCACCTTCGATGAAATCGCGCGTGAACGCAAACAGGAGGCTGCGTGAATCGAGCGTTGCTACCTTGAGATCGCGGCGGTCGAGGCGGAACTCCTGGCGGGCAATCCGGACGTCGCAGGACTCTGCCTGGCGCTCTCGGATTGGTCCGCAGAATTACGAATCCTTCAGAGCGAGCAACGCCGCCGAGCGGAGGCCCGGCGGCGCAAAGTTTGATCGATAGTCCGAACTCAGCCCTTGACGGAGTAGGTGCGCTCGCCGGCTTCGTTCTTCACGGACTCGATTTTGATGCCCTGTTTCTTGGCGGCGGTGGAGAGGAAACCTCTGACACTATGAGCCTGCCAATCGGTGGCCTTCATGATTTCGGCAAGCGTCGCGCCTTTTGCGCGCCCGATCATCTCCAGGATTTTCGCGCCCTTGCTTTCAGCGCGGGCGGTGGTGGCCTTTGCGCGCGGGCCCTTCGCGGGCGTCTTGCTGGCTTTCGCAGTCTTCTTCGGCGCGGAAGCCTTGGCTTTGCCACCCTTGGCGGGTTTGGCGCCCTTGGGCGCGCCTTTCTTGTGGCTGGCACGTTTCTTCGAGGAGCCCTTCTCCGGCGCGACGTGCGCGCCCTGTTCCGCAACGGCGGCGGCTGTGTTGGTTTCTTCGTTGGTCATATTGGTCAAGTCCCTTTCTGCGCGTGCTTTGCGCACCACGATTCATCGCTCTGGTGCGGGGAAATTGCAAGCAGATTCTGCTGGTCTCATGGGAAAGGCGAAGGGTTAGCGATGGAGCGCGAAGGGGGCCAGATGGGGGCAGATGGGGGCAGGCGGTGGTAGGAGAGCAGACGGTAGTAGGACACGGGGCCAAATTCGGCCGGAAGAAGGAAGATGCGATCGCAGCCTTGCTCTCTCAAAGAACGATCGAAGATGCTGCGAAGGCGGCCAAAATCGGCCCCAACACTCTCCTGCGATGGCTACAGATGCCAGAATTTCGCGCTGCATACCTCAAGGCACGCCGTGAAGCCGTCCAGCAAGCCATCGCGCGGCTGCAGCAGAACACTGGTGCCGCAAGCATCACGGTCTTGAAGCTTATGACCGATCCGAATGTACCCGCGGCAATCCGACTAAGGGCGGCCGTGTGTGTGCTGGAGCACGCGATCAAAGGTATCGAACAGGAGGAGATCGAGGCGCGCTTGGCTGCCCTGGAGCAGGCTTTGGAGGCGGCGAAATTAAAATGAGGGGCGACGTGGCAAACCTGACGCGCCAAACGTGAAGACGTGCGAACAATTGGTATTCGTTTCTGCTCAGCTGATTCGGTTGGGGGCTGGGTATTTCCCGGAGGCCCCCACGGGACTTTATTCCCTACCGCGATTTATAGGGAGCCAACCCTTGATGAAGGGAATTCGATGGTGAAGGCAATCTTCCAGAGTCTCACTCTGAAAACATTCCTTTCATTTGATTTTTTGCGAAGACTGCACGTCATGAAATTGTGCTTCATGAATCATGCTCCTGATTTAGTGGCCGTCTTAGCGGCCGGTACTTCTCGGGCGAACTACGCGGTCCTGTACTCCACGAGGGGCGGTTGCATCCGTCCCCCTGGGGTACATCGAACATTATCCCATTTATTGTTTGAAGGTGTGCCAGTGAGATCGAAACGAGCGAAGGCACGAGAGAAGAGTAACGCCACGGCCGCGCATTAGCGTTTCATGCCCGATTTCGCTTTATGTACCAAGTGAGAAATTACCCCTGATTTGCCATGACGAGCCTACAGAGGAGGATCAAAGCGATCGAGAAACTCTTGCTATCGAACGCGACCGTCGCCTTCGATCAAGCCGCGTTTGAGGCGGCCTTGGCGCAGATCTCACCTGAACACCGGGCCGCCTACAAGAGTTCACTTGAGGCTGAGGTCGCCCGCCGCCCGTTGACCGACTGCGAGTCGGCGGCGCGAAGAGCATTCGATTATGTTTGCCGGCAAGAATATCGGTCCACTCCAAAGGACCCGGTGACGGAGTTTGAGCGGTTGTACGGCGCGCGCGCCAGCGTATGACGACGATTTCAAGAGACATTTGCTCCGGTTATCTGCACCCCAAAGCATCCCTCCGCTCATAGCCCTTTCACTAAGTCGGAAATCGACACGCCAAGTGTATCCGCGATCGTTTTGAGCGTGCGCAGCGTGACATTTCGTTCCCCACGCTCGATCGCTCCGACGTCAGCTCGGTGAATCCCAGATCGGTCCGAAAATACATCCTGAGACCATCCTTTCTTAAGACGCAAGGATCTGAGGGTAGCCCCAAGAGCTTTCTGAATATCTTGCACGAACAGCCAGTTTCGGGGTACTCTGCTTGTACGCCTACCAGATATATGCAGGCCGGATATATCCAGATGAGGAGTCCAGAGATGAAACTCTTAGCAACTGTGTCGCTTGCGCTTGCCTGTTTCGCGCAGACGACGCCAGAACCGGAAGTGGCCGATATCTTTTTTCGTCTCGATCAGAATAAACTCGTTCCGCTCGAACGTCAGTCGGCTGCCATCCGCGGTGGTGCACATGGATTCATCGTCATGAGCATAAAGAGCGCCTCGGAATTTCCGGGGGCCAAATCGCCAGTGAGATTTAAAAGGGGGGAGCCTCTCGAATTTGTTGTTCGATCGGCGATTCGGGTTTCTCTCGTCGACCCGAATACGATTTATTGCTTGCGCAAACTGAACGGGAAAAAGAAGACACGAGAACTTCTGATAACGTCGGGTCACGCCTCACCGATCGGCGCGTCCACGACGACCACGCCGGCGGAAGGAATGCTGCCGGTAGAATTCTCCAAATACGGAGACTCGTCGCTCAAGATGACGACTGGAGCACTTTCGCCTGGCGAATATGCTGTAGGCCATCCTTATGGACCCGCCGTATTCTGTTTCGGGGTGGATTGATAAACCACATCTCATGTCGATAACGCGGGTACCAGCAGCAAACTCCGCCGCCTAATGATACCCAGCGCTCTCTGTGAACCCGAAACCTCCCTGAGGTTCCGGCACGGCCCAGTATCGATTCAGTGAGCGTCTGCGATACGATGCGATGTTTCCTGCGGTGCCAAGGCAAGGCTTAGAACAGGAGCCAGAGGCCATGGGCCTGGTCGCAGAGTCGTGGCCGATAAGTCGAGATAACGAGTCAAGGGAACTTTGCTTATCCCAAAATACTGCGGGCCTCTTCCATTAAGGATGTTTATGGACGTGTAGCCGACATCCTGGCGCTATCCAGACATCACATTTATAATGACTTACTTACAAGGGAGTCTCCCCATTTGCGGCGTGTGACGCTATTT
>JBEKBK010000519.1:0-5929 GCA_050015435.1 Bryobacteraceae bacterium
GTCGCGTATCACAAGGCCGACAAGGCTATCCAGAATATCGTTGCCCTGCTTGCTGCGGCGTGATGTTAGCTGCCAGAATGTTGAAGCATTCTTGTTTACAATCTCTGACCTAAGAATCTACAACAGCTTCTCGCCCAGAACCCGGAGAGCGCCTTCGCCAGGTACGGGCTCGCGATGGAATATGTCAAATCCGGCAACCTGGGTCAAGCTGTAAATGAGTTTGAAGCGCTCCTGGTGAGCGATCCCGCCTATTCGGCCGCGTATTTTCATGGCGGGCAGGCGCTTGAAAAGCTGGGGCGCCTGGATGACGCCCGCGACTACTATCGCCGTGGAATCAATGCGACCAGGGATCCTCACGCACGAGGCGAGCTTCAAGCCGCGCTCGATATACTTGGAGAGTGAGCTTGCGGCTGATTCCTGCACTGTTCGCGCTGATACTGCTGGCAGTCACGCCGGCCACGCCGCAAGCGAAGGCTCCGGAGCCGCAGCAAGGCGGTCAGCTCGACGCAAGCATAACCATCTTCACCGTCCTCGCCGCGCTGCACGCGGGCGGCTTTGACTGGGAGATCGACTCTGCTTCCAGCCATCCCTTACGGCAAGCCATACGCGATCATCTGGCGGACCAGGATCTGGCCATCATTCGGGCGCTGAAGACATTCGTAGGCGAGCATCGCCAGCGCGATCCTATGCGCGAGTTCGGCCAGTATCTTTCCTACGCTCTGTTGATCGACGGGCCGCCGAATTTTGCGTATCGAGTGCCGGTCGCAGCCCTGCCGCCGGAAGCGGCTGAGCTGGTGGGTCTGAATTCCCTGCTGGCGACGTTCTACCGGGAAGCTAACGTGGGCGAGTTGTGGAAGACCGCCCAGCCCTATTTCAATCAGTCGATCGCGCAACTGCATGAACCCGTATCGCGAGCTGTGCTGCAAGCGAATGCGTATTTGAGGAACCCGACCAGCGGCTCTCTCGGCCGGCGTTCCCAGATTTACGTTGATCTGCTCGGTCCCCCGAATCAAGTCCAGACCCGCAGTTATCTGGACGATTATTTCGTAGTGGTGACGCCCGCCGGTGACGTACCCATCGACGATATCCAGCACGCCTACCTGCATTACTTGTTGGACCCGATGGTGCTCAAGTATTCGGCGATGTTGAAGGAGAAACATGCGCTCGGGGACTTCGCGCTAGGCTCGCCCATCCTCGACGATCAGTACAAGTCCGATTTCATCCTGCTATCCACGGAGTGCTTGATCAAAGCCGTGGAGAGCCGGCTCCAGCGCAAGCCTGCATTGGTCACGCAGGCGTTGCGCGAAGGTTTCATCCTGACCCCGGTTTTCGCCGAACAACTGGCGGAGTACGAGAAGCAGGACCGGTCTTTCAGGCTACACCTGCCCGAGATGATCGATGCGATCGACCTGAAACGCGAAGATAAGCGCCTCGAAAACGTCCAATTTACTTCGGACCGGCCGGTGCGCTCGATTCGTGTCGAGCGGGTAGAGAAGCCGGCGGAGCTTTCCGCTGTGGAGAAACAATTCGAGGCCGCTGAGGCGGCGTACACCGGCCGCAATTTGACGGCGGCCAAGGACCTGTACCTCCGCCTGCTGCAGGGGCCGGACGAGAAATCGATCCACGCAAAGTCGTATTATGGTTTGGCACGGATTGCCGTGCTCGAACGTGACCCGGAATTGGCGGACCGTCTGTTCCGGAAAGTGTTGGAGCTGGGACCGGACGCCTCCACAAAGTCGTGGAGTCTGCTGTACCTGGCGCGACTGGCCGACTCGCAGGGAGATCGCGAGCAGGCTCAGGAACATTACAAGGCGGCCCTCGCCGTGGAAGGCGCGCCGGACTCTGTCCGGCAAGCGGCAGAAAAGGGTCTGAAGGAAGCCTTCTCCAAAAAATGAACGAACCAGAAGGAGTGGTGGCATGATTAGAAAAATTTTGAATTGCGCCGTGGCGCTGACGCTGGTGGCTGGATTCGCGATGGCCCAACCAAAGGTTAAATCCAAGAAAGAGTACGACGCCTTCGTGGCCATCCAGAACGAGAAGGATCCCGATCAGCTCGCCAAGAAAGTGGACGAGTTTCTGGCCAAGTACGCCGATACCCAGCTCAAAACCATGGCCCTGGATTTGGCGGCCGACGCCATGCAGCGGAAAGGGGACTCGGTAAGGGCGGTGGTTTACGCGCAGACCGCGCTCGATTCGGACCCCAAGGACTACCAGGCCATGCTGCTGATCTCCGGCGAGCTCGCCCGGCAGACTCGCGAAAACGACCTCGATAAAGAAGAAAAATTGGCGAAGTCCGAGAAACTCGCGCATGATGCCATGGCGGCCATTGAGGCCGCAGCCAAGCCTAACCCGCAGCTTTCCGACGAACAATGGGCGAATCATAAGAAAGACGTGACTTCTCAGGCTCACGAAGACCTGGGGATGGCCGCGTTGGCCCGCAAAAAGCCCGACGTCGCGGTCGCGGAGTTCAAGCTGGCGGTGGACGGAGCGGCAACCCCGGATCCCGGCACCATGGTGCGTCTGGCGGCGGCCTACGACCAAGCCGGCAAGCCGGATGACGCCCTGGCGATGTGTAACCGTATCCTGGCAATGCCGAACCTGCATCCGGCGATTAAGAAGTTCGCGGAAAACGAGAAGGCTCGGGCCGAAGCAGCAGCCAAGGGCGGTAAATAACAGCGTCCAACTTGCACCTTCCTGCCTTCGTTTAACGTTGCGGGAGGCCTAGAATGGATTCATCCACCATGGGGGCGGACGTCCAGGTTCTCGAAGCGGCGCTGGGCCACACGTTCCGTGATCGGGAGCTGCTGGAGCGCGCGCTCACGCACAAATCGAGAATCTACGAGAAGGCCGCGGACGGTCAATGTTCGTCGGATAATGAGCAACTCGAGTTTCTCGGCGATGCGATCCTCGGCTTTGTGGTCAGCGAGTGCCTGGTTCGGCGCTACGCGGCCTATCCGGAAGGGCGGCTTTCGAAACTTAAGGCGCATTTGGTTAGCGCCGCTCGCTTGTACGAGGTCGCGCAAGCTCTCGATCTAGGCGACCATCTCCTTCTCGGCCGGGGCGAGGAGATGAGCGGCGGCCGCGAAAAGAAGGCTTTACTGTCGGACGCCGTGGAAGCGCTTATTGCGGCGATGTATCTGGACGATGGCCTCGAAACGGCGCAGAAGTTCATCGAATCCCGTGTTGTTGGCATGGTCGAGGCCCATGAGGACGGGCTCGAAAGCGCGGTCACCGATTATAAGAGTGCGCTTCAGGAGACTGCGCAAGCGCTGAAACTTCCACCCCCACGTTACGTGATTGTCGCGGAGAACGGCCCCGAACACTCCAAAACCTTTACGGTCGAGGTCAGGCTCGGCAAAGAGTGGGTGAGCCAGGCGCAGGGCCTGTCCAAGAAAAGCGCCGGACAGCGGGCCGCCCAGCAGATTCTCCAACAATTGACCGAGTGGGGCCGCTAGCAGCCCATCACAGCCAATTTAGTACCGCGAAAACCGCTTGCTGACGCGCGCGGCTCGGCATAGGCAACTGAGCCGCGACTGTGAGGAAGCGGTCAGTAAGGCTGTGGGGCGGACGCCCTCGTTCGCGCCGGACCCTTGGTTTAATCAATGTGTCCGGCTTCGCCAGCACGCTCAAAACGGAGGCCGACGGGGGCGTCGGCCGCAGTCCAGGGGGACTGCCCCACATAAGCCGTTATTGCTGAGGGTACGTTCTGGGCGTCCTACCGGAAGCGCATCGATTTCGGAAACACTCCGCCGACTGGTTTGATCTTATGTCTGTGTTTCAATATGGAACGGCGATTTTTGTGTTTGAATTTTTCTAAGTTTCGGCCATAATACCACTTACACATCTCTCCGATAGCTAGGCAGGTGCGGAATCGAATGCCCGGAAGGGCGAGCCACAGATCGGGATCACCAACGGCCCTCGTTGGGGGTGCGGTTTGGCTCATGTGCGCGCCTGCGTTCGGCCAGGCGCCAGTCCACGGGTCGGGTGGGAACATTCGAATCGTCAACACCGACATGGCTGTTCTGGAAATGCAGGAAGCTCGCAACGACCTGCCCTGTTCGGTTACTCCCCGTAAGCCGGTGCTGGGCTTTGACCTCCGTTTTCACGCAGGCTACGACGTGGATGTACCTCTTAAAGAACTGTCCGGCTCGGAAAACGAGCTTACCATCCTGTTTCGTGTAACCCCTGCGACCCACAAGGACGATCCAACGTACTTTGTGCAGCACATCCACGTCCCTTCGCTCGAGGAGGACGCCCGCGGGTACGCTAACCTTCAGGGCGATATCGACATGGGCGAAGGTAACTATCACGTGGACTGGCTCATGCGGGATCGCGGGGAGCACGTCTGCTCCTTTTATTGGGATATGGAAGCCGCGTTAGCACAGAAAGACAAGCAGATCGAGCTTGCCATCGCTCCCGCGCAGGTGGAGGGGGTCCAATTCGAACAGTTTAAGGATGAGCCGCCCGTCGAGCGCAGTCAGTCCGCGCCTCCCTTGAGCATTAAGGTCCTGGTCAACTTCGCTCCGCAAAACTACGACGCTGCGGCTTTGCGGCCGCTGGATACGGTCGCGCTGGTGTCTATCCTCCGGCGTATCTCCCGGGAGCCGCAGTTCGGGAAGTTCTCCGTGGTCGCGTTCAACATTCAGGAACAGCGCGTGCTCTACCGCCAGACCAGCGCGGATAAGATCGATTTCCCGGCCTTGGGCGACGCGATTCATTCCGTCAAGCTGGGAACGGTGGACCTGAAGCGGCTATCCCAGAAACACGGCGATACCGAGTTTCTCGCGGATTTGATCAAGACGGAAATGAGCGCGGATCATCCGGACGCGGTGGTGTTTGCCGGACCGAAGATTATGCTGGACGAGGCGGTGCCTCAAGACACCCTGAAGCCGTTTGCCACCGACATCAATTACCCAGTTTTCTACATGAACTACAACCTGAATCCGCAGGTTGTACCGTGGAAAGACTCGATCAGCCGCGCGGTAAAGATCTTCAAGGGCACCGAGTATACCATCACGCGTCCCCGGGACCTTTGGTTCGCGGTTACGGAGATGGTCTCCCGTATAGTAAAATCAAAACGCACCAGTAGTTCATCTCTCGTCTCGACTCAGTGAACTGATATGCGTTTGCCCGCAAGCTTGATCCTGACGCTGGCCGCTCTTCCAGCGATCGCTCAGACTCCTAGTCCGCGTTATTCGAACAAGCTGGCTCCGTATGTAGCCTCGCCTGCGCAAGTGGTGGACCGCATGCTGGAGATGGCCCGCATTAAGCCCGGCGAAACGCTCTACGACCTGGGCTGCGGCGACGGCAGAATTTTGATCGCGGCCGTCGAAAAGTATAAGGTCAAGGCGGTTGGCGTCGAAATCTCCCCAAAGCTAGTGGCCAGAGCTTCCAATTCGATCGCGAAAGCAGGACTAGCGAGTCAGGCAAGAGTCATCCACGGAGATTTGTTAGATGTCGATTTTAGCGGCGCGGACGTAGTGACCATCTATTTAGCCACGCCCCTCAACGAACAGCTGCGGCCGCATCTCGAAAAGTATCTCAAGCCCGGGGCACGAGTCGTTTCGCATGATTATGAAGTACCAGGCTGGAAGCCTACCCGGACCGACAAGACGGACGGCCCCCACGGCCATGTGATCTTTTTGTACGAAATCCCGGCGACCAAACTTTAGGCTCAGGATTAAGATAAGAATGTGCGGTATCGCGCCTACTTGATCCCTGTACTTGCGTGCGCGGCTTGGGCTGAATCTCCGTTGGACCGCCTGGACCTTCGACACCTCGAAGCGGTTCACGCGCAACGAGTTGAGTGGATGAAGCAGCGGATGTCGCGGGCGCCGCTCGGAGTGTTTCAGGATTTCCGGGCAATCGTCCCTAAACATCCCGGTCTCGACGCGGCCACGGCACGGAGCTCCGAAGTTCGCGTGGTGCT
>JBEKBK010000520.1:0-5917 GCA_050015435.1 Bryobacteraceae bacterium
GATTACTTATGTACGGCGCAAGACAAAAGAAAACCGGCAAGTCCGTAATACTACGGGCCTGCCGGCGCGGGTTGGCTCGTGAGCCTCCCCCAGCACTACATAACGGTGAGCGCAACATAATATGCGAAATTCTTCATGCCCGGCACCGGCTGGACGTGGTACGTCACCGAGGGCAGCCCTCAAGGCGACGAGTTTCTGTTTTTTGGATTCGTCGTCGGCCTGGAAAGCGAGTTCGGCTATTTCCTGCTCTCCGAGCTTGTAGAAGTGCGGAGTCCGCTCGGCCTGAAAGTGGAATGCGATCTGTCGTTCCGCGAAGGCAGGCTTACTGAGGTTGTACCAGCGCCGGATACATAAACGGCGCGGTTTAGAGACCAAGAATCTTCTTGGTCTCTTTTCTTAGCGGCTGTTTTTTGGCCGCTCGTGAATCGTCCGAATCGGGAGAGGACCCGCCTCCCACAAAGGAGAAATGCAATATGAGAAAGCTGTCTGTTGTTGTGGCCGGAACAGGCCAGATCCGCGATGTGGAGATTCAGCCGGGCACCACCGCCGGCGATGTGCTTCATCAACTCAACCTGCAGGACTATTTGCTGAGCAAAGGTCCGAACGAGCCGTTTTTCGCCGCAGCCGAGTCGATCTACGACAAGGTCAAGGACGGCGAGAAGATTTTCGCCTCCACCAAAGCCGAGGTCGGCATCGCGCTATGCGCGTAAGAGACCTCGGTACCCGGCCTGCCCCCAATTCCATCCGCGACCTATTCTCGCGGGCGGTACGGGGGCACGCCCCCTCCATTCCCGTCCAGCGCCGCCAGATTCCCTATTGGCAGGAGCGCGGATGGATGCACAGCGGCAACCGGTACACCGGTTCCTATCAGATGCCCTACGGGGCGTTTCAGGGCTGGATCGAGGAGCAAAGATCCGGCCAGATGGACTTCTATCTCTACAATCCATCCAACGAAATCCGAAGCCATAGCCACTGGACCTGCTTCCAGCATCGCGGCAAGGACTGGTACCTGGTCCACATGGCGAGGCAACCCAAAGACGTCAGCTCAGGAATCATGACCATCGAACGACTAATTACAGAGGCCTACGACTTATGAAAACTACACAACTGGAAGAAAAAAAGAAAACCCTGATTGAGAACCGGGAGAAACTGATCGGCCGGTTCAACGATTCCGCGCGCGCCCGCAAGAGCACCTCGCGGGTATGCGCCGAAATTCGCCGCACGAATGATTTTCTCACCGCACTGGACCGGATCGTTGAAGAGAACACGCCCATGCCTGGTGAGCCGCGGAGGTACGCAGTCAGCTCGTTGTTTCTCCATGAATGCTACAAGAAGCTGACCGCTGACCCTGACGAGCAGTTTTTCTTCATCACTGGCTCCGAGGTCGAGGGCGTGTACGTGCTCGACCAGTGGGCCGAATTTGCGCACCAGCGCCGTAGCCGGATGGGGGTCGTGGCAGATATGCCATCGACGCACAACCTGCTCATCAAGCTGGAACAGTTCGGCCACAAATTCCTGGCTCACTTTCACAGTCATCCCGGCACAGGGCCGGACACCACGCATCCATCCGGGACCGACAATAACTTCCAACGTCGCCTCGAAAAGGCCGGCCATGTCGCCTTGATGGCGATTTTCAGTCGCGACGGGTACGTCCGTTTCCTGCGGCTGGATCAGAATTTTGAACTGAACATTTTTGGGGAAGGAGTTGAGAGCTATGCACCCGGCATCTATCGCCTCAAGAACATCGATTAGGCTACGTGGCAAGGCGGTACCCGGAGCCGAGGGCCGCCAGAGGATGATTGCTGGATTCGACCAGGGAATCTTCTCAAGCAGCAGGGTGCTGTGCATCGGGGCTGGCGGTCTCGTTTCCCAGATCGCGCCTACCTTGGTGCGCAAAGGCATCGGGCGGATCACTTTGCTGGATGATGACGTCGTCGAGCCGACCAATCTCAACCGGCAGCGCTTCTATATAAAGGATGTGGGCAGGAACAAGGCTATCGCACTTGCGCGGAATCTCAAGCCGGAGTGTATCGTTGCAACCGAGATCCGTGCCTACGGCCTACGGCTCCAGGAGGCGATCGCTCGGGGAGTTGATTTAGAATGCGACGTGGCAATCTGCGGCGTCGATAACAATCCGGCCCGTGTTGCCGCCAGTCTGTACTTTCGTTCGAAAGGAATCCCGGTGGTTTTCACGGCCGTGAGCCGGGATGCCGATCACGGCTATGTCTTCGCCCAGGACAAGAGTGGACCATGCATCGCATGCTTATTCCCGGACATGGTCAACGACGATCGCTACCCATGTCCCGGAACGCCTGCCATCGCTGACATTTTGCAAGCGCTTGGCTCACTGGCTGTGTATGCCGTTGATACGCTGCTCACGCCGCGTTCCCGATCATGGAATTACCGCAGAATCTTTCTCTCGGATGGAACGCTCGATGGAGCGTCCACTATCCCAGCTCGTCGTGACTGCCCGAATGCACATTGACCAGATCCAAGGCGGATATCGGTACCGGAAAGACCTCGGTGACCTAAGGACTCTTGCCAATAGCATCGCCGACGTCGGTCTGCTTCACCCGCTGGTTGTGACGCCAGACGGTCGCCTCATCGCTGGACAGCGGCGACTTGAAGCGTGTCGATTGATTGGCTGGACCGAAGTCCCGGTTACCATTGTGGACCTGTACCAAGCCGCCCGCGGCGAGGCGAATGAGAACTTCGTGCGGAAGGATCTTCTGCCCAGTGAAATCGTGGCTCTCAAACGCGCGATCGAGCCGCTGGAGCGCCGCGAGGCCCGCGAACGCCGAGGTCACAAGGCGGACCTCTGTCATCCCGCCACGACGGCGGAAGGACAGGGGGCCGCCCCAGGTGACACACGTGACAAGATCGCGCGATATCTGGGCGTCGGGCGAACGACCATTGAGCGGGCCGAGGCTGTGGTTGACGCAGCAGAGGAGGAGCCGGAGGAGTACGGCTACCTTGTTGAACAGATGGACTGCAGCGGCAAAGGCGCCGGTGCCTACCGGCGTCTTGAGGTATTGAGACAAGCGAAGGAGCTGGACGCTACGCCGCCTGACCTGCCGACAGGTCCATTCCAGGTGATTGTGGCGGACCCGCCGTGGCGATACGACTCCGGCAACAGCGTGCCGTATCCAACCATGGACATTGAAGAAATCAAGGCAATGCCAGTTGCTGAGATCGCCGACGAGAACGCCATCCTGTGGCTGTGGGCGACGAACGCGCACTTGCGCGTCGCCTTTGATGTCGTCGAGGCTTGGGGCTTCGAGTACAGGTCTCTGCTTACGTGGGTCAAGGATAGGATGGGCACGGGCGAATGGTTGCGAGGCCAATCCGAGCACCGCATGTTAGCAATCCGGGGCAAGCCGGTATTCCTGCACGGGAATCATGCCACCATTCTCGAGGCGGCTAGACGCGAACACTCGCGGAAACCAGAGGAATTCTACCCACTGGTCGAAGAAACATGCCCCGGTGGCAAGGTGGAGTTGTTTTGTCGACAAAACCGGACCGGGTGGCGCTCCTATGGGAATACCCCCTCTTTGTTTGGGGAAGCCTATCTGAACTGATCTTCACGCTTCTCTGCTGAGCCTCAGTCGAATATTCGATCGAAATATTTAAAATAGAGGATGTTTCCAGTTAAATATCATAGCGGGCATACAAGATTTATCCACAGGCGATCGATCGCTTGAGGGTCCTTTAGTTCATTTTCAAGCGCCTACACGTTCGAGACGGCATACGACAAGGGCAACTAGAGCATTTTCATATATAATATAGACTGCTCTGCGCGAAGCTTCCTGGCCTGAAGCGATGGCGAAAGCCTATTCGAACGATCTGCGTCTGAAAATCATCGAGGCGCACCAGCAAGGAGAAGGAAGTCTAGAGGAGTTAGCAGACCAGTTCCATGTGAGTGCCCATGGGCCTGCGGCCCACCGAAGCGGATGAAAATGTGAGCCAGTCGGGGATAGGATTACAAGCGCGGGGCATGGCAGAGGTCGTAACCGCTCTGGAGCTGTTGAGTCCGTATGTGAGTTTGGCCCGGGACGCGTGTATTGAACCAATCTTTGCGACGTTTCCGTTCCGATGAGGAAGGGAATAAGCGCGTAGTCAGTGCGTATTTTTATTGACCGCGTGTCCTGCCACTTCCTCGCGGAAAGGAAGACATGACTCGGACCATAGCGGGGATCGACATCCACAAGAGAGTGCTGATGGTCGTGGTGGCGACGGTGATGGAGAAGGAAGTCGACGGCGGTCTGGAGCAGCAGATCGAGTATGAGGGCCGCAGGTTTGGCAGCGGGGCCAGCGAAAGGGAACACCTGGTCGCGTGGTTGCGGGAGCGTCAGGCGGAAGAAGTGGTCATGGAATCCACGGCGCAATACTGGAAGCCAGTCTGGATGGATCTGGAACTGCATTTTCCGAAGCTTCATCTGGCACAGGCCCGCTCCAATCAAGCGCCCAAAGGGCGGAAGAACGACTTTGCCAACGCCCGAAGACTGACGCGCCGCATGGCCGCCGGAGAACTAATCCTGAGTTTCGTGCCGGACGCCGAGCAGCGGACGTGGCGGACGATGACCCGCGGCAAGCAGCAACTGGTGCGCGACCGGGTTCGGTTGCAGAATCAGACCGAAGCGCTGTTGGAGGAGATGCGGATTAAGTTATCCGGGGTGGTGAGCGATCTGTTCGGAGTAAGCGGCAGACGGATACTGGAGGCTCTGGCGGGGGGAGAAACCGATCCGGAGAAACTGGCGGATCTTGGCGACGACCGCCTGAAGTGCGGGCGGCAAGCGCTGGTGGATGCGCTCACCGGGCGCGGCGAACCGATGCACGTGCAAATCCTGAGACTATCGATGGAACGTCTGAAGTTGCTGGACCGGCAGATAGAGACTCTCGATCAGATGGCGGCTGGCGCATTAAAGAAACATGCCGATGCCGTAACCCGGCTCGCGGAAGTGCCTGGGTTCGGGGTGGACTCGGCACAACAGGTGATCGCCGAGATTGGTTCCGACGCCAAAACATTTTCCCAAGCCGGGGACCTCGCCTCCTGGGTCGGCACCATTCCGGGAAGCGATGTGAGTGCGGAGCGGAATCATAGCTCCCGGTCTCCGAAGGGCAATAAGTTTCTGCGACGGATATTCGCACAGGCGGCGCAGGCCGCAGTCCGGAAAAAAGGATGCCACTTCCAAAACGTTTTTCGGAGGCTGCTTCCCAAACTGGGATACAACGGCGCCATCTGGGCCATCGCCAACAGGCTGTGCCGACTTGCCTGGAAAATCCTGCACGACGGAGTCAGCTATGTGGAGCAAGCCGCAGAAACGAATCCGCAGGCAAAAAAGCGCCGTGCCCAAAAGCTTGCTCAGGCCTTGCGCAAACTCGGATACCAAGTCCTCATTACACCCATAGCCCCGACGGCTGGAGCCGCCACCCAAGGATGATTTTCAGCAGAGCGTGGGTTGGGCCAAACTGGTATCGGCCACGTTCCGCCGCACGGGGCGCGCGGAACGGCCAGCGGCTGGCAAACGGGGCCGTCGCAGTAAGTTCACCGCCGAAGTGCAGCAGCGTGCTCGGGAATGGATCACCGCGCAACCGGATTTGACACTGCACGAGTTGCAGAGGAAAATGCGCGAGGAACTGGCGCTGGCGGCCAGCATCGGGCGCTTGTGGAAGTTGCTGGGCGAGATGGAACTGCGGCTTAAAAAAAGTCGCTGTACGCCGCCGAGCAAGACACCGCCGCCGGTCAGATCGCCCGCAACGTCTGGAAGGAACAAGCCGGGAAGATCGATCCGGAAAAACTGATCTTCCTGGATGAAAGTGGCGTCAGCACCGACATGACACGGCGCTATGGACGCGCCCTGCGGGGCCAGCGAGTGCGGGAAGGCACGCCCGGTGGCCGCTGGCGCACGCTCACTCT
>JBEKBK010000521.1:0-5906 GCA_050015435.1 Bryobacteraceae bacterium
GGCGCTTGAGCCACGAGCTTCCGGCCGCAGGTTATGGCTTCATTTGGCCTCAATTAGTATTTGCAAGCGACGGAGAGTCGATTCGCGCCAGTTGCCGGCGATCCCCGGCTTTGTCCAACGAACCCGTTCACTATCTTTCGGAGTTCGAGGTGGCTGTCCCAGCACGAGAGTTTGAAAGAGGGATCGACAACTTCATGGACCTCGTGCTCCGGAGACTGGACAAGGTGGGGAAAACCGAGTTGCACGTCCTTTGGCAGGACGTCCTTGCCGAGCGCGCCGATGGCGAGCAATCGACCGCAAGGAAGATCGAGGCGCGTCTCGGTTACGATGCAGACGAGGCATCTCTTGATCTGCTCGAACGTTTCCTCAACCTTGCAACTGAGGCTGGCGCGGACACCACAGATGAGATCGCACCGGTCTGCGCAGGCAGCGATCCAGTAGGCGTGCTGCAAAACGTGATAAGTTTAGCGTCGCGTCCCGGTATTCAAGGAAGAATCTCACTTCCGGCTCAGGCGGGCGTTCCGAACGGAGCCTTGCCACCGTGGCAGCGTGCTAGGCAATTTGCGACTGCTGTTCGGAGGTCGCTCGGTCTTGGTGTTGACCCGCTGAACGACAAAACCCTTTCTGAACTCCTGCAGATTTCAGCAGATGATCTAAATGCAAAGCCATCGGCCCATGCACCGATGGGTTTGGCGGTTCGCACGGGAACTCAAGACCTAAAATTGCTTTTTCATAAAAGGAACCGGCCGGCGCGTAGGTTCGAGGCGGCGCGCTTCATTGCTGACTACATCTCCGCTGGTGGGAGTGACCGATGGCTCCCGATCACGGATTCAGGGACGGCGCGACAGAAGCTGCAGCGCGCTTTTGCCGCCGAGTTTTTGTGCCCGATCGACTCCCTCCGGTCGTATCTGGGCGATGATTTCCTTCCCGAGGCCTTTGAAGACGCTGCGGAGCACTTTGGAATCTCAGAGATGGCTATCAAGAGTCATTTAGCCAACCACCACTTAATACCGCGCACCCTAGTGGACTCAGATACTACATTGTGAGTCTGAGTTCGAGACAACAGTCTCGGTGTTGTGAAGTTACCCACGTCTAGGTTAGGGTGTTCGTCAATTGGCGGTGACGAACGTCGGTGTCGTTGGTGCCGTCCCACATACGTTACCGAACTTCTGAGAGGGGAGTACTAAGGTCCGTATTTATACCCGGGATAAAGGGCTCCCAATGCGAAAGTGAAGATAGGGTCGAAGATTGGGTTGAATACCCTCCACGCAATCAGCAGCCCGATGATGCTAAATCCGCGCATTTTAAATCCAAACTGCTGAAACCGCCGGGCAGCGTCTTCCGGAAGGAACACTCCGATGGCCGCGAACCCGTCAAGCGGCGGGACCGGTAAAAGATTGAACACGCCCAGCAGCAGGTTCAAGGAGAACAATATGCTGAGGAGAGTGGCTGCGCCCTCCGCCGCTCCCGGTGTCATAGCGACCGCGATGCGGGTGAACGCCGCTGAATCAGGGTGCGCAAACACGCCCATCCATATGGCTGCATGAATCGACAGAGCTGCGAGAATAGTCAGGCTGAGGTTCGCTCCAGGCCCGGCCAGGGACATCCAGGCGGCGCGTCGAGGATGCCGCTGCGCCCATAAAGGATCGTAGGGCGCGCTGGCCCATCCCATCATCCAGCCTCCGGCGACGTAGGAGATGATCGGGAATAGAACCATCCCGAACGGCTCCCGGCGAATGTGTGGAATCGGATTGAGAGACACCTGTCCGCCGTGAAAAGCGGTGAGGTCGCCCCCGAGCCTGGCCGCGAGCGCATGCCCGGCCTCGTGACAAGTTGTCGACAGCAGGAAGACGACGTACCAGGTGATGCCAAGTAAAACAGAATCAGCAGTCATGAAGCGAACCGGCGTGACGTACAAGTATATGATGTCGCGCCGCGCATTTGACCAGGCCGGAAACGATGTGTTAGTTTGAGATCTCCCTGAGGTGCTCGTCATGAGAGGCGAGTGAAAAGGGAAGCGGGTGAAAATCCCGCACGGTCCCGCCACTGTAAGCAGCGAGCGGCCGGCGCAGTAGGCCACTGTTCTCCGGAATGGGAAGGCAAGCCGGCGTAGCGACGACCTGCAAGTCAGGAGACCTGCCTCGGGTGAATTGAGCGCTATGCTTCGGGCGAAAGCAGATCGTGCAGATACCAACCTGAGGTCTCAGGTTGTTTCCTCTCGTTATTCCCTTCTCACTTTCGCATTGAGGCGTACGCGGCTGTTCAAATGGGGCCCGGACATCATGACGCCTATATTTTTTCTTCTGATAATTCTTAGTTCGTTAATCAATGCGCAATCCGGCGCATCGGTTGCCGGAGTCGTGAAGGACCCGCAAGGGCAGCCGGTTCCGGGAGCGACCCTTACGCTGTCCTCACACACCGGTGCCGCGGGCAGCGCCACTACCAGCGACTCCTCGGGCTCTTACCGCTTCGAGGGTTTGCCTGAGGGAGACTATCTGCTGCGCGCCGCCGCCCCGGGGTTCGCCCTATTTCTTTCCGAAGACATCCACCTCCGCGCGGGTGCAGTGGATACGCGCGAAGTCGCCCTGCAACTCGCCGGAGTACATGAGGAGCTGGTGGTCACGGCGTCCGGTACGCCGCAACTCCCCGAACAAGTGTCCAAAGCGACCACCGTGATCGACCAGGCCGACGCGGACGCTCGCGATGTCGCGGCTCTCTCCGATGTCGTCGCTCTCACGCCGGGCGTGCGCGTTCAACAGCTCGGCGGTCCGGGAGCCTTCACCACCATTCAAATGCGCGGGCTTCGCGATCAGGACACTGCGGTACTGGTGGACGGTCTGAGGCTGCGCGACGCTTCCGCCACGCAAGGGGACGCCACGGGATTGATTGAGGACCTGCTTTTCACGGACGCCAACAGGGTGGAAGTGATGCGCGGCTCCGGGTCGTCGCTCTATGGGACGAATGCGATCGGCGGCGTGATCAACGTAATCACGGATGAAGGCGGTGGGCGCACGCGTGGGAGTTTGCTCGCGGACGGCGGATCGCTCGGCGCATTCCGCGGACGAGGGCAACTCTCGGGCGGATTCCGCAAAGACAAGATTCAGTACAGCCTGGGTGTGTCGGAAACAGACGTGACCAACGGAGTCGGCGGAGACGCTCCGTTCCGCAACACCAGCCTGCAGAGCCGCGTGACGTTTCACCTTTCGCCTTCCATCCGCCTGATCGCGCGTGTCTACGGCGGGGATTCGTTCAGCAAAGTCCCCGGAGAGCCGGACATCATCGGTACGCCCTCGGGTTTCGGAATTATCAACGCGATTCCACTTTCCCCGTCGCTCCTCACGCTCTATCAGAACGGAGTTCCTCTTTCGCAGATGAATACGGGTAATGCGACCTTCATTCCGGGGCCCGATGATCCGGATTCCACGCGCGATGCGCGCTTTGTATCCGCCGCGCTCATCCTGAACGGCCAAGCCTCGCCGGCGCTGGACTATTCGCTGAGCTACCAGATCCTTTCCGACGGACGCCGCTATGGGAACGGGCCCGCAGGCTTGGGTTATCAGCCCGACGGCAGCACGCGTTCGCTCTACGACGGGCGCATTCAGACGGCAGATGCACAGATCCACTACCGTCTGGGATTCAATCTGCTGAGCGGCGGCTACGAATTCGAAAGTGAGAACTACGCGAACGATAACACCGATCAGAGCAACTCGGCGGTCGCGAACGCGGCCAGCGTCACGCAGCGTAGCAACAGCGTTTTCGTGCAAGACCAGGCTCAATTCTTCGGCGATCGTCTCCAGGTCTCGGGCGCGTTCCGGGCGCAATTCTTTGCGCTGAATACCCCGGTCTTCAGTCCCTTGGCGTCCGCGCCGTATCAACGGATTGCATTTCCATCGCCCACGCCCGCTTACACGGGCGATTCCTCTGTGGCGTATTTTTTCCGCAAAACAGGAACGAAGCTGCGCGCGCACATTGGCCGCGGCTATCGCGCGCCTTCTCTGTACGAAAGATTCGGGGCGGGGTTCGACCCGGTGTTCGGTTATTCCGTTTACGGCGATCCGCGCCTGAAACCTGAGCATTCGCTCGGTCTCGACGGCGGCATCGACCAGACATTTTTCAGGGGCCGCGTGAAGACTTCGGCAAGCTATTTCTATACCTGGCTTCAGGACGTGATTAATTTCGATACGTCCGGATTGATCAATCCGGCCACCGACCCATTCGGCCGTTTCATCGGCTACCTGAACACGCAAGGGGGAATTTCGCGAGGGGTCGAACTGAGCGCGGCCGTCGCTCCCACCCGCTCGCTGAGAGTGACCACCGCATATACTTATGTAAACGCCATCGAGCGCACTCCGATCGTGGGCGATGTGCTCCAAACCTTCGTGGTTCCCAGAAAACAATTTTCGGTTCTGATGACGGAGCAACCCACCTCGCGGCTGATGCTGAGCTTCGATACGCTTGCGTCCAGCAGCTATCTGACGCCCATGTACGGTGACGTAGTGACCCAGACCTACCGCTTCGGGGGAATTCATAAAGTCAACCTGGGGGCCAGCTATCGGATTCCGTTAAAGGAATACCAGGCGATTCGCTTCTTCGTGCGGGCAAATAATATTTTCAAGCAAACTTATTTTGAGAACGGATTTCTCACCCCGGAGCGAACCGCGATGGGCGGTGTGCAATTCGAGTTTTGACGAGGGCGATGACGCACGACCAACATTTCTCCGACGAAGAACGCCGCGGCGTCTATCGCGCCATCTACGAACGCCGCGACGTGCGATCGCATTTTCTCCCGGACCCGGTGCCTGACGACGTGCTTGGCCGGATTCTCGACGCAGCTCACCATGCGCCATCGGTCGGCTTCATGCAGCCCTGGGATTTCCTGGTGATTCGCGAGCTTTCTATCCGCCAAACGGTGTATCGGAATTTCGAGGACGCCAGCCGCCGTGCAGCCGAGACTTATGCGGGAGAGCAACGGAAACTCTACGACAATCTGAAGCTAGCGGGTATCGTCGAGGCGCCGGTCAATGTCTGCGTCACCTGCGACCGTGACCGTCCCAAAGGCAGCCGCTTAGGCCGCCTGACTGACCCGTCGGTCGATATCTACTCGACAGTGTGCGCGGTTCAGAATCTCTGGCTCGCGGCGCGCGCCGAATCGCTGGGCGTCGGGTGGGTCAGCATTCTCGATCTCGAACAACTGAAAACGACGCTCGGCATTCCGGCAACGCTGATCCCAGTCGCGTACCTGTGTATCGGCTACGTGTCCGAATTTCGGCCGCAACCAGACCTCGAAGAAAAGGGATGGGAGACTCGCAGTGATCTCGCCAGCGTCACTCATTTCGATCGCTGGGGCGTTCATGGTATCGGCGTCAAAGAATGACGCACCAGTTGGGATCGCGGTACGCTAAAGAACGCGGCTGATTTCATGCGGTTGGCGCATTCGGGATGAACTCGGAAATCATCAAGCCTTTCGAATCCATCGAGAGCGCGCACGAGTTTGTCGCGCTACTGGAGGGGAGCATCCAGGAGGCCGCGGACGACGTTCGCGGATATCTGCAGCAAGCCGAGGTTGCCAACGACGAACGCCAGGTGCGCGCGTTAAATCTGGCGTTGTACAAGCTGACGCAGCTCGCGACCCAAATGCAGAAGAGCCGCCGCGCGCTGAACGACCTGCGCAGCATCCGGCGGCTGCTGTTCACTGAACGCGAGCCTCGCAGTTCCGAGTGAACAGGCGCAGTCTTAATGCACACCGTTGGCGTGTAGAAACGGTACATACTTGGTGTCGGTCCCGCGTATGTGGCTTCGCAGCCACGTACCGAGAAACTGCATGATCTCAACGCCCATGCCAATACGGCCGGCTTTGAAATTCCGCTGATACTCCAACACCTTTTGCGTCAGTAGTTCATGCTCAC
>JBEKBK010000522.1:0-8383 GCA_050015435.1 Bryobacteraceae bacterium
CGGGAGCGCGCCGGATTTGAAGTTCGCGATGTGCATCACACGCACTACGGCCGTATCTGTCCGATTGAGACGCCGGAAGGTCCCAACATTGGATTGATCAGTTCGCTGTCCTGTTTTGCGCGCATCAATGAATACGGCTTTATCGAGAGTCCGTACCGGCGCGTGAAAGACGGTGTGGTGGTCGACGAAATTCGCGTCCTGAATCCCGGCGATACGGACTTCAAGGTCGGTCAGGTGCTTTTGCGAGGGGACATCGACAAATCCAATCGCGGCCTGGCTGCCAAGAAGATTTCGGCCGAAGTCGAGGCGCACTGCGACTATCTTTCCGCTTGGGAAGAAGACAAGTACATCATCGCGCAGGCGAACGTTCCGCTGGATGAGAAGGGTAAGATCACCGCGGAACTGGTGAACGCCCGGCAGGCCGGCAACTTCGTGCTGAAGCATGTGGGCGAGATCGAATACATGGACGTCAGCCCGAAACAGCTCGTCAGCGTCGCCGCCAGCTTGATTCCGTTCCTTGAGAACGACGACGCCAACCGCGCGCTGATGGGTTCGAACATGCAGCGCCAGGCCGTACCTTTGCTTCGGGCCGACGCGCCGTATGTCGGCACCGGCATGGAACGCGTGACCGCGCGCGACTCCGGCGCGGTGGTGCTGTGCAAACGTTCCGGCATCGTGGATTCGGTGGATAGCGAGCGCATCATCGTGCGCGTCGAGGGCAACGTCTACGAAGGCCAGCTCTCGCGCGAGGTGGGCGCGGACATCTATCAGATGACCAAGTTCAAGCGCTCCAACCAGAACACGTGCATCAATCAAAAGCCAATCGTGTTCCAGGGCCAAAAAGTGCGTAAGGGCGATGTGCTGGCCGATGGTCCCTGCACCGAAAGCGGCGAGCTCGCATTGGGACGCAACGTGCTGGTCGCGTTCATGCCCTGGCGCGGCTACAACTTCGAGGACGCGATCGTCGTGTCCGAGAAGCTGGTCAAAGAGGATTACTACACTTCGATCCACATTGAGGAGTTCGAGGTGGACGCGCGGGATACCAAACTCGGTCCGGAAGAGATCACGCGCGATATTCCGAATATCGCCGAGGGCTTCCTTCGTAACCTGGATGAAAGCGGAATCATCCGCATAGGGGCTACGGTAAAGCCGGGCGACATCCTGGTGGGTAAAGTCACGCCCAAAGGCGAGACGCAGTTAACGCCGGAAGAAAAGCTCCTTCGCGCCATCTTCGGTGAAAAGGCCGGAGACGTTAAGGACGCATCTCTTTACTGCCCGCCGGGCATCGAGGGAACGGTGGTCGACTGCAAGGTCTTCTCGCGGAAAGGTGCGGAGCTCGACGAACGCTCCAAGCTGATCCTCGAATCGCAGGAAGAACGCCTGCGGCGCAACCTTGAAGACGAGAAGCGCATTCTCAATGACGAGCGCGCCAAGCGTCTGAGCAACCTGCTTGACGGCAAGGAATTGCTGGCCGACCTGCACGACGAAAAGACCAACAAAAAGCTCCTCTCGAAGGGGACCAACATTTCGAGGGATCTGATCGAAAAGTTGCGCGCGCGCGACTTGAAGCGCATGCGACTCAAGGATAAGGATCCGCGCCTGAATGAGCAGGTGGACGAAATCGAGGAAATGACTTCGCGCCAGATCGCGGTGCTCGAAAAGATCACCGATGAGCGGATTGCGAAGCTCCGTAAGGGCGATGAACTGCCTCCCGGCGTGATCAAACAGGTGAAGTGCTACATCGCGATGAAGCGCAAGCTGTCGGTCGGCGACAAGATGGCCGGCCGTCACGGCAACAAGGGCGTGATCGCGCGGATTGTTCCGGATGAGGACATGCCGTATCTGCCGGATGGGACTCCAGTGGAGATTGTTCTGAATCCGCTGGGCGTGCCCAGCCGCATGAACGTCGGCCAGATTCTCGAAACCCACTTGGGATGGGCGGCACATGCACTTGGATTACGCTTCGCCACGCCGGTGTTTGACGGCGCCACGGAAAAAGACATCAAGGCCCAGCTAAAAGCGGCCAAACTCCCCAGTTCTGGAAAAGTCCAGCTCTGGGACGGAATCAGCGGTCAGCCATTCGAACAACCGGTGACCGTCGGATACATTTACATGCTGAAGTTGTCGCACTTGGTGGACGACAAGATTCACGCGCGCTCCATCGGGCCGTATTCGCTGATCACCCAGCAACCTCTGGGCGGCAAGGCGCAATTCGGCGGCCAGCGCTTCGGAGAAATGGAAGTGTGGGCGCTCGAAGCTTACGGCGCGGCGTACGTGCTGCAGGAATTGCTGACGGCCAAGTCCGACGACGTTTACGGACGGGCCAAGATTTACGAGGCCATCGTAAAAGGCGAAGCAGCGGCGGAGCCAGGAGTTCCGGAAAGCTTCAACGTGCTGATTCGCGAATTACAGTCGCTGTGCCTCGATGTGGAATTGATGAAGAAGCCGCGCGAGGTGCTGGAGACGGCCCTCGCGGCGGACTAAATATCGGTTACTTGGAACCGAAATTCATAATTTGGGAGGCTTCACTTGGGAGATAATATGTATCGTTCTTCCCCCTACGATCGTGCGAACTTGATCGCCGATTTCGACTCCATTCGAATTTCTCTGGCCTCGCCGGAGAAGATCCGGAGTTGGTCCCACGGCGAGGTTACCAAGCCCGAAACGATCAATTACCGGACCTTCAAGCCCGAACGCGACGGGCTGTTCTGCGCCCGTATCTTCGGCCCTATCGCCGACTGGGAATGCTTGTGCGGAAAATACAAGCGCATGAAGCATCGCGGCGTAATCTGCGACAAGTGCGGCGTCGAAGTCACTCTTTCCCGCGTACGGCGTGAGCGGTTGGGCCACATTGAGCTGGCCAGCCCCTGTTCGCACGTGTGGTTCTTCAAAGGTCTGCCGAGCCGCATCGGCTATTTGCTGGACATCACGCTCCGGGAACTGGAGCGAGTGCTGTATTTTGAAGCCTTCGTTGTGGTCGACAACGGCGAGGTGCCGGACCTCAAGAAGGGCGAGGTGATCAGCGACGAGCGCAAGCGCCAGCTCGATGTCGAATTCCCTGGCAAATTCGTCGCGATGATGGGCGCCGAGGGCATCAAGGAACTGCTCAAGAAGGTCGATTGCGAAGGCCTGAGTCTGGACATCCGCGAGCGGATGAAGACCGAGATTTCGCAGCAAAAGAAGCTCAAGTACGCGAAACGCCTGCGCGTGGCCGAGAGTTTCCGTAAGTCCGGCAACAAACCCGAGTGGATGATTCTGGATGTCATCCCGGTCATTCCGCCGGAATTGCGCCCCTTGGTTCCGCTCGATGGTGGCCGTTTCGCGACGTCGGATTTGAATGACCTCTATCGCCGCGTCATCAACCGCAACAATCGCCTCAAGAAGCTGATTGAACTCCATGCGCCGGACGTCATTGTCCGCAACGAAAAACGCATGTTGCAGGAAGCCGTGGATGCGCTGTTCGATAACGGCCGCCGTGGACGCGTTCTGCGCGGAGCTAATAACCGGCCGCTGAAGTCTCTTTCGGATACGCTCAAGGGCAAGCAGGGCCGCTTCCGTCAGAATCTGCTTGGAAAGCGCGTCGATTATTCCGGCCGTTCCGTAATCGTGGTCGGACCGGAATTGAAACTCCATCAGTGCGGGTTGCCGAAGAAGATGGCGCTCGAGCTGTTCAAGCCGTTCATTTATCATCGCCTGGAGCAACGCGGCCATTGCACCACCATCAAGCAAGCCAAGGAACTGGTGGAGCAGCAGGATCCCGTGGTGTGGGACATCCTCGAAGAAGTCATCAAGGATCATCCGATTCTGCTCAATCGCGCTCCCACGCTTCACCGGCTGGGCATTCAGGCGTTCGAGCCGGTTCTGGTCGAAGGCAAAGCCATTAAGATCCATCCCCTGGTCTGCACCGCCTTTAACGCCGACTTTGACGGCGACCAGATGGCCGTGCACATCCCGCTCTCTCCGGAAGCGCAGATCGAAGCTTCCACGCTGATGCTCTCGGCGAACAATATTCTGTCGCCCGCGCACGGCGCGCCCATCGCTGTCCCCACGCAGGACATGGTTCTGGGCTTGTACTATCTGACCAAAGCCCGGCCCGGCACCAAGGGCGAAGGCCGGACGTTCGCTTCGCTCGACGACGTGCTGATCGCGCTCGAAATGGGCGAGGTCGAGACCCTCACTCCGATCAAGCTTCGCTACACCGGCAGGGTCATTGATCTGGTGAAGGCGTTCGACAACCAGAACCTGATGCATACCGAGCCCATCGAGTTCAACAAGCAGTACATGGATACCACCGTCGGCCGTGTCATCTTAAACGATGTACTGCCGGACGAGATGCCGTTCATCAACGGCCTGCTCAAGAAGAAGGGTCTCACCCAACTCGTACATTTCTGTTATCTGAAATACGGGTTGTCGGTCACCGTTACCATGCTCGATAAGGTGAAGAGCCTCGGGTTCCTGTACGCGACCCGCGCCGGTATCTCCATCGGGATCGATGACATGATCGTTCCGAGCGAGAAAGCCGGATTGGTGCGGGACGCCGAAAAGGCCGTAGTCGAGGTCGGCGCGCAGTATCAGGAAGGCGCAATTACCCACGGCGAAAAATACAACAAGATCATCGAAATCTGGTCGAAAGTCACCGAGCGCGTCTCCGAAGAGATGTTCAAAACGATGGAGGAGGACGATCGCACCGGCCGTTACCTCAATCCGATTTACATCATGGCGGATTCCGGCGCGCGCGGTTCGAAACAGCAGATCCGCCAGCTCTCCGGTATGCGCGGACTGATGGCGAAACCCTCCGGCGAGATTATCGAACAGCCGATTACCGCCAACTTCCGCGAAGGGTTGGATGTGTTGCAATACTTCATTTCCACTCACGGCGCACGCAAAGGCTTGGCCGATACCGCGCTCAAGACGGCGGATTCAGGCTACCTGACGCGCCGCCTCTGTGACGTCGCCCAGGACGTGATCGTGACCGAAAGCGATTGCGGCACTAGCGACGGAATCTACGTCGAGCCGATCATCGAATCGGGCGAAATCATCGAACCGCTGCGCGACCGCATCGTCGGCCGCGTGGCTCTCGAAGACCAGCTCGATTATGAAGGCAGCCTGATCGTTCGCGTGAACCAAGAGATTACCGAAGACCTGGCGGCGGCGATTCAGGCGGCCGGTATCGAGCGCGTGAAAATCCGTTCGGTGCTGACCTGCGAGTCCAAGCGCGGTGTCTGCCAACTCTGCTACGGGCGCAATCTTGCAACCGGACGTCTGGTCGAGCGTGGCGAGGCGGTAGGCATCATTTCCGCCCAGTCTATCGGTGAGCCGGGTACCCAGCTCACCATGCGCACGTTCCACATCGGTGGCGCCGCCACCGGTTCGGCGGAGCAGTCCAAGCAGGACGCGAAGTCGGACGGGTTCGTGAAGTTCATCAATGTCGTTACGGTTAAGAATGCCAAAGGCGAGTTGGTGGCGATGAATCGTAACGGCATTATCGCGATTATCGACGATAAGGCTCGTGAAAAAGAGCGTTACCAGGTGGTCTACGGCGCGAAAATTCATTTCGCCGACGGGGCCAAGGTCAAAACCAACGACATTCTACTCGAGTGGGATCCGTACACGTTCTCGATCCTCACCGAGGTCAGCGGCGTGGTTCACTTCAAGGACCTGCTGGATGGTCTGACCATGCAGGAGCAGGTGGACGAGATCACCGGCCGTTCGCAATGGGTGGTCATGGATTCGACCGACGAAAAGCGCATTCCGGCCGTTCTGGTTCGCCCGCAAGGCGCGGGGAAGTCCGAAGAAAAGCGGTATCTCATGCCCATGCACGCGCACTTGACGGTGCAGGATGGGGATGAGGTGCACGCCGGAGACGTGCTTGCCAAGATCCCGCGCGCCACCACCACCGAAATCAACGGAACCGTCAAGTACGGCGAAATCGCGAAGGGCATGCGCAAGATCTACATCGTCGGCGACGATGGAGAGCAGCGCGAATATCCGATCCCGCGCGGCGTCCATATCAACGTGCAAGAGGGCGAGCGGGTCCACGCCGGCGATCCGCTGATGGATGGTCCCCGCAATCCGCACGACATCATGAGCGTGCTCGGCGAAAAAGAACTGCAGAAATACCTGGTGAATGAAATCCAGGAAGTCTATCGTCTGCAGGGCGTCAACATCAATGACAAGCACCTGGAAGTGATCGCCCGCCAGATGATGCGGTGGGTGAAGGTGGAGGACATCGGCGATACCGAATTTCTGCCGGAAGAAGTCGTCGATAAATTCAAGTTCCGCGAGGAAAACAATCGCGTGCTTGAAGCCGGCGGACGTCCGGCGGCGGGCAAGACGGTGCTGCTGGGTATTACCAAGGCATCGCTCTCCACCGATTCGTTCATTTCCGCGGCCAGCTTTCAGGAAACCACGCGCGTTCTCACCGAAGCCGCCATTAACGGCAAGGTCGATTACCTCCGCGGCCTGAAGGAGAACGTGATCATGGGCCGGCTGATTCCGGCCGGCACCGGTATGGAATACTACCGGCACGTGAAGATCGCAGGCGAGGACGTCGAGGAAGAGCTGGTGGCCGAGCAGGACGCGGTCGCCCTCGACGCGATTCCCGGGTATGACGAGGAGACCCGGGCGCTGTATGCCGGCGGCCTTTCCGAGGCTCCCGAACCCAGCGGCGAGGAAACACTCGCCGAATAGATGCCACTGGTCAGGTCGATCCGGCAGCTCCTGGGACGGCTCGACCACCGGCTCTCTCATCTCGACGTGGACACTTCTACGGTGGAAATCGTTCCGCCGCGCGAACGCTACGACGAGATCGTGGCGTTCGTGCGCTCGGTCGATCTTCCCGACGCCGACGCGCGCCAATATCTGGAAAATCACATCGCCCGCATAGGGCGCACGCTGACGCTGGTCCCTCCTCCGACAGGGCCGAGTCGCGTGCTCGAGATGGGCGCGTACATGCAAATGACGCCGGCGCTGCAGTGCGTGCTCGGGTACCAGGAAGTGCGGGGTGCTTACTTTGGTCCGCTCGGGAGAACTGACCAGAAGTCCTGCACGGTGCAGGGAAGGGAAGTCTTCCACTGCATGGTTGACCTGTTCGACGCCGAGAAAGACCGCTACCCTTACCCCGACGGGCACTTTGAGACGGTGCTGGCCTGCGAAATCTTTGAGCACATGCTGCACGATCCGATGTACATGCTGATCGAGATGCAGCGGGTGCTGGCGGAAAACGGCACGCTGATTCTGACCACGCCCAATATCGCGAGCTACACCGCCGTTGCGCGTATCCTCGAGCAGAGCGGCAATCCTCAACTTTATTCGAAATTTCCCTATCCACTGGGGGAGTTCGCCGACACCGAGATCCCTCACGTGCGGGAGTACACTCCGCTCGAACTGCGCGAGGCGGTGGAAAGCGCTGGCTTCGAGGTGCAAAACCTTTTCACCGAAGTGATTGCGGGCTATAACTGCGATCTTTGGGTGAAAGATTTCCTGGAGCGTAACAACTACTCAAGCGCGTTTCGGGGCGAGCAGCTTTACTGCATCGCGAAAAAACGCAGCGGACGCAAAATAGTGCGTTACCCGCATTTCCTCTATGACGGCTGTTAAGCGGCGTCAGCGGCCGGGAAAAGAACCTGCTGCTCCGCCACACGGGGGCCGAAGTGCTCCAGTTCCATCGGATAGCGCCGGCGCAGCTCTTTAGGAGCAGCGGCGTGCACGCCCGTGAGCGTCGCCTGGAGCTGCAAGGCGTTCACCACACTTTTCGCGGCTACGTCATTATTCAGGATCACGAATGTGGACGTGGCATACCGGCTGATGTGCTCGACGCGCTTGCCCCATTCGGCCAGCTCCACCTCTGAATAAAGATAATCGTGCTGGCGCTGGCGCATCCCGTTGGAGTAGGGCGTGGCCCGGTCGAACCCTCCCAAGGAGTTGTTAGGATTCCGCCCATGTAAGCGCACGTAGCCCACGGCAGAGGTGAGTAGCGCCGTAGGCGGCATGGCTCGCGTGTACTCCGGCTGATCGATATTGCAGAACCCCACGCGGTAATCGATAAATGTTCCGATCGCTTCCTCCGCCATCCAGCTATCGTGGCGCATTTCCGCGACCAGCGGGAATTCGCTGAATGCGCGCCGGAGTCGAATGAAGAAGTCGCGGTTCTCCGCGGTGAAGCGAAAGGACCAGGGAAATTGCATCAACAGGGCGCCCAGCTTATTGGACTTGAGCAGAGGCCACAATCCCTGCTTGAAGGCTTTGGCTTCATTTTCGTCGAGAACCCGAGCGTGGGTGAACTGCTGGTGAAGCTTCGCGGTGAATTGGAATCTTGGATTAGCCTCCGTCTTCTTCATCCACAGCCTCACTATCTCTGGCTTAAGCGACTGATAAAAAGAGC
>JBEKBK010000523.1:0-5893 GCA_050015435.1 Bryobacteraceae bacterium
CGGAGCGGAAGCAGTAGATTCCCGAATTAATCACATGAATCCCGCGCTGCTCGATGGTGCACGCCCGTTCCTCAACAATGGCGCGTACATTGCGATCTACGCCGAGGATCACGCGGCCGTAGCCAGTGGGGTCGTCAAGCGTGGTGGTGATCAAGGTCGCCGCCGATGGCGACCCCTCTTGCGTGGTTCGCAAACGCAGCAGCGCTGCGGCGGAAAGCAGGGGCGTATCCCCATAGAGAACCATGAGCAAGCCATCCTCGCCGGCCACGGCTTCCTTGCAAGCGACCACCGCATGTCCGGTACCTTTTTGCTTCCGCTGGCGAACGAAGCGGACCCCGGTCCCGCAAAGCAGCGATTCCACTTCATCGGCCTGATGCCCTGTAACCACCAGAATCCGGTCGGGCGGCGCGACCTCACGCGCGGCCGCGACCACGTGTTCGATCAACGCCAGACCACCGGCGCGATGCAGCACCTTGGCCTTTTTCGAGCGCATGCGGGTTCCAAGGCCAGCGGCCAAAATAATGACAGTCGTGTTCATGATGTGAGCCTGAGCTTAGCGCGCCGCCCCTGTTGAGCCAGTTCCACTGCGACCCCGGCGATCGCCCCGGGGTCATGCCGAATTTTTTCTTGATGCCGGACGCCCGACATGCGGAGCAGATCCGCTGTTAGAATGCAGAGTCCCAGCCGATTCAGGTTATCAAGGTCGTTCTCCACCGGTTTCGCCTCGTTTGCCTGGTAGCGTCGCAGCACGGTGCCTCCGATAGGCGCGGTGTTAACCACACACACGTCGATCAATGATCGGCTGAAATTTCGTCCCGCGTGACGAAGGATCGCGGTGACGTGGTCGGAAGCTCGAAGGTGAGTGGTCTCGCCCGGCTGCGACATGAGGTTCACAAAGTAGGCTTTGAGCGCGGGCGAGGTCGCGATCGCGCGCGGAATTCCATCCACCAGCAGGTTCGGAATGATACTGGTGTAGAGCGACCCCGGACCGAAGGTAATCAAGTCGGCTGCGGCAATGGCCTCAATCGTCTCGGCGAGCGGTTTCGGCCGCCGCGGGCGCATTTCCAGCCGCTCAATGGGAGACTTGCTCCGGCTGATGCGGGTCTCCCCCTTCACCTTGGTGCCGTCGGCGAGCGTGGCTTCGAGGACGACATTCGCGGCAGTGGAAGGGAAGATGCGTCCGAAGACTGCCAGCACTTCTGCAGACAACTTCACGGCCTGGCTGAAATCGCCGGTCAGGTGGGCCATCGCGGTAAGAAACAGGTTGCCGAAGCTATGACCCTTCAGCCCGCGCCCGCTGGCGAACCGGTATTGAAACAGGCGCGAGAGCAACGACTCGTCTCCGGAAAGCGCGACCATGCAGTTGCGTATGTCGCCGGGCGGCAGAACATCGAACTCGCGCCGGAGGCGTCCCGAGCTTCCGCCGTCATCGGTCACGGTGACGACCGCGGTGATGTCCACCAGATTCTCTTCGGCCTTGGCGTAACGTTTTAGTCCGCGCAGAAGCGTGGAGAGTCCCGTTCCGCCGCCAATGGAAACGATGCGTAGTGGTCTCGATCCTGATGATGACACTGTCTTTTTGAGGATCTCATGACTCGGCCAGCCGCACCAACTTCTCCCGTCGATTTCGTCGTTTAGTCATGGAACGTTCGTACTAAGTTGGCTCCTATGGCCCTACAATCGGGCATGAATGAAATCCGGCAATCCTTACTCATAGGCGTTTGTTTATCAAGTTTGGGTTTATCAAGCCGTAGTGCTGCTCAGAGTCCGGAAATGTTTCCCCAACGTCCTGATCCCGCCGCCGAGCTCATGCATCGGGAGTACGTTCTGCGGCAACTCGCGGAGGGAAGCGTAGCAGACGGCCAGAATTCGGAGGACCAACTGCGAGCGCGGGCGCTGGACACCCGGTTTCGGGAGCGAATGAACCACATCGCCGCGTTGTGGAAGGATCTGGTCGAGGAATATACCACCAAGAACGTGTTTAACGTTCACACGGCCAGAGAATTGTCCAAAGCCTTCCGCGATCTCGAGCGAACTGAGTGCTGGCCAAAGCCAATTCGCGAAAAGTAACACGACGTTCTTCTGTTTTCAATCGATCTTTAACCTTTTTTTCATAAGCTGTGGCCGGGAGACATCGATGAATACCCGGCCACCAGGCGCATTTGACGCGGCACGAGCGCTGCTCGCGGAAACCCCGCTGGGCGGCGCGGGAAAATTTCTGCACAATATTCTCTTGCCCGAGGAACTCGAACGGGTTTGGGCGGAGGCAGCCCGCCAGGGCTCGGGCGGGTCCGTCTTCGCCCGATTTCTCGCGGGACTCGAAGTTGAATACGATTTCTCACAGGAAGACCTGCGTCACATTCCGCCAAGCGGCGGAGTGGTGGTGGTGGCGAATCACCCCTTCGGCATGGTGGAGGGGGCGGTTCTAGGCGCACTGCTGCACCGGGTTCGCCCCGACTTCAAATTCCTCGCGAATTCGCTGTTGGCGAGCATTCCTGAGTTGAGCGAATTTCTGTTAGCCGTAGATCCCTTCGGAGGGGCGGCCCAATCGAATTGGAAGGCGCTGCGGCAGGCAATCGCATGGCTTCATCGGGGCGGGATGCTGGTCACTTTTCCCGCAGGTGAGGTTTCGTCGCTGCAGTTTCCGCGCATGGAGATTGCCGACCCGGCCTGGAATGAGAACATCAGCCGGATCATTCAAATCACCGGTTCGCCCGCAATCCCCATTTTCTTTCATGGCGCGAATGGTCCGGCCTTCCACATTGCCGGCCTGATTCATCCGCGCTTGCGGACTGCCTTGCTGCCGCTCGAATTGTTGAATAAGAAAGGCCAGACGATCCGGGGTTCCATTGGACGGCGAATCGCCCCGGAGTGCTTGTCGCAGCTCGGCGCGGATCGCCACGCCACGCAATATCTTTGGCAACGCACGCATGTATTGCAGGCTCGCAAACCGGCGACGGCGCGGCCGGTATGGTGGATTACGCCGCGCCAGGCGCCGATCGCGGGAGCTGTCGATCCGCGTGATCTGCGTGCGGAAGCGGAGCAAATGCCGTCCGGCCAAAAACTGATCGAAAACCGCGAGTTTCAGGTGTTTCTCGCCTCCGCCGATCAAATCCCGAACACGTTGCGGGAAATCGGCCGCTTGCGTGAGATCTCGTTTCGGGAAGCGCGGGAGGGCACGGGCCGGTCCCTCGATCTAGACCACTTCGACCAGCACTATCAGCATCTCTGGATCTGGAACGCGGACAAGAACCAGGTTGCGGGAGCCTATCGTCTGGCCGCGACCGATGAGGTTCTGTCCCGATTCGGTCCGCGCGGACTTTATACCAGCACGCTCTTCCGTTTCCGGCATGGGCTATTTTGGAGCTCGCCCGCACAACGGAGCCTGGCGCGGCGGAAAACTAGGGGTCCCTTCGACGGTTTGGGGGCCGCGCCGGCCCTGTGCGGGCTGTTGGAAAGCTTCCAGCCGGCGCTCGAACTCGGCCGCTCATTTGTCAGGCCTCAGTATCAGAAAAGTTACCTTGCACTGCTCCTGTTATGGAAAGGTATTGGCGAATTCGTGGCGCGGAATCCGCGCTATCGCGTGCTGTTCGGGCCGGTCAGCATCAGCCGCGATTACAACCCTGCATCTCGCGCTCTGATGGTTTCGTATCTGAAAGCGCGCTCCGGCAACGACGATTTAGCCTCGTTCGTCAAGCCGAAGCGGCGCTTCCGGTCGCGGCGTCTGCGAGGATGCGACACGTGCCTGCTCGGTTCACTGCTGGCCGACGCGGATGCTTTGTCCGAAGTCGTGTCGGACCTGGAGCCGGACGGCAAGGGCATCCCCGTGCTGCTCCGGCAGTATCTGAACCTCGGTGGACGGATCCTCGCGTTCAACGTGGATGCTCAATTTTCGGGCGTTCTGGATGGCCTGGTGGTGCTTGATCTCGCCCGAATGGATCGAAAACTTCTGGAGCGCTATCTGGGAAAGCCCGGCGCTGCAGCCTTCCTACGGCATCACGGACAGTACTAGACGCGGGAGAGTACCAACAGAAGTTGTAACGAATGTTTTTTCCACAGGATTCACGATTGTAACAAAAGGTTGTTATAAGGGGGTATGAAATGTGACCTGCACGTCCATACCCTACACTCCGGCATGTGCACTGTGCCGGTCCTAGACCAAGTCTGCAGAGAAAGTTATAACGACCCGCGCCAAGTCTACGAAACCCTCAAGGGACGCGGAATGGATGTGGTAACCGTCACGGACCATGATTCCATCGACGCAGTCGAATCCCTGCGAAAACACCCCGATTTCTTCCTGAGCGAAGAGGTCAGTTGTTCCACATCCAGCGGCAGCCAGCTCCACATGGGCGTTTACGACATTGAGGAGCGGCATCACATCGGACTACAGAGCCGCCGCCGTGACATGGCCGCGCTGCTCGCGTATCTGGGAGAACAGAATTTGCTGTTCAGTGTGAATCATGTTTTCTCCGGACTCACTGGGCCCCGTACGGATTCGGATTTCGAAGAATTCGCGAATCGTTTCCCGGCCGTGGAGACGCTCAACGGACAAATACTCCCGAGCGCGAATCGTCGCGCAGCGGCGTTTGCGGCGCGGACTCGAAAGATTGCGGTCGCGGGTAGTGACGCGCACACCCTCTCGTGTCTGGGGCGAACTTACACGGAAGTGCCGGAGGCGCGCAACCGGAATGAATTTCTGAAAGGTCTAAAGCGCGGCCGGACGCTGGTCCACGGCGAATCGGGCGATTATTGGAAGCTCACCCGAGCGGTGTGTGAGATCGGCTTGCAACTGATGCGCGAACGCCGCTGGGCGTGCCTGCTGAGTCCGCTGCTCGCGGCCGTACCTGCCGTGATTGCGGTCAACCTGGTCCTCGAACTCACATTCGCGCGGAAATGGGGCAGCCGAGTCGAGCAGGCTCAAATCGCGTTGCCCGCCGTGGCCGACTTAACGGGAGTTTAGGAGGCGCGTTTGCGGCGCGGCTCTTCTTCCTCGTCATACATGGGCATTTGCTCCAGGTCTTCAGCCTCGAAGACGTGGTCGCAGTCCATGCATCGCAGGTAGTCGATTCCGTCGCGGCGCATCAGGAATTCAGTCCGATTATGTTCACAGCCCGGCATAGGAAGCAGAATATCCCTATTCTAATGAAGGCACTATCGTTGTCAAGCCCCTACCCGGTCCTGGTGATAACTAGGCACGTCGTACTAAGGTGATCGGAAAATTAGTGAACGACCAATAGATCCAGATCCTGCTGGCGGTCCGCAGTCTCATCGATTTTCACGGGCGTCGCGCCCGCGTTCGACACGGTCTGCGAGTCCGGCAACCGGTAATCGAACGAGCTCAGGAGCGGATAATTTCCGCGGCGGCAGCGCGGATTTTTCGCCGCGTCTCGATCCCCGGTGGTCTTGCCCTCGGACCTCGGCCGGCAGAGACCGCAGTCTCACTTTTCAACGCCTCAGCAAATCTGAGTGCTTCAGTGGTTTTCGAAGGCGAAACTTGTCCATTACAGACGACACTGCGTCAAAGACGAAATCCTCGGCCCTCGGGCCAACGTAGACGGCGATGATTAGCTCCTCAAGATCGAAAGAAAGCGAACGCCACTTATCTCTGGCCGATAGTCTTGGTACAAAGCCGCCCGCCACTCCTTCTCGTACTCGTAGGCCCGGCGCTTGTTGAAACCGACTTTGAGGACCTCGGGCCAGACGCCCGACCCAACTGGGATCGTTCTACTTCTGAAATCGCGCTGAAATTCTGATGAACCGAGGTCGTCGTGATACCTGAATTATGCACGGACTGAATGCCGAGCGCCGGACTTGATGCGGTGCGATTGATCGGCTGCTGCGCTTCCCGCCACTGAGTTCCACCTCCATCTGGCGATCCCTGTTCGACCTTCCT
>JBEKBK010000524.1:0-5858 GCA_050015435.1 Bryobacteraceae bacterium
TTGATTTATGGCCCTGCGGGCGCAGTTCGCATGGGTTCAGAAATCCTAACCCGCCGTCTTACGTTCGAGCGTATTCCCTAAAATGAGCGTGCGCTACGGCGCGGATCCATCATCCGTTTACCAGCGGTTCTCAAAAGAAACTAGGGAGTCGCCCGAAGCGAGCACCGCGTGGCGAGGCGTCATGGGCTCTTCGGAACAAGGTTTTGCAAGCATTCAGAGCGCGGTTGCTCTATTGATTACACGAACGCTCCGAATGATTTCCGCGAGATCAAGGAAATGGTCCGGCGAGTAATTGGAATCCCTAGATGTGAATCAAACGACGGAGTTATTAGCACATCGAATCCAGTGTGTCAATGCCGAAAGCTTCCATGGCGTACCTGACATCGCGGTGCCACATGACCCACCCACGTCTCCCGGAACACTTCTGTTTTGGGGTCGAGACGAGTATCATCAACTAAGCAAGACACCGTACTCTCGCTCCTTTGATCGAGAGTGCTTGACTCCTAGACCCACCCGCTACCCTCGTAGCTAGCGGACTAACCTAACGTGGCGGGCGCTGCTACTCCTTACCTCAGCAATTCGGACAAACAGCGCTCGTTTTGCATTCGGCCAGGCACGGCTTGACTCTTTACACGTCAATCGAGATCACCCTTCCAGACATGTAAGAACCCGAGGCACCGCTCAACCTCTTGCTTTGCATCGACCGACCTCCTCAGGCAATGACGCGCCAAAATCACTAGACCGATCCGCTTCGAGCCAATCTACCGGTCGAATCGGGCCGACTAGGAACAACCACGAGATCGCTCCGATCCATCCTAGGAGCGCCGTAAGGATGAAGGCCCAGAAGAATTGTCCGGTTCGATTGACGACCACGCCCGTTAATGTGGGTGCCACTATGCCTCCGAAGCTTGCCACAAAAGCTTGCAAGCTTGACCAGGTGCCTACCAACTGTGGTCCTGCCAGCGTCTGGGGGACTGCGGCAAAATGAGGAGCAGCCAAGCCCAAAGAAATGCTCGCCCCTAAGAGCAAAGCGATACAAGCTTGATCGGGGGTGAACTCAGAGAGGACCAGCAACATTCCCGCCAAACTGAGGCCAACGCCTAGAAACGTCTTCCGCACGAGCGTTGGTGTCCCTCCCGAAGAAATCCATCGGTCTGAGAAGTGCCCCGAAAATATCGAGCTGATAGCTTTGAGTACAAATGCAGCACCGCCGATCATGCCGGTAGAACTCAGGGAGAACTGGCGCTCATGTACTAGATAAAACGGTAACCAGGTCACGAGCAGGTACAGCATATAATTGCCCCCAAACATTCCGATGAACGTTCCCCAGGCAGATCTTTGTCTCAAAATCTTCACGACCGACCCAGTCGATACTCGATACTTTAAGGCAAAAACTGGATTTTCTTGCGGCCTCCAACGAAACCACAAAAGTAGCCAGGGAAGACCGAACAGGCCGAGGCAGACGAAAAACCACCGCCACCCGAATTGGGCAATCAACGTTCCGCCCACGAAAGTAGCGACGGCAGGGCCGCTGGCTCCGCCGGCCACAATCGAGGCATTCGCAAGGCCGCGAAGGTGCTCTGGGAAATGGCCGGCAATGACCTTACTGCAGGCCGGATATACTACGGACTCTGCAGCGCCTACGAGCAGCCTAATAAGAAGCAACGCGATGAAGCCGTGCAGAAGCCCGGTTACCGTGGTTGCCGCTGACCAAAGGAAAAATCCAATTGCAAGAATCCACGTTACGTCGAATCGATCAATCAGCCAGCCGACGGGAAGCAAACACAGCGTGTTAGCCCAGAAGTACGCCGACAGCAAAACTCCCAGTTCCGACGCTGACAAGTGAAGGTCATACTTCAGCGACGGCGCCGCTATGCTGAGATTACTCCGGTCAACGAAACTGATGAACATCAAGAAGGTCAGCAGGGCCAACACACGCCAGTGTCGGGCGGAAAGCGTCGAGGTTTCCGTTACTCTGGAAGACACGAGTTGGATTCTATCACCCTCTAAGCCAGAAAGCACGTCCGCTCGGCTAGCCAAACATTCCGCTGGCTAAGCATTGTCACCTTCAGGCCATGAACGAATACACCCCCTAACGAAACCTGCCTCGATTTGAATTGCCGGGCGGGCGATCGTTTCCTGGTTTTGAAACAGCGTCTCTTCTTGCTTAAACTTAATCTAAAACCGGATCGTTATGAAGCATTAGCGAACGGGCTGCGCTTGCCCCCTGCGCCGACACAAACAGTTGCTGACTCCCGGCTCTAGAGTGAAGGGAGGCGGGATTCCCAAGGAACAGGCTCCAACCGGATCAGTCCAAGGCCGTCACCAGCCTGGGCCCTGAGTTTCATTCTCTTGCGGTGGACTCGGCGCACTAGTTCTTGGAAAACGGTGGCGTCGCACTCTTCGCGATCATGTCGTAAACGATGTGGGCCAGTCTGTGACGGCGGTCATCGCCTTGGGCGTGCCCGGCGGGTCTTCGATGAAAGAAACCTTTCCGGCGCTGATTTTTGGCTCGGGACACATCCGGGGCCAAAAGCAAAAATGCAGGAGCAGTAGGAAAGCGGGGAAGATTAGGCCCAACTCCGCTGAGGAGCATCTGGGTAGTGAGCGTGTTAATGCGCAGGGATCTGGGTCAAATCGACTCCGAAAACCCGGCACAACTGCGGTGGCGCTTTCCTCCAAGGTGTCTTTCGTGAGGTTTTTCTCTCTCGGCAGGGGAATTCCCGACAATGTCCGCCCTTCCAGGCAATGGCCTATCATCTTTTTCACCTGGGAATCACTCCTGGTTGAGGCGTTGGTGAACAACCCCATGACTCAATTCTCGCTTGAATGAATTTTGAGTACTAACTGGTTTTGTCCAAAATGGGGTAAAGTCCGGGCCGCTTCGATCGACTTCCTATTTCGATGCGCAACAGCGGAGCCAGACAAGTCCACCCAGGGAAAATAGGGTAAGTCGATGCCCCAACTGGGTCTACCTGATAAGAAAAGAGGTTCAGCGGGTCTTTGACCGAGTTGCTAAAATGAAGTCGACACAGTTGCATTTCATAGAGTTCCGTCCAAAACGACAGCGGTCACTCGCCCTGCAGGCCCATCTTCTTCAAGACTCGCCGGACTTTCTTCGGGGAGATAGATAGACTCTTTGCAACCCGCGAAATCTTCCGGTCCTCTTTCTCCCATACCTTCGGAATAATCATATCGGTGAATTCCTCCGTAATCTGCTGAAATGTCTTGCCGTTAGTTTCGCCCTGCGACCACGCCTGAAATCTTACATCGACTCGGCCACTTCTTAGTAACTTGGCCTTCAGTCGCTGATAGTCCTCCCAGACGTTATCACGCAATTCGGGAATGATGTATTCCCCCGCACGTTCACAGCAGTCCCGAGCAGCATCCAAATCGCTCAATTGATCGCTGCATAGTGTTAGACCCATGCAGAGATATGCCCGTGCCACCAGTCTGAAATCCTCCGTGCGTTTCGCCAACGCCAGTGAATCTTTAGCGTAATCCTGCGCCCGCAGAATGTGCAAGGTAAGGTCGTCCCGCTCCTCGATCAACTCTTCATACTTTGTCATTTCAATGATGCTCTGCAAGATGCGGGCCCGCGACATTAAAACGTTATTGCTCCCCTCCGCGCCCAAATTATAACCCTCTGCTGCCTCTATCTCCGCAGCTTCGAGCTCGCCTGTATCGACAAAAAGAAATCCCCGAATGATCCGCACCATGGCTAGCCAAGTCTCCTCCCGACCTTGACAGATTTCCTCTGCCTGTCTCAAGGCAAGAAATGCCTCCGCCCGTAGCTGCTCTAATCGCCTTCGAAAGGGTTTGGTTGAAGGTGCGTTTGGTGCATCATTTGTCCCGGCTGCGCGATGTTCAGCCACGTCAGCGTCTATTCTTGTAGCCAGGTGACGGGCGATCATTTCCTTCGCATGAGCGGTGGTGACAAGCGCGCGTCCCAGTTCTGTGCGAAACGGGTCCCGTTCGCGGAACAACAGGACTGCTTTACCGCATAAAGAAAGACCTTGGTCGTATCGTCCCTCTCGTAGGGCGATCATGGCCTTTTCTTGATGAATCCGGGCAATCGTCAAGGTGTCATGTGTTTGTTGAAGTGCTTTCTCAGCGCCTTCCAGAAGCGCTGCCGCCTGTCTGAGTTTGTTCTGTTCAATGTACAACCTACTCTCAAGCACTCCGATTACCGCAGCCATCCTCTGATATCCTAGCCTTGTCGCCAGTTCGCGTCCCTTCATCGTATTCGCTAATGCAGCGTGGCACTTGCCTTGTCTCCACAGCGATCGTCCCTTGCCGTAATACGCGAGGGCCAACAACTCTTCAGCAAGGCCATCTTGAGCAAGCCCACGCTCGCCCAATGAGGTAACCACATCCAAGTGGGTGATTGCCGCGTCATCGGCCCGTTCGGCAACCGCAACTAGGCCCTCCGCAAGTTTCAAGTAGATATAGTCACGCACCGGAAGCCCCGCAAGAGTCTGCAGCGGAAAGCTGGCGATCAAATGTTTCACAATGGAGAGTGCTCCCTTATGCCCATCCAGCCATTGAGCCAAGTAGCCGACGAGGGCTGCCGCGTTCCTTTGGTCCGAACCGACCGAGATCAGTTCGTCATGGTGCGTCTGGAACCATTCATCGCTTTCTTCGGTTCGCCACGAAATGATGGCCTCCCGCAAGCGTTCAATCACGGTATCGGAGATCTCGAAATGCATCCTGTTCGCTTCTGACAACATCGTATGATATCGCAGAGAAACCGTGATGTACCGGCTTGAGGGACTTGAGTGAGCCGGCGAGGGACTAGGCCGCCAAATTAGACTCTCGTCGAGCGCGGAGTGGTTCGTCGGATCGAGGGGCGAAATGATATGAAGGCCAGTTTGACCCACTATTTAGGGTCTCTCCGTCCCGGCATCTTGTTCCCGAACTGTTGACCCACCCGAAGTTTTTCGATATATTCGTTCCCGGTCTATTACAAATCGGTCTCGTCGGAAGGCGCCCAACGCTTTAGCGCGGTTCCTTTCTATTTCGCGATAAATCTTCGTGAGAGGTGTCATATGATGCGCTGGGGTTTGCTCAAGTCAGCTACTTTAAAGAGAATAGGGGCGATCGGCGTTAATGGTAGCTTAGTCGCACTAATAATATTCCTCGGGGATTATCAGTTGGCGCGAGTCAGAGGCGCATCGGCGAGTGATCACACCGTGACCCAGGCCGACATGGAAAAGTGGAAAGTCCAGCTTTCTAACTGGGGTCGATGGGGCAAAGACGATCAAAAGGGGACCTACAATCTGATCACGCCCGAGAAGCGGAAGGAAGCCGCAGCCCTAGTGAAAGACGGGTTCGCTGTATCACTCGCCCACGACGCCCTGACCGATAAGGCGATCGACAACCCGAACCCGTATGAAGACACGATGACTGGTGCCGGCCCTGTTGCGTCGGGAGATAAGATTAGCGTTTCGTTCCATGGATACGCCCACACGCACTTCGATGCTCTTGGTCATCACTTCGTAGATGGCAAGGCTTACAACGGATACTCGCAGAAGGAGTACGTAACGAAGGAAGGCGGCGCCATGAAGGATTCGGTCATTAACAACAAAGACGGCGTGTTTACGCGCGGCATCCTTATGGACATCCCACGGCTGAAAGGTGTTGAATCTCTCGAACCGGGGACCCCAATCTATGTCGAGGATCTCGAGGCTTGGGAAAAGCACGCCGGTGTGAAGGTCAAGTCGGGGGACGCTCTTTTCATCCGTACCGGCCGTTGGACGAGACGTGCGAAGACGGGGCCGTGGGACATTGGCAAGAGCGCAGCTGGACTCGATGCCTCGGTGATTCCTTGGCTGAAACAACGCGATGTTGCATTGATT
>JBEKBK010000525.1:0-5855 GCA_050015435.1 Bryobacteraceae bacterium
TCGCGTATCACAAGGCCGACAAGGCTATCCAGAATATCGTTGCCCTGCTTGCTGCGGCGTGATGTTAGCTGCCAGAATGTTGAAGCATTCTTGTTTACAATCTCTGACCTAAGAATCTAAAGTCACGCGCGGTTTCTACCGATAAGAGCCGCAGAACCTAAATGGATCGCAGAAGCGACGACCGCCGGGCAGCGGACTTCGAAGTGCAGGTAACCGACCTGGGATGCCCCGGCCGATGCGCCTCCGGACACGTTCGCGACATATCGAAATCGGGTATCTGCGCAATGCTGCCGCTGGAACTCTCACCTGGCTCGACGATTCGTTTGAACATTGAAGACAGCGTACTGTTCGGCCATGTGGTGTATTCGCAGCCGGAGGGTCCGCTGTTCCGCACGGGAATCGAAGTCGCGCAGGTACTGGTAGGCGGAACAGCTCTCTCGAAACTCCTCCACCGAACGCTGCGGGAAACGATTCCAGGCACGCATGGGCTGGACCCTTCCGAAACTTTTCTGGGATGAGCCTGCGGCGCGGCTATTAAACTAACAGCCCGCAAAACGGAGCGCGGCGGCAACATTACTTGCTTGCGAGGAGGGCGCCGCCGCGCCCTTTGCGGGCTACCCCACCCAATGCACCGTCCTCAAGACGTAAAAGCGCCGGGTGCAGAACTCACACCGGTAGGGCCAAACTACAGCGGGAAGCAGTTTTTCGAGGACCTCGCGGTGAGAGGGATGCGTTCGCTCGCAACCACACCGGGGACACTTTGAGTTCCCGCCCCGCAGGTGCGCGACCAGCACGGCGGCGGCGTATGGAACGGCCGCAACCATCCCCAGACTCAACAGGAGCTGAATAACCTGTCTCAAAGATTAAACGATCCGATGGAGACCAGTTTCGTTTCACGGAAAGTAACCTGAAGGGATTAACCCGAAGGAAGTAAGTATTGTTGTTTCTTAGTGGTACAGTCAACGAACCAGAGCCTCGCGGTAATGGAGGTACCTATACATTGGGTTGATGGC
Organism: Bryobacteraceae bacterium; assembly: GCA_050015435.1. Taxonomy (GTDB): domain Bacteria; phylum Acidobacteriota; class Terriglobia; order Bryobacterales; family Bryobacteraceae; genus Palsa-187. Next base: position 1,014 of record JBEKBK010000525.1, read on the forward strand.
GTCACTGGAATGTTCCGGTTACTCTAAATCCCTGGGCCACTGCCCTGACGACGGTAAACGATGAGACACGCCACTGAAACCGATAGACATGAACGCCGCTCCCGCACCCGCGATCCCATCCGGCTGAGGGTCCGCTACCGCACGCTCGGCCGCGCAGCCTCCGTAGCTGGCGTGGGAGAGACGATCAACTTCAGCAGTCATGGAATCCTGATCTCCGGCCAGCATCGTCTCGGTGTGGGTGCCCGGTTGGAGGCGATCGTCGAGTGGCCCATCATGCTGAATGGGACCACCATCGTGGAACTCGTCACGCTTGGAAGAGTGGAACGTTCGGCGGCGGAAGGATTCGCCGTATCGCTCGAGAAACACAAATTTCAGGTGGTTAAAAAGCGCTCGGCCGACGAACGCTAGGAGCGGGTGTGAGTGCGTACCTTGGGAGCGGGCGGCTTCAATTTCGTTCGCCTAACTTCGAGCGATTCCAGATACTCTGACAATTTCATGGGTTGAAGATGGGTGCCGGTGGACATCTGGCGCTGCACTGCCTTCTGATAGCGGCGCAAAACCTGGGGCATGGACAGACCGCTCACGTTGCAGCGCATTAAATCCAGCAGGATGTCCGCCTCCCAAAGCCGGAAGGACTGGCGGCGCATTTCCCCACTCGCCACCTGCTCAATCAGCCGATTGAAGCGAGCCAGCACGGTATTGCTTCCCGGTTGCGTGGACACTTGCTTCATCACTAAACGTATCGTCCCCTTTCGCGTGAGACGTTAGCGTACGCCTTCGGTCATGGTAACCAATTTGTGACCGGAAAAGCAGGGTCCCTGATTTATTTCAGGATTTGATATTGTTGAGGGGTTTAAGGAGCCCCATGAAAAAGATCGCCCTGGTCGTTCTCTCCTTCACCGTTTGCCTTCAGGCCCAGCGGCCACAGCAACCGGTATCGCCGTATCCGGAACAGGCTCGATCGGTAGTGATGAGCCGCTACGGTGTGGTGGCCACGCTCCAGACGCTGGCCTCGCAGGCCGGCGCGATGGTTCTCGATCGCGGCGGAAACGCCATCGATGCGGCCATCGCTGCCAACGCCGTGCTTGGCGTCACCGAACCGCTAATGAATGGAATCGGCGGAGATTTGCTGGCGATCGTCTACGACGCGAAAGCCAAAAAGCTTTACGCATTGAACTCGAGCGGATGGGCTCCCAAAGGCCTGAGTCTCGAGGTGCTCAAGGCGAAAGGCATTACGAAGCCGAGCAATCACAGCATTCATGTCGTGACCGTCCCGGGCGCGGTCGCCGGTTGGGATGCGCTGCACAACAAGTTCGGGAAATTGCCGCTCGCTGATTTGCTCGCACCGGCCGAATACTACGCCGAGGAAGGCGTGCCGGTCGCGGAGCGAATCGCAGTCTCGTGGAACCAGGGCAGCCGCGGGTTCCTCGAAAGTCCCGGGTTCAAAGAAACCTTCATGCCGTGGGGACACCCGCTTAAGGCTGGCGATATTTTCCAGAACAAGGAACTGGCAAAATCATTACGCCTGGTCGGCGAGCATGGACGCGACGGATTCTATAAGGGCCCGACGGCGAAAGCTCTCTTGGACTTCTCCAATTCGCAGGGCGGAACGATGGTGCAGGCCGACCTGGAGGAGTTTCAACCCGAATGGGTGGAACCGATCTCGACCACCTATCACGGCTGGACCGTTTATGAAATTCCGCCGACCGGTCAAGGGATCGCGGCGCTGCAAATGTTGAACATCATGGAGCAATACCCGCTCTCGCAGTACGGCCACAACAGCGCGAAGGCATTGCACACGATGATCGAAGCGAAGAAACTGGCTTACTCCGATTTGCCTCGGTACGTCGGTGACATGCGCTTCACGGATGTGCCCGTAAAGGAGCTGCTTTCGAAAGATCTGGCGATGCGGCGCGCCAAGACGATCGACGACCGCGCGCATTGTCAGGTATTGCCCTCCGAGCTGACCGCGATGTTGAATGCGCAGGGCAAAGACACCACCTATCTCACCGTGGTGGACAAAGACGGCAACATCATTTCGTTGATCCAGAGTTTGTACGGCAGTTTCGGGACGGGACTGGTAGTGCCCGGCACTGGCATGGTCCTGCACAATCGCGGCGCTTTGTTCGACTTTACGCCCGGTCATGCCAATTCGCTGGCGCCGCGGAAACGTCCGCAGACCACCATCATCCCGGCCTTTATGGAGAAGGGCGATGTGAAGATCGGATTCGGAATCATGGGCGGCTTCAATCAGGCCCAGGCCCATGCGCAGTTTGTCTCGAACCTGGTGGATTTCGGATTCAACATTCAGGCCGCCATGGAAGCTCCGCGGTTCACTAAAGGAACATTTGACGGATGCGACGTTTCGATCGAATCGCGCGTGCCCGAGGATGTGCGTAAGCAGCTTATCGCCTGGGGCCACGACGTGCGAGTCACCGAGCCGATTTCCGGATCCATGGGCCGCGGCAATGCGGTGATGGTGGATGGGAACGGCATAAAATTCGGGGCATCGGATCCGCGTGGAGACGGCGAAGCCGTGCCTCAATCGCCGCCGATCACGTTCTCGAAGAAGTAGCTAACGCGGACCAACCGCCGGATCCAGCCAGACCTCGGGATGCTCCGGGGGCTTGAATTCGTCCGTGCTGAACACGCGCAATGGTTCGCCGGGTCCCTGAACCCGTAGCACCAGTGCGACCTGGAGTCGCGGGCCCTGAAAATAAGACACGCGGATTCGATGAATCCCGCCGCTCAAGTCGATACTTCCAGTTTTGTCCTCAGGCCCATGTAGTCCGTCATTGTCCACCACAAGACCGTCGTCAATGAAGAGCTTCGCGCCATCGTCGGACGTCAGAACAAAGGTATAGCTGCCCGGAGTTGCGATCCAGAATCGACCCGTGTAATCAATCGCGAACCATTCGAACCGTTTCGTCACGCCGGGGAAGCCTGCGCGGAAATCCTGCGGCGGAATATTGAGGGACGCGGTGTAGATCGTGCCCACGGGCTTCAGCTTTTCGAATTCCGGAAGACGCGTGCTGTTATGACGGATGTGGTAGACCAAGCCGCGAAGGCCGGATGGCAAAACCACCGTGGTTCCGAAGGTAACGACCGGCACAGGATCGTCCGCCGTTACCCGTAGGCATGCAGCCAAGATCACGATCAAAGCGGCGGCTGGGCGGGTCACACGCACTCATGTTCAGATTATTAGAAATAAAGGCAGGGTGTAGGGAAGGACAACACCCTGCCTCGCACAAGGAGCTTTGGAGGTTCTGCTACCGGATCGCGATAGTCGCTCCGGGTGTGCTAGTGATCTTACCGTCGACCGTTTGAATCTGCAGCGGCACGTTGTTGCCGGTGGGGGCATTGGTCGGAATCACGATATTGACTTGGTTCACTCCGGGATAACCGGGCGCCTGAGCCGCGGCCGAGCCGGATACGATCATCCCGCCAACCATCACGATCGGGTTCGAGTTGACGAGATAGACGGTACCAGTATCCCCGCCGCTTCCATCCGTGACCTGAGGGGTTGTCACGCCAAGACCAGTCGCATAGAAAAACCCGAAGGTCCCTCGTGGAATCGGAGCCGTGTCATACACCTGCGAAATGGCCGCTGACGGGGGCGCGGCGATCTTCACTTTGCCGTCCGCCGGATCCACGAAAATTAAAAGGGCATTGCTCTGTCCATCCGCCGGATAGGTGAATATGCCTGGCGCAGCGGGCACCACCGGAATCGCCACTGGCGCGGACGGGACGTTGTTCACGGTCACTACCACGTTCACCGAGCCGGTAGCAGTTGGAATCTCAAAAGGCATCTGCGCATTGATGAACGGAAATGCCCCCGTGGGTATCACATCCCGAATGGGCGCGGAAATGCCGTTGAAAGTCACGCTGACTCCACCGAGCGAGGTAGATAACGGGACAGTCGAGGCGTCCGCTAGAGTCGCTCCCGTGAAGGATCCGAAAATCGAGACCAGCGAGCCGGGCGCGACCGCGCTTCCCAATCCCGACGAATCCTTGGCAAAGCTTGCGGCATTCAACACGCCGCCCGGGGCGACGCTGGGCGCTTGGGCCGATAGCACTCCGGCAAATCCGAGGACGATTCCGAAACACGCGACTCTGTGAAGCATGACATTTTCAATCATACGAGCACTCCGGCAGCGTGAATAGAGCAGACAGGACATCCCTTGCGCCGGATTAACGTCCGTGCAAATGGTCCATCACTTGGGCGACTTCGGGATGTTTCCCGCCGTCGCGCTCGACCGCCGCGAGCGCTTCCGCCTCGGCCTCCTGCTTCCGTCCCTCCAAAGCCAGAACCTGTGCCAGCAGCCAATGTGGCTTGAACCAGTTCGGGGCGATGGCAATCGCCTGCCTAAGGCACAGTTCCACGGCTGCTGGGTTATTTTCGGCGGCGTAGAATGCGGCCAGGTTGACCAGAGCGTTCTGGCGGTCGTCCGCCGTGACGATAGCACGTTGCGCGGCGGCGAGGCCATACTGCCAGGCACCCGGGAGCGCCAGCAAACGACGGGAAAAGTAGATATCAGAGTTCGCGTTCCACTTCCGGGCGCGACCCATCTGCCGCGCAACGGTGTCAATGTCCCCGCGATCGAGCGCGCGGCGCGCTGAGGCCAGGAGAGCATCGCCAGTCGCTAGATAGAGCGCGAAACAGGCGAACGACGCTGCAAGCGCCCATCCCCACCGGTTGTCCGGGACCGGCTTCCGAGCCGCGACCGTGAGGGAGCGGTCACTCACTAGAATCGCCAGGCAGAAATAAAAGTAGAGCTCGGTAGGGAGCGTAAAACAGCTGAACTGCTGGCTCACCAGGATCGCCACAAATGCGGCGCCGAT
>JBEKBK010000526.1:0-11795 GCA_050015435.1 Bryobacteraceae bacterium
ATGACGATCGAGGCGGCCACCGACGGCGATGTCTTTCGAGCTTATCTCGAACACGCCCTTTGTCCGCAGTTGAAACCGGGCGACGTGGTGGTGATGGACAATCTGGCGGCGCACAAGGTGGAGGGCGTGCGCGAACAAATCCAGGCTACCGGTGCACTGTTGCTGTACTTGCCACCCTATTCTCCGGACTTCAACCCCATTGAACAATGCTGGGCTCAGATAAAACAACGACTGCGAGCCGCCAAGGCCCGTTCGGTACTCACCCTGGAACACCACCTCGCTGAAGCTCTCGCTTCAGTTACTCCGCAGAATCTTCAGGCCTGCTTTACCCACTGCGGTGGCCTGCTTTACCCACTGCGGTCATGGTCTACGTTAGATATGAAAATGCTCTAGGGTCGGCAAATATCAAAGTCACTGGAACGTTGACCGCCTGGAAGGTCTGACCGTCATCGACGCTCTTAAACACGCCGTAACCGGAAGGCATGAGGTAAATTACCCCTGGTTCGGGTGTTTCGAAGTACAGGTTGAACAAGCCGTCGAGCGGGCCGACTTGCTGCCAGTTTGCTCCCGCGTCTGCACTGCGGATCAGGTAATTTCCGTAGGACGCGAAGATGACATTTGGAAAATTCGGATCGATCCAAACGTCATAAGCGCCGAATTCGCCGCTGGGGATCAATCCGTTGTTGATGGTATTCCAGGTAGCTCCCGCATCCGTGCTCTTAAGAAACCCAATATCGTAGGCTGCGGCGTAGACGTTCTGACCATTTGAAGGATCAATGGCAAATGCCTGGACGGCTGTGCTCGGAATGGGCAGAACCGACCAGGTATTTCCGCCATCCACGCTCTTAACGCCCGCGCCCAACGACACCCCGAACAGAACACCGGAAGTTGCAGGATCGGCGGCAAGTGACGTGATCACCCAGTTCGTTCCCACATGCGAATACGCCGAATCGGGCTCGTAGATCACATACAATCCGGCCGATGCAAGATTGGCCTGAACCGCCGATTTAACCGAAAACGTGGGTGAAAGAGTGCTGCCTGCAACGTAGACATTACCCTGAGAATCGGTGCCCATCCCCGCCCATATGTCCAATCCTGAGTTGTCGATTCGCTGATCCCAATTGAACGATGGAAGAGTTTGACAGAAAACGTAGGGAGCGAGGGAAGCAAGAGCGAATACGAACCTGAGCATGCGTGTCTCCTAGCGACTAGACGAGACGCGGCGACTTCCAGTATACCTGCTGACCCGAGGACCTATGATAGAAGTGCCATGAGAACCGCGAACCCTGCATTCACGAGCGCCACGTTTTCCGCTCCGTCGATGACCGCCGGCTATGGCCGGACGATGACGATTGAGGGAACCATTCATCGGACCGGCATCCTCCTGCTGTGTGTGCTGGCGACGGCTTTATGGACGTGGAACCAGTTCATGACGACGCGCGATCCATCCACCGTGGCGCCATATATCTTGATCGGCGTTCTGGGCGGCTTGGTGATGGCTCTGGTTACGGTATTCAAGAAAGAGTGGTCCGCCGTGACGGCTCCCATCTACGCTTTGCTTGAGGGATTGTTCCTCGGCGGGTTGTCGGCAACGCTCGAAGTCCGGTTTCCGGGCATCGCCATGGAAGCCGTTGCATTGACGTTCGGAACCTGCTTCTGTCTGTTGCTCGCCTATCGCTCGGGGCTGATACGCGCGACGCAAAAGTTCACGCTAGGGATTGTTGCCGCCACTGGTGGAATCGCCGTCGTCTACCTGATCAGCATGGTGGCCGGTCTGTTTCATGTGCAAATCCCGTTAATCTTTGGAAGCGGCCCGGTCGGCATTCTCTTCAGCCTGTTCGTCGTGGTGATCGCGGCGTTGAATCTGATCCTGGATTTCAATTTCATCGAGCAAGGCGTGCGCGGTGGTGCACCCAAATACATGGAATGGTACGCGGCCTTCGGCCTGATGGTGACGCTGATATGGCTCTACCTGGAGATGATCAGACTGCTTTCGAAACTTCGCGAGCGGCGCTGATTCCGGCGTCCTCCGCCACAACCTTGGCGATCGCGGCCCAATCCAAATCCCCGTATCCGCGCGCGATGCCGCTCAGGAAATGATCCCGAACCAGGCTCGCCAGGCGCATCGGTACTGCGCACTCGTCGCCGGCCGCCAGCACCAGCTTCGCGTCCTTCAGCCCAAGCGTAAGTTTGAATCCAGCTGGATCGTAATTTTGTTCGACGACGATCTTGCCGTAATTGCTCATCACCGGAGATTGGAACAGACCGCTCATCACCTCCAGGAATAATTCCGGATTCGCGCCGGCCTTGCGGCAGAGCGCGAGGGCTTCTCCCGTAGCCTCGATCATGGACATGATCATGAAGTTCCCGCACAGCTTGATCACATTCGCCTGAAACGGCTGATCTCCGGCTCGGACCGTGCGCTGCCCCATCGCTTCGAACGCGGGCTTACATCGCAGGACGGCGTCCTCCGGTCCGGCAGCCACCACCGCAAGTTTGGCTGCCTCGGCAGCTTGCGGGCGGCCGAAAACGGGTGCCGAAATGTAAGTCTGGCCGGCCTTTTGATGCGCTTCCGTCAAGCGGCGAGCCAGCGCCAAGCTGATCGTGCTCATTCCTACGTGAATCCCGCCCGGACTCAAGCTGGCGAGAATTCCAGCTTCGCCGAAAACCGTCTGTTCGACCGCAGGGTCATCGGCGAGCATCGTGGCGACTACGCCACTCTTGCATGCCTGAGCAATGTTCGCGGCGACGACCGCCCCGTCCTTTTCGAGAAGCCGCGCTTTGTCCGCAGTCCGGTTGTAAACCGTCACCTGGTGCCCGGCGCGAAGCAGATTTCGCGCCATCGCCGAGCCCATATTTCCCAATCCGATAAAACCGAGTTCCATGCGTCTATTCTCCCCGGTTTCAGGCCTCCTTGTACACTGGAAGAGACTCCATGATCACGGAGGCGGCTACTACCACCTTTGACGAGCTTGAGCTGGACTGCGGCATGGTCCTCGCACCCGTGGAGGTCGCCTACGAAACCTACGGAACGCTGAACGAATCTCAGTCGAATGCGATTCTGATTCTGCACGCTTTCTCGGGCGACGCCCACGCGGGCGGCGAAGGCGGATGGTGGAGCAATATGATCGGCCCCGGCAGGGCATTCGACACAGACCAATACTTCGTCAGCTGTTCGAACGTTCTAGGGGGCTGCCGCGGGACCACCGGGCCAGGATCCATTAATCCTCAGACGGGCTGCCCATGGGCCATGTCCTTTCCGGTGATCACGGTCAGCGACATGGTGCGGCTGCAGAAAATGCTGATCGATCACCTGGGCATCCGGCGTCTGCTGGCGGTCGCGGGAGGCTCCATGGGAGGGATGCAGGCGCTCGAATGGGCCGTGACTTATCCGGATTGCGTGGCTGCTGCTCTGCCGATCGCGACCACCGCGCGGCACAGCGCGCAGCAGATCGCTTTCAACGAAGTCGGGCGCCAGGCCATCATGGCCGATCCGGATTGGAACGGCGGCAATTACTACCGAGGCAGGCCGCCCGCGCGCGGATTATCAGTGGCCCGGATGATCGGCCACATTACCTATTTGAGCGACGAAAGCATGCGCAGCAAGTTCGGCCGCCGCCTGCGCGCGCCGGATCAGTTCGAGGTCGAGAGCTATCTCCAGTACCAGGGAAACAAATTCGTCGACCGGTTCGACGCAAATTCGTATATCTATATCACCCGCGCGATCGACTCTTTTGACCTGACCCAGCACGGTACACTGGCCTCACTGTTCGAGCGGATCCGGACCCGGTTTCTGGTGATCAGTTTCACGTCGGATTGGCTTTATCCGAGCTACCAGTCCCTCGAGATCGTGAGTGCGCTGCGCAGCCGGAATTGCGACGTGGCTTATTGCAACATCGCCTCCAATTACGGTCACGACGCCTTCCTGGTGGAAGTGGACGAGCAAACGGAGCTGGTGCGCGGATTCCTGGCGAGCACCTTCCGGGAGACCGTCCGGCGTGGGTGATTCGCTTCGTGAGATTTATGGCCGCCGCGATTACGCAATCATAGGCGAGTTGATCGAGCCGGGCACTCGCGTGCTCGACCTGGGGTGCGGAGAAGGGGAGCTGCTCGCCTGGTTGAAGGAGCAGAAGGACGTGGACGGACGCGGCGTTGAGATGACGGTGACGCGGGTCCAGAAGGCGATCGCGGGGGGCGTTTCCGTGTATCAGGGCGACCTCGAATCCGCGCTGGACGACTATCCTGATAAGGTCTTCGATTACGTAATCCTCAGTCAGACATTGCAGGAGACACGCGACCCCTTGCGCGTGTTGCGGGGAATGCTACGGATCGGGCGGCGGGCGATCGTGGCATTTCCGAATTTCGGCCACTGGACCGTGCGGCTTGCACATCTATGGAACGGCCGCGCTCCTAAGACTGATCTGTTCCCGCATGACTGGTACGATTCCCCGAATATCCATTTCCTCACCGTCCTCGATTTCGAAGATCTGACGCAGAAAGAAGGCTGGTGCGTGGAGCGGAGAATCTTCCTCGCGGGCTATCGCCAGGTGACCTTGTTCCCCAATCTGCTGGCCGAAGTGGCTGTCTTTCTGGTTTCCGCGCCGCCCTCAATTACTCCTCCCCGGGACCGATAAGGAATCCGGGATCGCTGGTGGCCTGTCGCAGGCAATTCGTTGACGCGGACAAAACCGCTTGCTTGACGCGCGCGGCTCGGTAGCACCTTCTGAGCCGCGACCGTGAGGGAGCGGTCATATGAACGTTCTGTCTGCGACAGGCGCCTAGCCGTCTCTAAGTTTTGTGCAATTTTCCTATCGGATGAGGATTTGTGTCCACACGAGGTTGTGATCTTAAGTCACCCTTTGAACAACTGACGTACGAACCCGGCGGCTCAGCGTGCGAATACGCGAACCTCTTCCAATCCTTGCCGGAGCCGATGTGGGTCGTCGACCGCCATACCCTTCGGTTTCTGGAAGTGAACGAGGCAGCCGTCCGTCAGTATGGCTACAGCCGCGGCGAGTTTAAGGGGATGACAACGCCGCAGATCGAAGCGCCGAATGGCGCCCGTCATAGCACACGGCATTGCACGCAGGACGGTGCGCTGATCGACGTGGAACTCTCTAGCGCGCCAACGATGTTTCAAGGTCGCGCCGCCGAAATCGTCCTGGCCATCAATGTCACCCAGCGGCACCGGACCGAAGCCGACATCCAGGACCGCGAACGGCGTTTCCGAAGCCTGTTTGAAGACTCACCCATCGCATATTGCGAAATGGACGCGTCAGGGACGATCCGCCGCGTGAACCGGGCCGAGTGCGACCTGCTGGGGTTGAGCGCGGAACAGCTCCTCGGCCGGCCCGCCTGGGATCTGGCTGTTCCCGAAAAACGTGAGGAGTGGATCGAGTTCTTCCGCGGTCCACGATCCCAATTGCCGCTGCCCAACTCCGTCGAAGTGGAATACCTCCGGCCGGATGGCGTGTCTCTGACATTCGCCGTTTATCCGCAGATTATGGAAGAGGCAAACAGTACAGTTGCCGGCATCCGGATCGCGCGCTTGGACATTACCGAGCTTAAACAAGCCGAACGCGAGCGCGCCGGCCAACGCCGGTTTGAGGAACTCGTTAGCGACGTCACCGACGCCTTTGTGACTTACCAGGACTTGGATGACAGCCTCCAGTATTGCGCCGAAGCCGTGGTATTGCGTCTAGACGGTGTCCTGGCCCGGATTTGGACGCCCGATACGGCTGGGGAGATATTGGAGCTGCGGGCCAGCGCCGGTGTTTACACCGCACTGGACGGGCCCTACTCACGCATCCCGGCCGGCCAAACCAGAATCGGACAAATCGCTCTGCAGCGCCAGCCTTGCCTGATTAACGCCGATTCCGGCGACCCGATGTTTGACCAAGACTGGGCCAAACAGGAGGGCATCATCGGGTTCGCTGGCTACGCTCTCGCGGTGAACGATGAGACCGTAGGAGTGTTGGCCCTATTCTCGAAAAAACCCATCACGGACGGGGTTTTTCATAGCGAACTGCGCTACCGCCGCGTGGTGGAAACCGCGGCGGAAGGCATCTGGGTGGGCGACAAAGATGGGCGGGTGACCTTCGTCAATCGACGCATGGGGGAGTTGCTAGGGTCGAAACCGGAAAACGTCATCGGCAAAACGATGTTCGATTATGTTTTTGGCGAGGACCGGGAGCTGGTCTTACGGATACGCGAGTCCATGCAGCGCGGCAATCGGGAGATCGTCGATTTTCGTCTGCGCCGAACGGATGGCTCCGAGATTTGGACCAGTGTCTGTGCCGCTCCCATTTTGGACGAGGACGGCCGCTTCGCAGGGTATCTGGGCATGTTCACCGACATCACGCAACGCAAGCAGGCGGAAGACGCGTTGCGGGCGAGTGAGGAATTCAACAAGGGAATTGTGGAAAGTACCGGCGACGGCATCCTGGTGCTGGACATTTCCGGGCAATTCCTGTACATGAGTCCGGCGGCGAAACGCCTGCTCGACATTGAAGACGAAACCCATCGTGCCGCTGGTTCCTGGCTCGAACTCTGGACTGGCGCGAACCGGAAAAAGCTGGAAGACGCGCTCACCCGAGGCGCGTCCGGTGAAAGCAACTCCTTCGAAGGGTCCTGCTCAACCGTCAAGGGAGCCACTCGGCTGTTGGAGGTGAGCGTTAGCGCGATTCGGGGGCGCAGCGGCGACGCGCCCCGCCTGGTCGCGATCCTGCGGGACATCGCGATGCGGAAACAGCTCGAGGGACAGCTCACGCAGGCCCTGAAACTCGAGTCCATCGGGCAGCTTGCGGCCGGAGTGGCTCACGAAATCAACACCCCGATCCAATATATCGGGGACAACGCCCGCTTCTTGCAGGAAAGCTTTCTGCAGCTCCAGCCGATGCTCGATCTCAGTAAACTTCCAGCGGAGCATCGCAGCGACGCCGAATTCCTGTCCGAGGAGGTTCCCAAGGCGGCCGGGCAGTTGCTGGAGGGAGTGGAACACGTCGCCCGGATCGTGCGCGCGATGAAGGAATTTTCTCATCCTGGCCCGGTGAATAAGACCACCATCGATCTGAACCGTGCCATCCAGAGCACGATCGTGGTTTCGCGCAACGAATGGAAGTATGTGGCTGAGATGATTGAGGATTTTGACTGGGAGCTCCCGCCGGTCCTGTGTATGCCCGGGGAGATCAACCAGGTGATCCTCAACCTCATCGTGAACGCCGCGCATGCCATTGGCGACCGGGTACGCGGGTCCGAACTTCGCGGCGCGATCACCGTTTCCAGCCGTCGCGACGGAGAATGGGTGGAAATTCACGTAAGGGATACGGGCACGGGAATTCCCGAGGCTGCTCGCGGGAGAGTGTTTGATCCGTTCTTTACTACCAAGGAGGTGGGAAAGGGAACCGGCCAGGGCCTGGCCATCGCGCACACAGTGGTTGTTAAGAATCACGGCGGCACGATCCGTTTCGAGAGCGAACTCGGCGTGGGCACAACCTTCATCGTGCGTTTGCCGATTGCGGGGACCTAATGGAATCGGAAACGAACGCCGGACGGGTCCGCATTCTTTTCGTCGACGATGAGATTAAGGTGCTCGACGGGCTCCGGCGTATGCTTTTCCCCATGCGCAAGGAATGGGAGATGGTGTTTGTCCCGGGCGCAAGAGAAGCACTCGAGGCGCTTGTCCTCGAACCTTTTGAAGTGATCGTGACCGACATGCGCATGCCGGGAATCGACGGCGCCGAGTTGCTGGATGAGGTGGTGAAGCTTTATCCGGAGATGGTCCGGTTAGTCCTCTCCGGGCAATGGGATCCGGGGATGTCCATCCGCTCCGCCAAAACCGCGCACCAATACCTGACCAAGCCATGCAGCACTCAGTTCTTGAAGGCCACGCTGGACCGGATTTTCGCGCTGCGCCGCAAGCTGACCGGCCGCTCACTGAAGCGCCTGGTATCAGGGATGACCACGCTGCCGAGCCTCCCTTCGGCCTACGCGAAGCTGCTTGCAACGCTCGAGTCACCCTACAAGCTGGCGGAACAGATCGGGGATGTGATCGCCTCGGATATTGCCATGACGGCGAAGGTGCTGCAACTGGCCAACTCCGCGTTTTTCGGCATCGCGAGGAGAGTGAGCCATCCGGCCGAGGCCACCCGCTATCTCGGTGTGGACACGATGAAGGCCCTAGTGCTTACGATCGGAGTGTTCTCACCGTTTCGTGGGTCGGAGCCCCCGAGCCTTCCGCTGGCGGCGCTGCAACACCATAGCCTGGAGACCGCGCGCATCGCCCAATCCATCGCGAAATTTGAAAACGCCGGCAAGGAAATCATCGAGGATTCGTTTCTAGCGGGACTCGTGCACGACGCCGGCAAGTTGGTCTTGATCAGTAAGGACCCGGAGATGTACGAGGGCGTGGCTTCCCTGGCACAAGTCGAGGGGCTCGACCTCTACGAAGTGGAACGGGAAGCATTCGGCGCGAGCCACGCTGAGGTCGGCTCGTATCTGCTGTGGCTCTGGGGTCTTCCCGAATCCGTCGTCCAAGCTGTCGCGTTCCATCACCGGCCCTCGGAGCATCTGCCGCAGGGACCGTGCGCCGCGCTATTCGTGCACGTCGCCGATGCGCTGACGCATGAAATGGCCGTCGGGTCGCGGGCGGCCGAGGCTTTGGATGAATCCATCCTGTGCGAGGCGGGATATAACGATCGGCTGGCCTCCTGGCGGAGCCTGGCGCATAATTCGCTGGCCGCTCGAAGAACCTCATGAACCAACCGCTGACGCCAACCAACCGGATCCTTTTCGTGGACGATGAGCCGAATATCCTGGACGCTTTCCGGCGGCAATTCTATAACCGCTTCCCCCTGGATACCGCAGTCGGGCCGGAGCAAGGGCTTGAACTGCTCTCGAAGGCGGGACCCTATGCGGTGGTCGTTTCGGACTTGCGGATGCCTGGGATGAACGGGATTCAGTTCCTCGCGGAAGCCAAGAAACTGTCTCCATACAGCGTCCGCATCATGCTCACCGGGTACGCCGATACCGCGGCCGCCATCGGCGCCGTCAACCAGGGCAACATCTTTCGCTTTCTTAACAAGCCCTGCGTGGGAGAAGTGCTGGGCAAAGCCATCGAGGCCGGGCTCGAACAGTGCCGCCTCCAGCTCGCGGAGCATGTTCTGCTCGAACAAACGCTGCGCGGGTCCGTCCAGGTGCTGACCGAGATCCTGAGCCTCTCCAGCCCGGAAACATTTAGCCAGACGCAGCGCATCCGCGACATCGTGCACCACATAGCCGGGCACCTTCCCGGTTCCAATTCCTGGCAATTCGAGGTCGCGGCCATGCTCTCGCTCATCGGGTGCATAACCGTCCCCCCCGCGATCCTCGCCAAGGTCTCGGCTGCCGAACCGCTGTCAGAGGCGGAGCAAAAGGTCTTCGACGCCCATCCATCGGTGGGGCACTCGCTCCTGGCCAAGATTCCCCGGCTCGAACAAATGGCGCAGATGGTGCGCCGGCAGCACGAAGTCTGCCGCGATCCCGGCGAAACTGTTTCCGATGACGCCGTGATCGGCGCACGCATGCTCAAAGCCGCACTCGACTTCGACTTCTTCCAGATGGCCGGAGTTCCGCGGACCGAAGCCATCGCGAAGATGCGCGGGCGCGGTATATACAACCTCCGCGTATTGAACATCCTGGAAGGATTTCACCTTAACACTGCAGGTGAGGAATTGGCCGACCTGTATGTCCGCGAACTGATCCCGGGCATGACCTTCGATCAGGACGTCATGGCGCTCAATGGTCTGTTGCTGCTGGCGCGGGGCCAAACCGTGACGCCCGCGGTGGTGGCTCGCCTGGAGAGCTACCGGGACACCCAGGGCTTGCTCGAGCCGATCCGTGTTCACGTCGTGCCATCTTGACGCACTGCATCCTTTCATCTAGACCATTTCTTGATTTTGCGTCGACCAGTTTCGTGCGGCTTGTAACAGTGCCTTCAACGGAGTGCGCTCCTGAGACGGTCTACGTTATCCTCGAAACTGGTCTAGCTTTGAAATCTGGAGTTGTGGATGCCGAACGGCGGGAAACGCCTGGATCATTATCTGCAAGAGCGGTTCCCTGACTACAGCCGGTCCCGCTTGCAGACCTGGATCAAAGAAGGCCGCGTGCTGGTGAATGGGAACGCGGCGAAAGCGTCTCTCATGCTGCACGGATCGGAGAACATTCAAATCTCCCCTGCGGAGTTGCCGCCGCTGAAAGCCACTCCGGAGAATCTTCCGATTGAAATTTTGTATGAAGACCCGGCCGTGATCGTCATCAACAAACCGGCGGGACTCGTGGTTCACGCTGGCGCCGGTGCCCACACCGGTACGCTGGTCAATCGGCTGGTCTATCACTTCGCTGCTCTGTCTGAGCTGGGCGGCGATCTGCGCCCTGGGATCGTACATCGGCTGGATCGAGGGACCAGCGGCGTCTTACTGGTGGCGCGTACGGACTCTGCCCATCGCGCAGTTGCGGCGCAGTTTGCCGCGCGAACCGTGGAGAAGACCTATCTTGCACTCGTCGACGGCCGAGTGAAGAATGATTCCGGCCGCCTCACCAAGCCAATCACGCGCGATCCGGTACGCCGCGTCCGCATGACAGCGCGACTGGGGCACGGGCGGGAAGCGCTCACGGAATATCGCGTGCTGGAACGCTTGGAAGGATTTACGTACCTGGAGGTGAAAATCGGTACCGGCCGCACGCACCAGATTCGCGCTCACCTGGCGAGCATCGGCCATCCCGTTGCCGGCGATCGTCTCTATGGGGCTCGGGCGGGTCCGCGGATTTTCTTGCACGCCTGGCGGCTGGCCTTCACCAGTCCCGCGAGCGGCGAACGAGTCACCGTGGAAGCGCCCTTGCCGGACGAACTCCGCGAGTGGCTGAAGCAGTTGCGCCATTCATAATTTGGGTCGGTTAAGGCATCTATAATTGAGAGAGCCCGAAAAATGACGCGTTTCCTGGTCCTCTTCTTTTTGACCGCGAGGCTGGCCGTGATGCCAGTGGCTGCTCAGCAGGAGCCTGCGGACAAGAACCGCATCACTCTCGATGTGACGCGCGTTCAATTGCTCTTCACTGTGTCCGACAAGAAGGGCCGGTTTGTCACAGACCTCAACCGGAACGACTTTGAAATTTTCGAATCCAAGCAGCCGCAGTCGATCGTCGAGTTTACCGCGGAAACCGACCTGCCCCTGCGGATGGCCATTCTGATCGATACCAGCAACAGCATTCGCGAACGTTTCAAGTTCCAGCAGGAGGCGGCAACGGATTTCATGAATACCGTGCTTCGGCCGCATCAGGATAAAGCCATGATCGTCAGCTTCGACACAGCGGCCGAACTGGTTTCCGACCTGACTGACGATACCGAGCAACTCAACCGGGCTGTTCGCGGTCTCCGTCCCGGCGGTGGCACGTCGCTGTACGATGCCATCTTCTTTGCGTGCCGCGACAAGCTGATGCAGGATCAACCGCTCTTTAAGTTCCGGCGGGCGATGGTGATTCTGAGCGACGGTGAGGACAATCAAAGCCGGTCGACGCGCGACCAGGCGCTCGAGATGGCCCACAAGGCCGATGTCGTGATCTATTCCATTTCGACCAATATCAGCCACATCCAGACCGATGGCGATAAGCTGTTGAAGTATTTCGCGGATCAAACCGGCGGACTGGCCTTCTTTCCGTTCAAGGCGCAGGATCTGGCTCAATCGTTCGAAAACATTGCGAACGAGCTGCGGCATCAGTATAACGTCCTCTATCGCCCAGAGCCGCTCAGAACGGACGGC
>JBEKBK010000527.1:0-7967 GCA_050015435.1 Bryobacteraceae bacterium
CTGGAAGTTGGGCGAGACGGCTTATTCAGCGTGCGGGACGTTTACCGTGCGGAGTGGGCTGGTCTGAATACGCCAGAGCGGGCGGACGCGGCGGTTTCCATCCTCGCTGACCTGGGATGGATCCGCGAAATGCCGGCCCCATCCTCAGGGCCGCGCGGTGGCCGACACGCCTCGCCCCGCTACCAAGTCAATCCGAAAGCAATGGGAAGGGCATGACAGCACAGCGTTGGCTTCAATGGCGTCGTGTTTGGCCCTCCCGAAATCTTGAGGCGGACGCCAGATGTGAACTGACAAAACCGACAGAACCGGGGTTTTGTCAGTTTAGTCAGTTCGCTGCAAGCCACTCCGCCCGAATTTCAGGAGAGTCAAGGAGCGCGAACATCGACCGTAGTGAATGGGATGCCACCAGCGTTGCGAAGATGCCGCTGGCACTCAACCAGGAAGATCCGCCCAGCGCCTCCTACGCGGATTGGAAAGTGAAGGCTCTCAATCTGCCGTTTCAAGAACAAGGACTGACGGGACAACCGGGTCGAATCACGACAGCAACCGTCCTACACGGCCAACGGAGGGAGGTACAGCTTCCAGCCAATAACGCTGAATCAACTACGAGGCGCACGTGTCCAAGTGGCTAAATTGGTCCCGGGCCCCTGGAAAATCCCCAGCCTCCGGCGAAGAGAGAACTGACAAAACTGACAGAACCGCGAATCAGCCGGGTTCCCCCGCGCCGGGTAGGCTGGATCACCTATCGGATTTGCCGCCCGTTGATCGGAACGGGGTCGGCCACCAAGCGGCGTTGATGGGGCGATCGGGGGAAATCCGGGGATCACAAAGGTCCATCACGGTCGCCACGACCGCGCCCCTCTTCGAAATCGCCGTGCTGTTGGCGACCGCTTATCGCAGGTATCAACAGGTGCAGCGGGCCGGGGGAAGCAAGTCCCAAGACTCAGGGAATGACGGGCTTGCTAATTCCAGCGGCGCGAGCGTTCATGGAGTCGTCCCATGAACGCCAAGCTCCGAGTCGTAACGCGTACGGAACCGATCGATGTTGACCGGCTCGCCCGCATGCAGCCGGATGAATTGCAGCGGCTGCATCGGAGGTTGTTTGGGCGTACATCTCCCTCTGGCAACTCCGAACTGGCCCGCCGAAGAATCGCCAGGCAGGTGCAGGCCGAACGCGAAGGTGGGTTGCCCGAGTCCGCGCGCCAACACGCTTTGGCGATCGCAAAAGAGGCGAGCCTGCGGATTCAGGTGCGCCGCGGCAGCGTCGAGTCACCGCTTCCTCACGCGACCGTTAGCGGCATCGTGTCGGCGCACGATTCGCGATTGCCGATGCCGGGAAGCATCCTTGTGAAGGAGCATCGCGGTCAGACCCTCGTCGTCCGCGTGCTCGATACCGGGTTCGAGTACAACGGACGGCGATTCGCGTCCCTGAGCGCCATCGCAAAAGAGATCACCGGCACCAAGTGGAACGGGTTCCTGTTTTTCGGGTGTGCGAAGGAGAGCCGCCGTGGCCGCTGAGGGTAAACGCATCCGCTCCGTCCCGGCCTCCTCGCCGGCCCAGGTCCGGTGTGCCATATACACACGCAAGTCCACCGAGGAGGGACTGGATCAGGATTTCAACAGCCTGGATGCGCAGCGAGAGTCCGCGGAGGCATACATCCTGAGCCAGAAGCACGAAGGATGGCTCGCGCTGCCAGACCGATACGACGACGGAGGCTTCAGTGGGGCCAACATGGAGCGCCCGGCGCTGAAGCAGCTTCTTGCCGACATTGAGGCGGGGAAAACGGATTGCATCGTCGTTTACAAGTACGACCGGCTGTCGCGCTCGCTGGCGGACTTCATGAAACTCCTGGAGGTCCTGGACAGTCATCACGTAACGTTCGTTGCGGTGACGCAGCCGTTCGACACGCGCACATCAGCGGGACGGTTCATGGTCCACATGCTCCTCAACTTCGCTCAGTTTGAGCGCGAGATGATCGCCGAACGAACGCGTGACAAAATGCGCGCAGCCCGAAGGAGGGGGAAGTGGATCGGCGGTTATCCGAGCTTAGGCTATGATGTGGCACCCAAAGGCGGAGCGCTGGTCGTGAATCGGGCGGAGGCCGAGCGCGTTCGCGAGATTTTCCGGCTCTACCTCGAACTTGGCTCCCTCATTCCCGTTGTCGAAGAACTGGACCGTCGCGATTGGCGAATGAAAGCCTGGACCACGCGGAAGGGCCGCGCGCGGGGCGGGTCACGGTTCAGCAAGACGACCCTCCACGCGCTGCTGACCAACGCGATTTACACAGGCAGGGTAAGGTTCGAAGGAAAGCTCTTCGACGGTGAACACCAGCAAATCATCGACGACGGTACGTTCGATCAAGTGAGGGAACGTCTAAGCCGCAATGCCAGGAAGGGCGGGCGCAGTGTCCGTAACAAGCACAACGCACTTCTCAAGGGATTGGTCGAATGCGGCAGCTGCGGAGCGGTGATGATCCACACGTACACGCAGAAGAAAAACACGCGTTACCGCTACTATGTCTGCGTCAACGCGCACCAGCGTGGCTGGAACAAATGCGAAACGCGATCAATATCAGCGCCGGAGCTCGAAGGAGCGGTGATCAACAACCTTCGCAACTTCGCGCAAGACCCAGCCTTGCTCTCCGAAGTTCTACGGCGGCTGGAGGAAGATCGTGCGCCGGATACGCTAGTGGCTGACCCTGGCGAGGTCGCCGCCGCGCTCCAGAAGTTCGATCCGTTGTGGAGCCAGCTCACCACGTGGGAAAAGGAAACCTTCATTCGCAGCCTGGTCGCGCACGTGAGATACGACGGCAGAACCGGCGAGGTCACGGTTGGGTTCCACAGCGAGGGCATCCAGCAGCTTTGCGCGAAGCAGGGAGCAAGCGAATGAGCACCAAGACGCCGCTCGAAGTTCGGTTCCATCTGCACCAGAAGCCACGCTCTATGGCGGAGGCGTTGGAAGCAGCTGCGCAGCCCAGCTCCGGCCGGCTACCGCGAATTGTCCAGGTGCTTGCCTTGGCGATCCACCTGGAAGATATGATCCGGCGTGGCGAAGCCAAGGACTACGCTGACCTCGCGCGCCTCAGCTGCCTCTGCCGGGAGCGGATCAGTCAGATCGTTCGTCTGAACTACCTCGCGCCCGACATTCAGATAGAACTGCTGTACCTGCCGCCAACGCCCTCGGGGCGCTATCCCATCAGTGAGACCGCAGTTCGGAAGATCGCCAATCTGCTCTCCTGGGCCGACCAGCGCCGCGAGTGGACCGCCCTCAAGCAGCAGCACCATCTCGGCGCGTGAGTACCCCTGAGCAAGGGTGAGCGCTCCTGATATATCCCATTGCAAACACAGCATTTACTTCTAGCAAATCCTGCGCCAATCGCTTACATTTGGGGAAGATATGAACATCGAAATGTGGCCGATCGACCGTCCCAAGGATTACCCCAAGAACGCTCGTAAATGGAGCGCTGATGCAATCGCGAAAGTCGCTGCCTCAATCCGCGAGTACGGCTGGCGTCAGCCCGTGGTCGTCGATGCCCGCGAGGTAATCATCATTGGGCACCTGCGTCGCGCGGCCGGTACGTTTCTCGGGCTGACTGAAGTCCCCGTGCACGTTGCAAGCGACCTGACACCCGTGCAGGTGAAGGGACTCCGACTCATGGACAATCGCAGCCATGAGGAAGCCGAGTGGGACTTGGCTTTGCTGGCGCCCGAGCTTTCGGATTTGAGTAGCCTAGATTTTGATCTCAGCCTGACAGGTTTCAACGTCCACGAACTCGACGTGCTGCTGCGCGATCCGATGGATGAGGAGAGGGCAGAGCAGGCTCCTCCACTACCGGATGTTGCCGCATCGCGCCTGGGAGACTTGTGGCTGCTCGGACCTCATCGGCTGCTGTGCGGGGATGCGACCAGCGCGGAGGACGTCGCCCGGCTCTTGGGGAAGAGTGCGCCGCTGCTACTCTCCACAGATCCTCCCTATGGTGTGGAACTCGACTCGGAGTGGCGTGATCGGGCCGGCATCAACAAGCATGGCCCGGCCGAAGCATCCTACATGAAGCATCGGACCGAAGGCCACTGGAACACGACCATTTCCTCGGACACGCGCGCGGATTGGTCAGAAGCATTCGCGCTGGTGCCCAGCCTTCAGGTTGCCTACGTTTGGCACGCTTCGAAGTTTACTCGCGAGGTTCTGGACGGTCTGCTGCGAATCGGCTTCCTTCACCATCAGCAAATTATTTGGAATAAGGGGAGGGCGGTTCTCACTAGAACCCTCTATTGGTTCGGTCATGAACCGGCATGGTTCGTTCGCAAGAAGAATGCTCCGTGGTACGGGAAGGCGGGCGAGAACTCCACCATCTGGGAAGTTGCATCGCCCAAGTTCATAATGAATTCCTCGGATGAAGCGAAGTTCGATCATCCGACCCAGAAGCCGCTGGAGCTGATGCGCCGGCCGATCCTGAACCACACACAACGCGGTGAGGTAGTTTACGATCCTTTCCTCGGCAGCGGAACCTCGCTGATGGCTGCGGAATTGACTGAGCGTGTCTGTTTCGGCATCGAGCTAGATCCGAAGTACGTGGACGTCATTATCACGCGGTGGCAGGACTTCACCGGGCAACAAGCCACGCTCGAGGCCGACGGCCTCACGTTCGCGCAAGTGAAATGCGAAAGGTTGGGAGCCGCGGCATGAATCGATCGCTGCCGCCGGGAGATCGCGGACATCGAGTCGCTGATTCTTTCTGGGCATCCCGATCTGGAGGGACTGTGCCTCGCGTTGTCGGATTGGTGTTCCGAGCTGAGGATCCTGCAGAACGAAAAACGCCGCCAGGACCAACCCGGCGGCGCGAAGGAAGGGCGATGATTGGGCTATCCCTTGATCCGGTAAGTTCGCTCCTTCCGTTCCGAGCGGAAGGATTCGACTTTCAATCCCAGCTTCTTGGTCAGCGTCCCGCTTACGAAGCCGCGGACCGTGTGCGCCTGCCAGCCCGTCAGTTCCATAATCTCTGGGAGCGTCGCACCCTGGGAACGGCGCATCAGGTCCAGCACCTCGGCCTTCTTGCTGCCCTCTCGGGCGACGTTTGCGCCACGCTTTGCGCCCGGACGCGCCGTGTTGCGCCGTTTGCCTTTGCCTGGGGCCTTCTTCGCCCGTCCCTTCTGTGGCGCGACGTCCGCCGCCGTGGGCGTAACCAGTGGAGCGAGCCGTTCGACGGCTTTCCAAATGCGCGCGGCCGCCGCTTTTCGGTCTGTAAACTTCTTGACCGGTTTCAAATCGTCGAAGGGCGCGACGCCCGCAAAACTATTCCAGATATCGACCATCCGGGAAGCCAGCCAGTCGGCGGTGAGTTTCGCGAGTTCCTTTTGGTTGGTGAACGATTGAGATTCGTCGGCGCCGGCGGGAAGCCCGGCGTGCGCCGTGATGTTGTTTTCAGAGTCGATGGTAAAGGTTGCCATAGCGACACCATCCATCACTCTGTTCGAAGCAGAAAGCAAGTGAAATGTTTGATTAGAAAGCGAGATTAACATGGCTGGAGGGATACGTTCGGGAGCGGGACGCAGGCGAGTCAGGATCGATCTTGCCGAGGTCGAGAAGCTCTGCGCGCTGCACTGCTCCGACGAGGAAATCGCTGGGTTCATTGGCGTGAGTCCACGGACCTTCGTACGGCGCAAACGGCAGCCTGCCTTTATTGAAGCCATGGAGCGAGGCCGAGGCAAGGGGCGGTTGTCGCTTCGCCGCAGCCTGTGGGGCCTGGCGATGAAGGGGAACCCAGCGGCGAATATCTTTCTCGCGAAAAATCTGCTCGGATACCGCGATGTGATGAGCAACGAGCACAGCGGCCCGGATGGCGTGCTTCTCAATTTGCAGTTGATCGAGGCTGAGAAGCGCCGACGGCGATCCGCCTTCGTCACACTGTTTGCAGATGCGGGACCCTTTCGCCGGGAGCTCTACGCGAAGCACATCGAGTTTTTCCGCGCGGGACGGGATTTCAAGGAGCGCCTGTTCATGGCCGCCAACCGCGTTGGGAAAACCGTCGCCGGCGCCTTCGAGGCCACGTGTCATCTGACGGGCCGGTATCCGGAATGGTGGGAGGGGAAACGCTTCGAGCGCCCGACAGAAGGCTGGGCGTGCGGGGCGAACTCGCAGACCACACGGGACGTCGTTCAAGGCATCTTGCTCGGGCGGACCGTCGGCGATGGCATGGTTCCCACCGATGCAATCGTACACACGACCGCTGGCCGCGGCATCACCGGATCGGTTGAGACCGTCTGGGTGAGGCACGTCTCTGGTAAAAACTCCAAGCTCGGGTTCAAGACCTACGAGCAGGGCCGTCGCGCATTCGAAGGCGAAGCCAAGGACTTTATCTGGTGCGATGAAGAGCCACCGATGGACGTGTACACCGAAATGCTTTACCGGCTGCTGACCACCAAAGGCATCCTGTACACCACGTTCACTCCGTTACTCGGCATGAGCGAAGTCGTTTCAGGCTTCCTTGAACCAGAGAACGAAGAATCGCACCTCTCGAAATACGTCGTCCAGGCTGGATGGAGGGACGTTCCGCATCTCGATGAGGAGGAGAAACGCAAGCTGGTGGCGAACACGCCGCCCTACCAGATTAAGGCGCGAACGGACGGGGAACCGACGCTCGGCGCGGGCGCCATCTATCCGATCGCCGAATCCGAAATCATGGTGCCCGATCGCCCGATTCCCGACGAGTGGCCACGGGCGTTTGGGATGGATGTGGGCTGGAACCGCACGGCGGTAATCTGGGGAGCGCGCGACCCCGGCTCGGGCGTCGTGTACCTTTATAGCGAACATTACCAGGGTCAGGGCGAACCGGCGTCGCACGCTTACGCGATTCGCGGCCGAGGAAGCTGGATTCCAGGTGTCATCGATCCCGCCTGTCTGGGGAGTTCGCAGATCGACGGTCGCGCGTTGATGGATATCTATCGTGAGTTAGGATTGAAGCTCATTCCGGCGGTTAACGCAGTCGAAGCGGGCATCACAGAAGTTTGGCAGCTTCTCGTATCGGGACGCCTGAAGGTGATGGCGAGTTGCGGGAACTGGTTCCGAGAATTTCGCAACTATCACCGCGATGACAAGGGCTCCGGCAAGATCGTGAAGCGTAATGATCATCTGATGGACGCGACGCGCTATCTGATCGTGAGCGGCCGGCGAATCATGTCAACGATGGTCCTCAAGAAACCCGGCCCCGTTCAACCCAGACACCGGGAGGGTGCCTATATGCCGTTTGCCTGATCCCCGCCGCGAGGAACAGCTGGCGGAGCGATTTGCAGAGCACGTTCCATTTGATGTGGTCAAACGGCCCCGTTGCCTGACAGACTCCAGCGTAGATTCCCATTTCTGTTATGATTCAGCCCATGAATTACGGTGTCGGCTTCCAACGGCTCTACGTGTTGTTTGTATTTCTCACGGTAGCGGCGTCTGCAAGCCTGCCGGAAAAATATGACAAGGGGACGCGGGAGAATCAGGAGCGATGAACTGGGACCGCGGATTTAAGCGCATTTTTTGGGTGCTGGCTGGAACTTGGGCAGCATTCTGCTTAGTCGGGTCCATGAGTGCGCGAGGGTCTGATGAAGTGGGTCTGTGGCTTCTTGTGGGTTTTGTACCGCCTCTCGTGCTTTATGTTGCCGGCCGCTTCGTGGTGCGCGGGTTTCGAAGCCCGTCTGACGGCTTTTGGTGTCGAGATTGCAAGAAGTACTGTACCGGCCCGGAGACCGCGTGTGTACACATGCGCGGATTCTTCTGCCCGGAATGCCGCGCCTTCGTTGACAGCCAGAATCTATGCGAACACACACTGCGCATTGCGGAGGGAATCGCGAACAAGCGCCCATCGGGTTGACCATCCCTTTAGATTCTTAGGTCAGAGATTGTAAACAAGAATGCTTCAACATTCTGGCAGCTAACATCACGCCGCAGCAAGCAGGGCAACGATATTCTGGATAGCCTTGTC
>JBEKBK010000528.1:0-5828 GCA_050015435.1 Bryobacteraceae bacterium
ACGGCGACGCCTTCGTCTTCATCGACCGGGAAACCGCACGCATCACCACTATCCTCGGCTATCCCACCCGCAGGCTCGCTCAGGTGGCCTGATCGGAAAATTTCAAATATGTTTGGCTAGGTCTAAAATCATGATGCTCTCCTGCCTTCGAGTCTGAAGACGCGGACCGAAGAAAGCGTCCCAACATGGGATGAATTTCCGCTACCATCTTTCGGGTCCGTCGAACTAACACCAATGAGGTAGTCGGCGATCACCCTGCCGGGCAAGCGATCACAATTGAATGATTCCGCGCCGCACGGCAATCGCGATCGCCTGGGTGCGGTCTTGGGCGCCGAGTTTGTCCATGATGTGCTTGATGTGAACTTTGACCGTCTCCTCGGAGATAAAAAGGAGATCCGCGATGTCCCGATTCCGGTTGCCGCCGGCGACCTTCTGCAGCACCTCCACCTCGCGCGGGGTGAGATCTTCGTCGCTCATATGCTCGGCAAGGTGCGCCGCCACCTCGGGAGGGACACGCTTCTTGCCGGCGTGCACCTGGCGGATTACTTCCACCAGTTGACTGGGCGGCATGTTCTTGAGAAGGTACCCCCGGGCTCCAGCCTCTAGCGCCCTTTGAATCTCAACATCGCCTTCAAAAGTGGTGAGCATAATGATGCGGGCCTCAGGGAACTCCGCCCGGATCGCGATCATCGCGTCGATGCCGCTTAGATCCGGCAGTCTGAGGTCCATGAGGGTGACATCCGGTTGGTGCTCCCGATATTGCTGAATGGCTTCCGTTCCGGTGGCCGCCTGAGACACCAGCAACATATCAGCCTGGTCGTTGATGATGGTGGCAATCCCTTCCCGAAGGAGGGGGTGGTCATCGACGCTGAGTATTCGGATGCTAGCTTGATCGTTCATGGACCTTTAACACTCTACATTAGACCGCAATCGCGCAGTCCGTATCACAATAGACTATGCCGAAGAGTTTGGTCTATGGAGCGGCCGCCGGGCTTGCTCTCGTCTTCTCTGGCGTACGCGCCCACGCACAGGCTCCGGCGGCTGAAACGATCTACATCGATGGAAAGGTCGTTACGGTCGACCCGGCTTTTTCAATAGCTGAGGCCTTCGCGGTGACGGGAGAAAAATTCACCGCAGTCGGGAAAAGCGCGGACGTTCGAAAGCTTGCCGGGCCGGCGACCCGCATCGTGAATCTGCACGGCCGCACTGTGATCCCAGGGCTGGAAGATAGTCATCTGCACAATGCTGGCGGTGGTCCAGGGGTGGATCTATCGGGTGCGCGATCGATGGCGGACGTGCTCGCGGCAGTCGCACTCCGTGTCAAAAATGTCACGGCCGGAGAAACGGTGGTCTCGAATGGCGACTGGCACGAAGCTCAGCTCAAGGAGCAGCGGCTGCCCTTGCGGCGCGATCTGGACACGGTGTCGCCCAACAATCCCGTCGTGCTGGTCAGGGGCGGCCACGAATTCATCCTCAATTCCGCGGCGCTCGCGCGATGGCACATCGACAAAACGACGGCCGCGCCGGAAGGGGGACAGATCAGCACTTATACGGACGGCGAACCAAATGGCGAGCTGGTCGATCGCGCACGAACATTAGTCACGCTGCCCGCAAGCTCGCTGACCCAGCAAGAGCAAATGGATTCGTGGATGGAGCAGTTCCGCAAGCTCAATGCCGCGGGACTTACCAGTATCCGGCAGCCCGGCATCCCTCTGGCTCAATTTCGTCTATTTCAAGAAATGAAGCGCCGTGGCATGCTCACCGTGCGCGTGAACGCGCTGCTGTCCGCGCCCCCTAACGCCGATGCCGCGAGTGTGCGGGCCTTCATCGAAAGCTCCGGTGTCAAGCCGGATGAGGGCGATGAATGGGTTCGAATCCAGGGTATGAAGCTGATCGCGGACGGAGGATTCGAGGGCGGCTGGATGCGCGAACCGTACCAGGAACCCTATGGAAAAGACGGCCACTACCGCGGGCTCCAATTGATCCCAACCGATCGCTACATCGGCATCGTCCGGGAGCTCAACCGGCTGGGCTGGCGCGTCGGGACTCACGCGGTGGGCGACGCCGCCATGGATCAAGTGCTCGCTGGCTACGAAGCCGCGAACGTGGATCGATCCATTGTCGGTAAGCGCTGGGCGATCGAGCACGGGTTCTTGCCGCGCGAGGAACACTTCGCGCGCATGAAAGCGCTCGGCCTGGTGGTTACCGTGCAAAACCATCTTTATCTCGCTGGACCGAGCCTGGTCCGCTTATGGGGCCCGCAACGCGCGGCTTGGGTCACGCCGGTGCGTGCTTATCTGGATCACGGCATCAGCCTCGCCGCGGGAACGGATTCTTCCGTCGTGCCATACCCGCCCCTTTGGACCATTTATCACTTCGTGACCCGCGACACGATCAGCGGAGGCGTTATGGGCGCGGATCAAAAGATCACAAGGCAGGAGGCGCTGCGACTGAGCACGATGGGCACTGCCTATCTGACGTTTGACGAGAGGACGAAAGGATCCATCGAGGCCGGCAAGCTGGCCGACTTCGTGGTTCTTGCCCAGGACATTCTGACCATCCCGGAGAAGGGAATCGAACAGGCGAAAGTGCTGATGACCGTCGTCGGCGGAAAGGCCGTTTTCATTGCGCCCGGCAGTGATATACAGTAGCGGTATGGCGGCGTATAAATTCCAACTGAACGGCAAGGCGGCGACGGTCGAATCCTGGGATCCGGCCCAGCCGCTGCTCTACCTGCTTCGTAATTCGCTTGGGCTGCATGGTCCAAAGTTCGGCTGTGGACTCGCCCAGTGCGGCGCCTGTACTGTGCTGATCGACGGAAAGGCCACGCGCTCGTGCGTGACTCCAGTCCGGCAGGTGGAAGGCAAGACTGTCACCACTATCGAAGGATTGGGCACGCCGGAAAAGCCGGATCCAGTACAAGCCGCCTTCATCGCGGAACAAGCCGCGCAATGCGGCTACTGCGCGAATGGAATGATCATGGCCGCCAAGGCGCTGCTTACCCAGACGCCTAAGCCGACGCTGGATCAGGTGAAGCAGAGTTTGGCCGGCAACCTGTGCAAGTGTGGTACGCACACTCGAATACTGAGCGCCGTCATGCGGGCCGCTCGCGCGTAAGGAGGCTATGCAAATGGAACAACTATTGTCCATGTCCCGGCGCGATCTGCTCAAGCGCGGAAGCATTCTGATCGTCAGCTTCGCCTTCCGTGCGCCCGCGCAAACCGGTACCAATTCTGAGATTGGCAAACCGCTCGATCTGCACGAACTCGATAGCTTTCTGGCGATTCATCCCGATAGCTCCGTGACCATCTACACCAGCAAAGTGGATATCGGAACCGGGATGCGCATCGCAATGCGCCAGATGGTCTCTGAGGAACTCGGCGTCTCCGTCTCGCGTATGAACCTTGTCGAAGGCGATACAGCACTCACGCCCGATCAGGGCGGTACGGGAGGCAGCACGGGGCTAACGCGCGGTGGAGTGGAGCTTCGACAGGCAGCGGCGACAGCACGCCAGGAACTCCTGAATCGTGCCGCTGCACGATTAAATCGCCCGGCTTCCGAACTGACGATTGAAAACGGACAAGTGCGCCCCGTGAACGGCGGCCAGGGAGTCGAAATCGGCACGCTGGGGGGCGGACGTCGCTTGTCGGTGAAGATGGATCCGAAGGCGCCTCTCCGGGATCCCCTGCGCTACACCGTAGTGGGCAAGCCGCTGCTTCGTCCCGACGTTCCGGAGAAATGTACCGGCCGGCACACTTATCTCCCGGACTTGACTATCCCCGGAATGCTGCATGGCCGGGTGATCCGCCCGCCTTCTTTCGGCGCAAAGCTTCTTTCCGTCGACGAGTCTTCTATCCGCTCCATTCCGGATGTTCGCGTAGTTCGCGTCGAAAGCTTCCTCGGAGTCGTTGCCAGGGACGAATGGGCCGCGGTCCGCGCGTCTCGTGAACTGAAGGCAACGTGGAGCGAATGGCAAGGATTGCCCGGTAGTGACGGTCTGGATCGTCATTTGAGGCAAGGGGCAATCGATCATGATGAAACTGTCGTGAATCGCGGCGACGCCTCTGCGATGGCTTCGGCCACCAGAAAATTGTCCGCCACATACCAATGGCCCTGCCAGAGTCACGGTTCGATAGGACCTTCGTGCGCGGTTGCCGACGTGCGCGATGGCGGCGCGACCATCTGGTCGGCTTCCCAAGGAACCCACGGCCTCGGAGCCAACCTGGCGAAGATCTTTGGATTCGCGCCGGAGAAGGTTCGCGTTATCTACATGGACGGGGCGGGCAGTTACGGCACCAACGGCGGCGACGATGCCGCGGCTGACGCGGTTCTGTTGTCGAGAGCGGTGTCACAGCCGGTGCGCGTACAGTGGATGCGCCAGGACGAGCTTGCATGGGATCCGAAGGGTCCGCCGCAGCTCCTTGATGTTCGGGCGGGCCTCGATCCAAGTGGAAACATCGTGGCCTGGGAGACGGAGATGTGGCTCCCTGCGAACCGCCCGGGCGCCAGGCCTTTGGTCGGCGTGGACGCGGCCGGTATGAAGCAGGATCACGGCGTTGGATCGGGTGCGGTATCGCAGAATGGCGACCCGCCGTATTCCGTCGCCAATGTTCGCGTCGTGAGCCATTGGCTGAAAGATACGCCGTTGCGCCCGTCGAATCTCCGCGCGCCGGGCAAGATCGCAAACGTGTTTGCCGTGGAAGGGCTGACGGATGAGATCGCCGTCGCCGCCGGTATCGATGCGGCGGATTACCGGTTACAGCGGCTTTCCGATCCACGCGCCATCGCGGTGTTGAAGCGCGCGGCCGAGATGATCGGCTGGCAAACGCGTCCTTCGCCGAACGCTGTCGCGTCACAGGGCAGCCTGCTGGTGGGGCGGGGCGTGGCTTACATGCGTTACAAGCAAGCCGAGAATTATGTGGCGATCGCGATGGAAGTGGCCGTCGATCGATCGAGCGGCAAAATCAGCGTGCGCCGCGTGACCTGCGCTCACGATTGCGGGCTGGTGGTGAATCCCGACTCGCTGCGCAATCAGATTGAAGGTTCCATCGTGCAGACGCTGAGCCGCGCGATGCACGAAGAAGTGAAGTTCGATCGTTCCCGCGTCACGAGCGTGGATTGGGCCAGCTACCCGATCCTGACCTTCCCCGAAGTGCCGGCGATCGAAGTAGCCCTTCTCGACCATCCCGAGTTGCCTCTGCTCGGAGCCGGTGAAGCTGCGACGGCCCCGGTGGCTGGGGCTCTGGGAAACGCGATTTTCGATGCGACCGGCGTGCGACTGCGCGCGGTTCCGTTCACGCCCGCACGGGTGAAAGCCGCGCTGGCGGGCGGAGCAGGCATCCAATCCTCTCGCTGAACTGATAAAATCGGACCCAATATGAGCTCACACCACGAAGGCATGACACGAAGGAACCTATTGCTCTCAGTCCCAGCTCTCGCTGCGGCGTCGCGATTGAGAGCGCAATCGGGCAAGGGCACGCTGCCGGTACGCTTCTTGAGCCACCTGACTCTCACGGTTACCGATCATAAACGGTCCATCGAGTTCTATCAGGGACTCTTCGGAATGCCGATTCAGTCCCGGCAGGGGCCAACGGGCGGGATTGGTCTCCAAATTGGGTCGGGACCGCAGTTCATCTTCATTGGTGCGGGCAATCCGAACGCCAAGCCGGAGATCAACCACTACTGCATGACGGTTGACCATTTTAATGTCGATCGGGTCCTGGGGATTCTCGAAGAGCACGGCGTCACGAAAAGCGAAGGCGGTGGCGGCGGACTTGGCGGCGGACCGATGAAATCGCGTGTGCGCATTCGATCCGAGGCCCAAGGCG
>JBEKBK010000529.1:0-5811 GCA_050015435.1 Bryobacteraceae bacterium
CAAGAATGCTGAAAGAGCTGGATTCGCAAGCGCACTTCGTGTCTTATGCTCCACCGTCCTTCATTGTGTTTCGCGGCGTCCAATATCTTCAGCTTCCAATCACGACGACTCTCGTGGCGTCCGATTCCGGCTCACAATACAAGCTGGCGGCGCTCGCCTTTGATCGCCACGTTGCACATTTGATCCGCCCTGTGCTCGCCTATTTCAAGGACAGCGCCGACTTCACGGGCATTGATTTCAGCACAACCGTTCGCGGCGCTGGTGGCAATACGGACACAGAAGGGGGCGAAGCCGTGGAATTCATATTTCCATTGAGTGCTCTGCGCGCCTACGAGCAATTTGATCTCACTGGCCAGCAACTGCTCGACACAGGTATCGTGTTGATCAATGGCGAGCGCGCGGGCCTCAATCTTCAAACGGCGGAGGCCTACGGCCGACCGCCTGAATGATGCGTTCCGGCGCAAGCGCCTGGGCACCAGAAATCAGCGTGTTTGACCCGGCTCTGCACTTAACTAAATGCCCTTAGCAGCTCGTTTGGGTCTGCCAGTTGCGTTGCTCGATGAACATCCGTGGTTCGTATGTCTTGCCTTCCGCAAGTCGTCTTTGCTCTCGGCGGCTGGTCCACAGGAGTATGGGTCCGAGGAGGGCAGCTATCACCCGGCTGACTACTCCGAATTCGCTGCCGATTTCCTTACGCAAAGCACGGATCTGCTGGCTCATGGTCTCGCCAGTCCCTCTAAGTTGCCGTTCCATCGCCCACAACAGGCCGCTGTAAGCAGTCGTTATCGAGCGGATTTCCCACTCAAATCGTTCGCGTACGCGAGGATCCGGATCATTCTTATAGCGCTTCCAGCCTTGCATGGTGGTGCGGCAGATACGATACAGGCTCGGGCCGTTGCGCTCGAAGTCGCGCCGGAAAGCCGACTCCAGAAACCGATTGGAGTCGTCACGCGAAATGGTGGAGTGCTTGAAGTTGAACTTGTGCTGTCCATGAATATCGGCCAGGTCGACGTCGAGCAGCAGGCGCCTCTCCTGCATTTCTTTGTAAAGTGGAGTCCCGGGCACCGGAGTATAGAGCATAAACTGATGGAAATCCGTCTCATGAGACACGGCATGCTCGATCTCATCGGTGATGTTTTCGGGGGTATGATGTTCCAGGCCGATGATGGTCGAGCCCAGTAACTTGATACCGTGCTGCCGCAGTTCTTTGGTAAGCGCCATCGTGTCATGGCCCTGAAGCTTGGCGTACCCGGAGCGCTTGGACTCGAGGCCCATCCAGATCCAGGAAATGCCGAGTTCCACCAACTCTCTCATCGTGTACTTATTGATGGCGTTGGCTGATGAAAACACGTATAGCGCCCACGCTTTCCCCTTGGCTTTCATCCGGTCGAGCAGTTCCATGGCGCGCCTGCGGTAGAGCAGGAAATTCTCGTCCATGATGAAGAATGAGCGTACCTTCATCGACGATTCCATTTCGCACATGACGTCGAACAGCTCTTCGCCGGTCTGGTAAAAGTTGAGGAACTTTCCCTTTCCGCCGAAGAACGCCGAAGTGGTGCAGAAGTTGCATCCCAACGGGCATCCCACCGAGGGGATAACGGTGGCCGCCGTGCTCCCAGCTTGAGCGGGCACTTTGATTCCCATGGTGCGGACGTCGAAACCGGAGGTAATGTGCGGGTGTCGGATGGGGGCACTCACGTCTTCGCCGAGGAACCCGCGCATCCAAGCGATACCGTCGCCGCGCACGATGTGATCGGCGTCGATCATGTGCTCAATGTCCGGAATGGCGCTGACGTGTCCACCCACCACGATGGTCGAACCGGGTGAAAGCCTACGCGCCATCTGGCACATCTCCCGCACCTTGCCTATGTTCACGATGATGGAAGAGATCCCGACGATATCGTAATGATGAGCGGTAAGCTCCTTGGCAAATGCCTCGCGGGTAGGGAAATCTAGGAGCGTGGAAGGGGCGGAGATGTTTTCCTGGATCATCATGATGCCCCATGAGCGATGGAACATCCGTAATGAGAAGGATCCCTGGGCGCGCGTCACCTGGTTGTGGTAAAGCTCCATGGGATTGACGCGGCGGCTGCCGAAATCATCATCTTGGGCGTAAGGCCCGAAAACGGAAGTCAGAAGAACGCGGGCCTGGCTGCCCTTGGGATGAACATTCACTTTCTCAAATCACTTTCTTGGCTTGATCCTACACCCGATCCGGATATTCGGATGTAATACTACTGTAATTGCCAGCCATGAGCAGAGATTCGGAACACACGCCACGCGCGACGCGGTTCCAAACTGGTGCAGAGTTCACCAGTGGCTCACTCTTGCCGGAGAACTGCACCAGCGCAGTAGAACGGACGAAGCGGTTATTCGGGCAACGTTTGAGTCAAATGCCGCTCCGACTGGGTGATGGTCTATCCCTGCGCCGCGATTTGCTGAACGTAACCCGTCGCTTTCTCTCGGGTTATCACCACAATTACGCGAAGACTGCCTCTGGTCAAATGGGCCGAAAAGTTGCTCTAGCGGGCCCTGTTATTCGGTGTTGTGATCAACACCGTCCTAATTCAACCCAGACCCCGCCGCGAAAGGGGCGGGCCCGGAGGGAGCGTCACAGTCACGAAGCAATCCTTCGTCGCGACTCGAGACGATAAGGGTTGCGGCTGTTGCTGGGACACCTGGCTCCCTCCGCCAGACTTAATAACAGGTCCTGAGCACTTTCGAAGCGATGGTGATTCCGCACAAACCTTGCACACCAAGACGCAGGCTGTGTGGAGGACTGCCAACGGCTCTTAAAGTGCTTGGTGGACTATGCGATGAAACGACACGGCGTGCCACAAAGAGAACTGGAGGGAAGCCAAGAAACCCGCGCGCACAGCAAAGCCAAGATGGCTGCAGCTTATTGCATCGTTGGGTTGGTCGCGATCGGCGTCACACTAATCCTAGATAAGACCAAGTATTCGGCAAGCCATAACGCGGCTGCGGCCAGCACACCTGCTGCCGCCTCTGAAGATTTCGGCTACCAGCTAATGGCTCAAACTCCGGAGTTGATAGGTCCTGACGTTCCGGATTCTAAGTTGCGCTACACAGGGAATCGACTTTCCTGCGTATCCTGTCATGTGAATGCGGGTGATGATCCAGGCGCTCTGAATTTGTTTGGCGTCATCCAGAACTATCCGAAGTTCTCTGCCCGGTCGGCAACCATTCGTACACTCGAAGATCGGATTAACGAGTGTATGGTGCGCAGCATGAATGGTAGGCCGCTGCCACGGAACAGCCCGCAGATCGCCGCGATGGCGACTTGGGCTCGCGCCGTGGCGGTCCGCGGTGCACTTATGAATAAGAGCAAACGAAAGGCGGCTGAGCCACTGAAGTTTCAAGCGCCGGATCGTTCGGCGAGGGTATACGCCGGTAAGCAGATTTTCGAGCAACGGTGCGCGACTTGTCACGGCTATGACGGTTTGGGGATTCTGGTCAGCGCCAGTCCGATCCACGGTTATATATTTCCACCCGTGTGGGGTGCGGACAGCTTCAATACCGGCGCCGGGATGCATCGCCTGTTGACCGCAGCGGCATTCGTCAAAGCCCGCATGCCGCTGGGCCGCCCCGATCTGACAGACGATGAAGCCTACGACCTGGCGGCCTACATCAACGTGCAGCCAAGGCCGCAGATGGCGAATCTGGAAGCCGACTTTCCCGATAGGCGGACGAAGCTGATCGATGCAGCGTATCCGCCATTTATCGATCCGTTTCCGCTCGAACAACACCTGCTGGGCCCGTTCCAGCCAATCGAAGCATATTACAAGACTCTTAAGTCACCATCAAAATAACGGGTGCACTGTGATCTCTGCGACGGATCGGTCTTCGCCGTTATTGGCGCCGGTTCGTGCCCCACTGTGTAGATAAGGAGCGGCTGGGAGACCAGGGTTAGGACAATAGACAGATCAGTTCTCGTCGGAGGCTTGTTTGGAACCTCGATGCCAGTCTAGTCAGCCGCCTTTTCCCAAGCATGTTCTCAATCGTTGCTCGGAGCTCTCCCATTTGAATTGGCTTGGCGACATAGCCGTCCATCCCCGCCGCGAGGCACTGTTGTGCATTAACCCTACGAGACTGCGCGGTCATCGCAATGATTGGGCTATGCTCGCCGTCGTCTTCTCCCGACCGCGAATTGCCTTGGTGGTTCTCGTGACCATCCATATTCGGCTTTCGAACGCCCATCAAGACAATATCGAGTCGCTCTTTTCGAGGGCGGCAACTGCCTCCTTGCAGCTCTCCCACAACAGAGGCATACCGTGCCTCTCCGGCATTCGAACCGCAACCAGTTGACTCAGGCCGTCGTAATCAACTACCAGCACGCGGTATCCCGTTTTGGATTGCGGACGGTCATCCATGAGTCGTGGGGCGAGCCCATCAGTGGCCAATCTTTAGCTTCGCTCCCGAGGACGGCACAAATCGCGACCTCTTGGCTCGGCTGAGCGATCCATTCGCATCGATTCCGCCATTGACAACCTCACTGAAGTGCGCCATTTCAGGGAGCCATTAGGGCCATTTCACGCGGAACATGGGGGCGAAAACCCTGATGTAACCGACGTGTCAGCATAATTCACTGAACCTTCATGATCGCGCAGATGGCGGCTGGCGTGCAAAAGAATATAACCGCCGAGGAAGCGATCAGCGCCGAAGGACCGGAATTAGATGGACCGCGAGAAGATTCTCCAAGAACTCCAGGACGATCTAGCGGCAGCGAAAACGCGCCGCGATTTAGCCGCTAGGCTCGTTGGAAGGGCCGTTCACGAGGTAACCCCGGATGCCATAGACCGAGTTCGCCAGGCTTCTTGCGAGTACGGTCGAGCCCAGGACGAAGTAGTCGTAGCGCTCAATAGACTAAACAACTACTTGGCCCATGGAACCGTCCCCGCCAAGTTGCAGCCGCATCGCAAGGCGGTCAGCCAAACGGATCAGGGGGCACTGATTTAGCACGCTAACCGATCATCGAAGGGAGGTGCGCAAATGGCTAGAAAACTGTACGGCCTAAAGATCATTCACAAGCCGTCAAATGCTGTGAAGCAAGAGCGCTGGTTCAGCAGCGAAGACGAACGCAAGGCAGCGATGCGCGGCATCAAGCTGCACCAGAACTACAGCTTCCATACCGAAGACACGGTGGTGTTTCGCGCTGCTAAAGCAGGAGGATGAACAACAGGAACCAAAAAATGCATTGGGCCTCTACTGGACGATGTTGCGTACTTTGAGGTGGTCCCGGCGGACCACACAACTCCAGCGTGCCGGACGCGTGGGACCCGCGTTGCAGCGGCAACACTAAGCGCACTAGCCTGGCGGCTCGGTGTGCGCTACGCTTTTCTCAGTGTCTTTCGCTCAGCGCACCTGCACCGGCAAACTGCCGTGATGCCGACCTAATCTCACGAACCACTGGGGCTGGAGACTAGAGCATTTTCATATCTAACATGGACCGTAACCGCAGTGGGTAAAGCAGGCCTGAAGATTCTGCGGAGTAACCGAAGCGAGAGCTTCAGCGAGGTGGTGTTCCAGGGTGAGCACCGAGCGGGCCTTGGCGGCTCGCAGTCGTTGCTTGATCTGAGCCCAGCATTGCTCGATCGGATTGAAGTCCGGCGAATAGGGTGGCAGGTACAGCAACTGTGCACCGGTAGCCTGGATTTGTTCGCGCACGCCTTCCACCTTGTGCGCCGCCAGATTGTCCATCACCACCACGTCGCCCGGTTTCAACTGCGGACAAAGGGCGTGTTCGAGATAAGCTCGAAAGACATCGCCGTCGGTGGCCGCCTCGATCGTCAT
>JBEKBK010000530.1:0-5810 GCA_050015435.1 Bryobacteraceae bacterium
TGACCGTAAATATTCGACCAGATTGTGTTCCCGCACCGCGACAATTCCCTCATCCCGCTGCTTCATGCGGAAGTAATCTCCCCAGATCGGCATGTCACGGGAGCCGTGAACGGCCCTGATTTCGTATCCGTCGATGATGCGCAGGATGCGGAAGTCCGGCAAATGGCCATTGTTATGTTTCGCGAGCTGCGTCAGATCCGGAGGCGCCTTTTTCAACGCCCCAGCGGCGGGTCCGGAACCTTTGCCATCGATACCATGGCAGGAGGCGCAATAGGTCCGGTACATCTCCACTCCGGATAGATCACTCGCCTTCAGGACAGTCTTCCCCGTCACGGTCTGTGCTTTCTCCTGTGGCATCGCAATGAAGACTGTGGTTGCGATCAGAATTGGCAGCGTGAATTTCCAACCGCTCACGGATTCGCCTCTATGACAAAGATAGCAATCGCAATGCCATTCGCGATAACTAAAATGTTTCTGCACATCTGCTGGTCGTCGGACTCGAAGTCGATAGCGGACGGAATGCGCCTCTTTGGGGCAGTATCGTTTCTTTGAACGGCTATGCTCCAAACTCGAATTTGAAAAAGTTCTGTCCGGGTTGCCCGTCATCCAGGACCGACCGTCAGCAGACGGCAGGAGGCGTCACTTCAACGAAGCAGTGCGTCGGCCCACCTACGGACAGGATCATTCTGAGCCGCTGGGCGAGTCCGTTTTGGGCGGCTGGTTGTATCTTTCCATCATCTGCCAGCCAACGAGGAGAAGCGACGCCAGCGCTCCAGAAGCGTCCCTTGCCGCACTCTACCTCGATATCCTAATTGCAACGGAAGAGTGCTACCGCCGCGTGTCGAAATCTGAATCGAAACCGTCGCTAGCGTGGGACCGAACGGGAACTGTACTTCTGCGCCAGTCACGCCACCCACCAAATCAGCGTTGGACCGTCACAATATTAAGCCGACGTGCTAAATATATCTTGACAGATGCTCAGCCTTGCGGCTTAATGTATCTGAACGAAATACTCAGATCGATCACGTATGGGGTCTGGGTTCAACGAAAGGATACAGGACGATGTTTGGCGCTCATGTAATCGTTTCCAGCAAGGACGCAACGGCCGATCGTGTTTTCCTCAGGGAGGTCCTCGGACTCTCATCCGTGGATGCTGGCCACGGATGGCTGATCTTCGCGCTGCCTCCAGCGGAAGTGGCGGTTCATCCCGCCGAAGACGCTAACTCACACGAGCTCTATTTCATGTGTGATGACCTAAAGGCTGAGTTATCTGCACTCGAAAAAAAAGGCGTCCATTTTTCGGAAGTGCAGGAAGCAAGGTGGGGGTCCATTACCCACATCCGGCTTCCCGGCGGAGGCACGGTAGGACTGTACCAGCCGAAGCATCCGTTGGCATTCGCGAGAGTCTCAAGCTGACCACCGCGGTTCGAGATTCG
This sequence comes from Bryobacteraceae bacterium, assembly GCA_050015435.1. Classification (GTDB taxonomy): domain Bacteria; phylum Acidobacteriota; class Terriglobia; order Bryobacterales; family Bryobacteraceae; genus Palsa-187. The sequence goes on from JBEKBK010000530.1 coordinate 1,437, forward strand.
ATGCCGCGAGCCGACGTATATGAATTAGTGTTTGCCGCGCTAGCGCACGCTGCTCGGCGACGCGTGCTTATTACGATCTATTTCAACGGCGGCTCCATGACGGCCGGTGAGATTGCGGCGATCTTCGAGCACGCTTGGCAAACGACAACGCGGCACCTTCGGGTTCTCGAGAAAGCTGGTTTGCTGACCCACGAAACGCAGGGTCGAAATCGCATCTACACGATTCAGCGAAAACGGCTTGAGCTAGTGCGAGATTGGCTTTCTCACTTTTCAAGCAACAGCAAGCCGAGGAGAAACAACCATGTCAACGAAACAACACGTTAAAGCCCAAAGGACGAAGACGACAAGCGCCACGGCACGGCAAGAGGTTCCGAGGCTTTTTAGGCTTAACATTGAGGTCGGCGATCTCAAATCTGCCGTCTCCTTCTATACGAAACTACTCGGCCTCAAAGGACGTAAACAGGCGGGTTCGCGATGTTACTTCGATTGTGGACATGTGACACTGCAGATCGTCGATGTGTCGTCCGCGAGTCAGCCACATCCCGCGGCGAAGTCACTCTATTTCGCAGTAAAAGACTTGGAGGGAGCCTACGAGCGTGCAAGGACTTTACACTGTCTTTCCACCGAGAAGGTGCATGGCGCGCCCGCCGGCGGCATCGTTGTGTTATACGGTGGGGGGAAGCGCTCCTTATTTTCGGTGATGATGTGTTCGATGTTCATTCGCAGTTCCTTGCGGGGGTCGAGGACGAGCGCGGCGGGATCATCGAAATAGTGGGCCATATCTGGCAACTGCGAAAACCGGGTAAGCTCGTACTCCCCTCGCCGTCGCCATCCCTGAAAATGCCACGGTTGACGGGCGTTGGGAAGATGATTGTGGTTGGCTAGCGCGAAAATCGGCTCCTGGTTCGGCGTCACGAGGCCCATGTTGAACGTGATGAGTTGACCATCATCCGAAACGGCTATCTTCTCCTCCTCAGCCAAGCGCGTGTATGTATAGCGGAGATAGTTGTACAGGATGGGGTGCTGGTGCTCAGTTGGAGGCGTATGGTGGTAGTGCCATTCCTCCGGCTCCGCCATCCCCGCCAATTCTTCGAGTCGATCATCGAGGTTCGGGATAAAGACGAGGTCGAAAAGCGCTTCTGGCCAAACATTTCCTGGGGACATAACGGCAGTGTACCCGGTCGGGAACGGCCAGTGCTTTTGGCCCAACCTGAACGTAAAGCCCCACCCTGAACGTAAAGCCCCACCCGGAAGGGAGGTTTCCCGGACCGGACTCTGACTAACACGCGCATGCCACGCGATTTGGCCTCCGGCCACATGGCTGCTGACCGTCATTGCGGTCAACACACTCATGGCTCCGGCCTCACCCCGCAGTCAAGCCGACCACAGGAACGGAGAACCAGCACAGAGCGGGACAAAGGCCATACGTTTCAATAACTTAAGTGACGCGACCGGACGGTGACGTCACAGCCAAAGAGCAAGCCAAAAACGCGGGGCATTACATTTCCGTTCATTTCCTTTCAGACGACTCGCGTGGGGATCGCAGCATGAATCGCTCGTCCTCACCGCGAACGGTCGATGTGTCAGATTTCCTGCGAATTGACTAAAATATTTGGAATGAAGGAGACTTTATACCATGAAGCTGCTGATCTCGTTGAGGTTGTTGCTATTAGTGACTGCCGTCGCGGTTACTTCAGACCGGCTTTCGGGCCAAGAGTACGCTGGAACTTGGCTAAATGTTAGTTATCCAGCGGGCGGCCAACTTGGTCCTTTAACGTTGACCCGCAGCGGCAACGGATGGGTCGGAGATACGACGGGAGGCGGATACAAGCACGTCATCAATATCCGCGACAACGACAACGACGTGGTCATCAAGAAAATCATTGGCCAGTGTACACAGACAATTTTCGGATACCGGACCTTTATCCCGCCGGACAGAATGAGATGGCACCTTGATCACGGTGACGGAGGATGTGGCACGTCGACGACCATTAATGAAACAGACCGCATTTGGCAAATTAGTCGAGTTGCTGGTGCGGGTCGCCCCGGCCCCCCTAATGGATGCACTGGAAACGCTTGTCAGGACCTCAAGATCAGCTACGAACATGCCTGCCACAGGGCAACCAACATCGGCTCGCGAACGCTCCATTTCACCTGGGGCGCGTTTTCAAACGATTTAGCGCCGGGACGATTCAGCGAAATTCGAAATTTTGGTGGCTCGTGTGTTCAATACGTTGTTGGTAGCATCACGGCTGTGTATAAGTAACTGGTTGTTTTAAAGACGCACTCGCACGAGCCGTCGAGATCAACATTGTGTCCTAGGCAGGCGGGGCTTCACCACCGCTTCCTGAATCACGCCGATCAACGCTTGCTCGCTTCGTTTGCGGTGTTCGATGAAGTTCCTCCCAGCGCCGCTCGCGATGTCCGTTGCGGTGCGTGTCCGTTCCGCGCTGCGTTGATGCGCTTCGGCGCCTGCCAGCAGCGGCTGGCCTGTCAAGACCCTAATTTACACTCAAGATTTTACGCGGCCCAGGCCGGTTTCGGACGGGATGCGATTTGTTGTAGGATAAATCTCTGACCAAATAGACAAAGGGAGCCAAAATCGTGAAGAAACTTCTGATACCAATCACGCTCGTTTCTCTGTTTCTTGCTTGTCGGCAAACGTCACCGAAAGCGTCCAGCGAAAAAGAGAAAGACTTCGCAGCCCAAATCCCCGCTGGAGCCCAAATCGCAGCTAATGTTCCGCCAAATTTCTGTGCTCCTCTCGGCGATCCGATCTCAGGAGGCGCTGGCCTGAGTGGTGCCAACGCATTCGCGTTGTGCCAGACGGGAGGTTCGGTTAATGAAGATCGAGGCGCGCACCCCAGCGCTTGTCATTCTCAACGTCGGGTGCGTTTTCAAGAACTACTGTGGCCTGGTTTAGGCTGAAGGCATTGCTGAGCACGTCGTATGCGCGGAGCCGATTGACCCGGCCGATGGGGTCGTTGAAGTTGTAGCCATAGTACGTATCGACCATCGTGTTGATGGAAGTGCCGCGCAGGAAATTGCTGATCGCCGGCACTGTTGGTGTCGTCTGAGCCGATGCGGGAAGCGCGGGCTCGTTGGCCTGGGCGACTTCCGGTTTTCCGGCGCGTTCGGCAGCGACGGTAGAGCCGAGGCGCGCTTCGAGTTCATCGACGCGCTGCTGGAGCGTTTGAATCGTTGCGTTTAAGTCGGCGACCTGTTTTGCGAGGTCCGCGTTGGTTGGTTGTGCGGCGGCGGGCTGGCCGAGCAACAGTACCGGGACAGCGAGTAACAGGAAAACGCGTTCTAACATGGAACCTCCGCACATAGACGCTGAGGCGTCGATATTGAGTTCGCGCGTTCCACGGAATCTTTCTAATCTCTTAACGACTTCTTTATGCTGTGACATTCAGTCTGAAGGTGGACACGCAAAAATGAAGCGCGAACGTGCTGAGGAGCCCACACCAATAATCTCGCGGAGACACTCGGATCGTGCGGTCGCGATCGTGACGAGGTTGGATGCCCCCAGGGCTGCGGACGCAGCCCGTCAACCTGACGAGAACCGTCGAAACCGCGGGGGCCACCGGATTCCGAGTGGATTGTCGGTTACACGTCCATTAAAACATCTAATAGAACAACAGCCCGCCATTTACGGAGAAAAACGGCTGCTTCAAGGGGCGCATCGTCCGCTACGCAAGCAGTTATTCGCGTGCCCGCCAGTAATCTATGCCACGCGCCGCTCGTGTCTCGCTGCATCCAGCTTGACCACCCGAACAACGGACTCCAGTCGCCAGAGCGTGCTCCGCCGTGTTCGGTGGCCACTCTTGTTGAGCGCGGCTGCAATGGCGCGGAAGCTGTGGCCGGCGGTGCGCAGCCGCCGGATTTCCGCCAGCGCCGCCTGCTCAGCCGGATCTTGCTCCAGATGCAAACCGTCGGCCGCCAGTTTGTACCCAAACTCGATGTTGCCAACACGTTCACCCTTGCCCCGCTTGTGCCGCAGGGCGTCGCGTGTCCGCTCGCCGATCGCCTCGCGCTCCCACTGACTCACCGCGCCCATGATGGTGATCACCAGCCTCCCCGCCGCCGACCCGGTGTCCAGCGATTCGGCGACCGAAATCAGCGCCACCTTGCGTTTCTCGAACAGCTCCAGCATCTGGGAGAGATCCTTGACGCTGCGCGTGAGCCGGTCGAGCTTGGCCACGATGACCGCGTCTATTTTCTCGTTCTCCACCAGTTCCAGTAGCCGCTGGGGTATGTTCGTGTTTCGACCGACCGCCAGGCCGATCTGGGCGTTTCGCTCGAAGCCCAGGAAGCCAAGATCCGGGCCATGGCCACGGTGCGCGGCGTCGCATTAGAAGAAGTCATCGTCGA
>JBEKBK010000531.1:0-5794 GCA_050015435.1 Bryobacteraceae bacterium
CCAGAGTGAGTTGCGCTACGCCCTGCATTGTGCGCGCCAAGTCCCGCTGGATTCGAGTTTTCTGATCCCGGTGCGGCTGGAGTCGTGCGTAGTTCCTCGCCGGATCGCGAATCACGTGGAGTATGTCGACTTGTTTCCGGATTGGGAACGCGGGGTCAAACGTGTGCTCCGCGCCATCCGGACGAGCGTGCGCCGAAGCGTTATTCTTCCTCGGATAGAGGTTGACCGCTGAGTTGAGCGCGCTGCGTGGCAAGTTCAACCCGCTCGACATGCGCCGCCTTTCTCAGCTCGCCAATTCTTGCTCCAGTGACCGACAGCGCAATCGTTCCACCGATGAGTAGCGGCAAGGTCACGATGCCCCACAGCACCAGCGAGAAGCGCGCCGCATCCGCAGGCGCGTAGTTGAACATATGTTCAAGGCTCTCTTTGGTCAATAACTGAAATAGGCCCAGGTTTCCAGGGGCCTGAGGCACCACGCTGCCCAGCCTCAGAATCACCATGAGCGTGAAGGCCGCGCCAATGGAAAGCTCGTCAAATCCGTATCCTTTGAAGGAGCCGTATATGGGCAGCACCTGCAAAAGGAGATATGGCAGGCTTTGCAGAAACGCGAAATACAGAAAGCGGGAGTGACCGATCAAGCTCAAGTCGTCGACCAGGACCCGCAGGTGCCGTTGCCACGGTTTGTCGAGCAGCGCGCCGCTGCGATGATGATGGAACATCGCCCACGCCAGCAGAGCGGCGCCAACCACCACAAAAATAGACAGAGCGTAGCCTGCATCAATCAGATATTGAAAGTGTTTCGGGAAGAGAACAATCCTCACCGTGACCAGCAGACAAAGGCACAGCCAGATTCCGTCAAAGATTCGCTCGATCAGCGCGCTGGTGAGCGATACGGAGAAGGGCAGCTCGGTCCAGCTCGACAGAAGATAACAGCGCAGCACTTCTCCGGCGCGAAAGGGCAGAACCTCGTTGGCGAATAGGCCTACGTAAATGGCGCGGATCGTCTGCCAGACCGTTACAGGTTCAACCGGGTGAAGCAGCAGACTCCAGCGCCAGCCATGCCAGCAATACACGGCAATGTCGGCAACCACCGCCAGCGCGACCCACCACCAGTTCATGGTGGCCAGATCATCCTTGAGTTCGCCCAGTTTGGCGTCGTGCAGCGTCCAGATCAGGCAGCCGATCGAAATCAGGTTGACCAATACGAGAAAAGACCTGGAACGGGTCTTGCTGGAGTTACTCTCACCCAAACTATCATGATAACTTCCAGGATCGATCGCACGTTTGTGCCATAATGCTTCGTCGGGTGAGCTGATACACCAACGTGTACGATTACATCGTGATCGGGGCAGGAAGCGCGGGCTGCACTCTCGCATCGCGCCTCACAGAGAATCCCCGCGTCAGCGTCCTGCTCATCGAAGCCGGCCCGCCTGACCGGAGGCGCGAAGTTCACATCCCGGCCGCCTTCTCCAAGCTTTTCAAGACGCCAGTCGATTGGAACTTCACCACCGAGCCGCAAGCCCATCTCGGGGGCCGGTCACTGTATTGGCCGAGGGGAAAGATGCTCGGCGGCAGCGGCTCGATGAACGCCATGATCTACATCCGTGGGCGTGCCGCGGATTTCGATCAGTGGCGTGATTTGGGCAACGAGGGCTGGGGATTCTCCGGCCTGCTGCCATGTTTTCAGGCCGCCGAGAATCAGCTCAGCGTCACCAGCCTCCGATATGTCAATCCGTTGTCTGAAACTTTCGTGGAAGCGTGCGAGCAGGTGGGCATTCCTCGCAATGCGGATTTCAACGGACCCACGCAATTCGGCGCGGGCTTCTTTCGAGTGACTCAAAAGAGCGGCCGGCGCTGGAGCGCTGCGGACGCATATCTCCGGCCGGCGCTGCGGCGCGGTAATCTCACCGTCTGGACCGGGATCCAGGTGACGCGGGTGCTTCTCCAGAATGGGCGCGCTTCGGGTGTGGAATACAGGCAGAAGGATTCGGACCACCAGGTGCGCGCGGCCGGCGAAATCATTCTCTGCGCCGGCGCCGTCGGCTCACCGCATCTGCTGCTTCGCTCGGGGTTGGGTCCCCAAAAGCAGCTTGAAGAACGCGGGATTCCGGTAATGGTCGATCTGGGTGGCGTCGGCGAAAATCTGCAAGACCACTTGGCTGTTGGCGTCCCCTATTTTTGCACTCAGCCGGTTTCGCTCACTGGCGTTGAGACGATCTCGAATCTCCTGAAATATGTGCTCCGGAGAAACGGCCCACTCACCTCGAATATCGCCGAAGCGGGCGCGTTTGTCAGATCGCGTTCCGATCTGGCGGAATGCGATTTGGAATTTCTTTTCGGTCCGGTGCACTACGTCGATCACGGCTTCGCCAAACCGGGTGGACACGGGTTCACTCTGGGGCCCAGTTTGCTCACTCCGCTTAGCCGCGGCCGGATCACGTTGCGTTCGGCCGATCCGCTGGACCCGCCGGCGATCGACCCCTGCTACATCTCCGATCCTGCCGATCTGGCGCCTTTAGTCGAAGGACTGAAGCTCGCGTACCGCATCGCCGAGTCCGAACCGTTCGATCCGTATCGCGGCGACCCTGTTTTTCCACGAGACGATCCTGAGTCCTTCATCCGCGCCCACGCGGAGACTTTGTATCATCCCGTGGGCACCTGCAAAATGGGCCAGGACGAATGGAGCGTGGTCAATGCCCGGCTGCAAGTCTACGGCGTGACCGGACTCCGCGTCGCGGACGCATCGGTGATGCCGGTCATCGTGGGCGGAAATACCAACGCGGCGACGATCATGATCGCCGAGAAGGCCGCGCAGCTCATCCGCGAATAACCAGGCACCCCGCCAGAATATCGTGCAATGCCTGCTTCTTCTCCGTGAATGCAGCCATAATGTAGCCGATGCTGAAGATCAGGTGCGAAAGAATCTTGCCGAAATAACGAATGCTGGCAGTCCCGAAGGAAATCGGATCTCCATTCATGCCAGTGACCTTCAAGCCCAGCGCCCTCTTTCCAACGGTCGCCTGAAAAGAGGAGCTTTCCATCAACGCGTAGTACAGCCATCCTTCTGTGAGGATCACGGGCACCAGGAAAATCCCGCCGCCGAGCATCGCTACCCCTACGCCGCCCGTGAAAAAAAGAGGAGCCATGATCACGGCGATCAACACGGGGATCACTCCCAAAATGACACAGTCGATCAGGTAGGCCCACAAGCGTAGCCAGAATCCGGCATATCGGAAGGTGGGCGAAATTGTTGGAGCCGGTAGCGGCGGTGGACCGGGCGCGACTGCGATCGCAGCGCGAACTGGTGTGCCGCACTGCGCGCAGTATTCCGCGCTCTCGAGATTCTGTGTGCCGCAACTCCTGCAATACATTGCGGCCTCAGTATATCAGGAGCCCACACTGGCCTCGAGGCTCCTGAGCTTGGCAGCCAGAGTCGTGCGCTTTAACCCCAACATTTCAGCGGCCGCAGTTTTGTTTCCCCCTGCTTTCTGCAACGCCTGCGCGAGGATTTCGCGTTCGATGGTGCCGACGGTCTGCTCAAAGTCCATTCCTGTGTCAGGCACCGCAATGGCTGGATGCGAGGTCCTGACTGCCTTCGACAACGCATTCGCCTGGAGCGGAAAATCCGACGGATAGAGGATCTCCCGCTCGCCACTCAAGGCGATTGCGTTTTCGACCGAGTTCTCCAGTTGCCGCACGTTGCCGGGCCAGGAATAGGATGTCAGCCTCGACAACGTTTCCGGAGCCAAGCGCCGCCGCGGAATCTCTTCGAAATCACAGATCTTCGCGAGGAAGTGACTGGCCAACGCGGGAATATCTTCCATCCGGTCGCGCAACGGCGGGGTTGAGATCGGCACCACGTTCAACCGGTAATAAAGGTCCTCGCGGAATTTCCCTTCGCGAATCCGTCCCACCAGGTCTACATTCGTTGCCGCGATCAGGCGCACGTCCACACGAATCGTTTCCGAGCTCCCGAGGCGCTGGAACTCGCGCTCCTGCAACACCCGAAGCAGCTTGGTTTGAATATCCAGCGGCATGTCGCCGACCTCGTCCAGGAACATCGTGCCGCGATTCGCCTGTTCGAAACGGCCCACTCGCTGCTGGAACGCTCCGGTGAACGCGCCCTTCACATGCCCGAACAATTCCGCTTCGAGCAGGTTCTCCGGAAGAGCGTTGCAATTCACCGCCACCATCGGCAGGTGTGCGCGCGGACTGGCCACATGGATCGCGCGCGCCACCATCTCTTTGCCGGTCCCGGTCTCGCCGGTGATCAGTACCGTGGACCGGCGACAGGCCACCAGACGTATGATCTCCGTGGTCCGCAGCATCGCGCGGCTCGATCCCACCAGGAACGATCGCCACGGAGCGTCTTGCCCGACACTCGCCCGCTGGGCGCGCTTGAACTCCACGGCCGATTCGACCGCTGCAATCGTGTCGCTGTCGCCCCCCGCCACATCGAAAGCGCCGATCCGCGTATATCGCGCGGCATCCCGCACGCTGCCTGAGAAGTCGCGAATTACGATCGGTGTCCCCGTCCGCATACGCGCAATCTCTTCGATCAGTTCCTCAAGAGCTGCGCCCGGCACAGGCGCCTCAATCACGATAACGTCAAACGAAGAACTGCCGAGCTGATCGAGCCCCTCGTCGCTGCAGAACACCGTCTCTACGTTCCAATCCGCCGGAGCGTTTGGCGTGCCGGAGCTAATCCAAAGAACTCTTGGAGCGTTATACGTCAAAGGTTACCGACCTCTGACATTCAATCGAGCGTCTCGGGTAAGGCCAGTATTCAGATAACCGGCTACCCCGTACGGGTGATAGACGGCCTTAGTGAAAGTACTGTTCCGCGAGAGTGGGATCCGCCGTGATGGCCTTGCTCCACATTTGCCGCGCTTCTTCTTCTTTGCCCACGGCTTTCAGTGCGTGACCGAGATTCAGCAGGGCTTCGGAGAAGTCCTCTTTCTTGTCCAGCGCTGACTGGTAGCACTCCGCGGCGCGGTTGTTTTCACCGGCGGATTGAAGGAGCAATCCCAGATTGTAAGACAGCGCCACCGGCCGCTCTCCGAGACCTGTCAGCTTCTGGTGCAGATCCCAGGCACGCTCATGATCCTTCCGCTCAATGGCGATGGCTGTGAGCGTGCGCAGCGAGTCGATATTGTCCGGCTGCAAGTTCAACACACGATGAAACGTCTCTTCCGCGGCGTCCAGATCCTGGAACTTCCAGCACGCCAGGCCGAGATTCACCAGCGCTTCCACCCAATCGGTGCGCTTCTTGAGACAAGTTTCGAAACTATCCACGGCGCTGGCGTATTCGGCGCGTTCAAATTGCAGATAACCCAGCCTGAAGGCGGCATCCTCGAAATCCGGGTTCCGCGCCACGAGTTTTTCCAAATACTGTTCGGCCTGGTCGGCATGGCCATCCCGTTCCACCAGCAGCGCCAGATTCCACAGCGCGCCGGGCAGGTCGGGCGAGAGAGACAGCACCTGCTCATAGGCGCTACGCGCGCCGGCTAAGTCCCCGCGCTCCTGGAGTACGACGCCGAGATTCGCGTGGGCCTCCACGGCGTCCGGCCGAATGCGAGCCGCCTCGCGGTACGCGATTCCCGCCTGCTCCAACCGGCCGGTCTTTTGATACGCGATGGCGAGATTGAACCAGCCTTCGTAGCACTCCGGATCCACTTTCACCAGCGAGGTGCCGTTCTGTATTACCGCGCTGTAATCCCCACGCATGAGGGCCGCCGCCGCCAGGCTTTGGAGCCCCGGGGCGGAATGGGGCCGGATCTTCAGAAGCCGCTCG
>JBEKBK010000532.1:0-5785 GCA_050015435.1 Bryobacteraceae bacterium
GCAAACTCGAAGCCGCTTACCACAAAGCGGACAACGCGATTCAAGACATCGTTGACCTGCTGGCTGCCTGACTTCAAATGTTGGAGTTGTTTTGTTTAAGATCTCTGAAGCAAGAATCTAGTCCGCGGGTACCTGATTCTATGGATTCATCGAGCCGGTCGCCCGTACTATTGACCCACCCGGTATCGAACCTCAACATTGTTTTGTGCCGCTCGCGAACCGAGTCGATCAGCCCCTTGAACTTCTCGACTTGGAGCAAGTCCGCAAGCTAATCCAGAAGGTCGATCCGTCCTCCAAACTGTTCCAGCGCTCCTCCGAACTCCTGGGCGGTAACGGCGATGCTGCGCCGCCGACTCCGGCTCCCACCCCCCGGCGAGAGCGCAAGTTTCTGACGATCGGCATGTCCACGCATGACGATTACGACGGGGTTTATTTTTCGGTTCAGGCGATCCGCCTCTATCATCCCGAAATACTGGCCGATATCGAGTTGCTGGTGATCGATAACAACCCGGCTGGCCCATGCGCGAAGGCACTGAAGGCGCTGGACTCCTGGATTCCCAACTACCGGTACCTTCCGTATCAGAGGACCCAGGGCACGGCCGTGCGCGATCTCGTCTTCCGCGAGGCCCGCGGCGAATTCGTCCTGTGTATGGATTCTCATGTCTTCTTCGCACCGGGTTCTCTTGCCAGGCTGATCGCGTACTGCCGTGAGAATCCAGCTACCAAAGATCTGTTGCAAGGCCCGTTATTGTCGGATGCCTTCGAGCCGATCGCCACTCAGTTTGATCCGGTTTGGTCCCATGGCATGTACGGCCAGTGGGGCATGGATGAGAGAGGGAAAGATCCCGAAGCTCCGCCCTTCGAGATCGGCATGCAAGGACTGGGAATATTCGGCTGCCGAAGGGAGGCGTGGCCTGGCTTCAACCCCCGACTGGCGGGGTTCGGCGGTGAAGAAGGATATATTCACGAGAAGATCCGGCGCGCGGGCGGCCGCAACCTATGCTTGCCGTTTCTGCGCTGGATGCACCGGTTTGAGCGTCCGCTCGGCCTCCGCTACCCCTCCAACTGGGAGGACCGGATCAGGAACTACATGCTGATCCATGACGAACTGGGAACGGATCCACGGCTTACGATTGAGCATTTCGAAGGACTGCTCGGTAAAGAGCCGGCCCAGCGCATGGTCCAGGCCGCGCGGGCTGAATTTTCTAGCCCCTTTCATTTCTTCGACGCTATCTACTGTATCAATCTGGACCGCCAGACCGATCGTTGGCAGGCCATGCAGCGCCGCTTTCAAAAGCTGAGGATCGCGCGCCGGATGCGGCGTTTCGCCGCCATCGAGACACCATCGAGTCACCACATCGGTTGCGCGCTATCTCATCGCGGAATCATTGCCGAAGCGAAGCTGCAGGGATTGAAAAGCGTACTGGTCTTCGAGGACGACGCTAGATTTACGCCGGATGCCGCAGAGGTTCTGGAGCAGAGTCTGCGGGAGCTGGAAGGACGTGAATGGCAGCTTCTGTATCTGGGTGGTTACCGGACCGATCAACTGCTACGCGCCGTGCCGGGATGCCGGCATCTTGTGATTCCCGCCCAGATCACCTGCACCCACGCCATCGCCTATCATCACTCGGTATACGACGCAATCTTGGAGGCCGTGCCCGACACCGCCGAAGAGGTCGCCGTCTGGGCGCAGAGGCACCTTGCCATTGATCAGTTCTACACATTTAATCTGCAAGCGAAGCTATTCCTGGTTAATCCGGTAATCGCCACGCAAGACAGCATCCGGGCATGTGAAACGCGAGAGTTTGAGGAGGACCCCGACCCGGTCCCAACCTCGGCCCAATAGACAGTCACCACTCCACCCAACTGGCCGGAAAATCACGTGGCATGATCTCTGTGATTATTCCAGCGAAAAACGAAGCGACGACGCTGTGGTTCACGCTCCATGCAATCCGCATGGAGATGGATCGCGATCCCGGAGATCGCTACGAGATCATCGTGGTGGACAATCTCAGCACGGATACCACGCAGAAGTTTGTGGAAGATGGTTCCATCGCACCTTGGGTGCGCCGGATTGAAACCGACCGAAGCGGGCCAGGCCCGGTTCGTAACGCTGGCGCTGAGGCCGCAGAGGGCGACATACTTGTGTTCGCTGACGCTCACGTGCTCTTCTCTCCGGGCTTTTTCAAGCGCCTATCGAGTACCCTGCGCAAGGAAGTTTGGGATGAGGCCAGCAGCTTGCACTTTCCGATCGGCTGGAATGGCACCTCGCCCGAATGCCGCTCGACCCACTATGAGCTTACCCTCCACCGCAATTTCTGGGGAGACAACCTGGCCGGTAACTTTCAAACGCTGACCGAAACAGCCGCCCATGGGCACGGCTGCGTTGCCGTGCGCAAGGACCGTTTCTTTGAAGTCGGCTGTTACCACCCAGGCCAAGCGGGCTACGGCGGAGAAGAGTGCTACCTTGATCTGAAGTTCGCTATGTTCGGTTTCCGCAACTACAACGATCCGCGGGCGTACTACCTGCACTGCTCGCAGCGAAAGATGAATTATGTCTGGGCCAACTTCGATTTGGTGCGCAACAATTTCATTTCCGCTTACGCGCTGGGGGGCATACCGTGGCTCGATAGAGTATATGCGGCCCAGCTTGCGGAAGGGTATGTCCCGAAACACGAGCTGGAGCAGGCTCGCGAGGATGCCCTGCTCGCGGCCCAGGCCGACCGGGACTGGATCGAAACCAAAGCCAAATACAGCCTGGAAAGGGTACTCGCTGAGTTCAAGGAACGCCGGGTACCCCATTAATCAGGGCGCGGGGGCGGCTTCTCAAATTGCTACAGGTGAATGAGCCCTTCGGCGATGAGGCTCTCCAGCCCGAGATGTACCTGCTCGACCGGGGCGTCGGGGAGCCAATAGGCCTCGCCCACCAGGGTCACAATCTCGCCCACCGAGCGTTTGCCGTCGCAGAACTCGAGAATGAGGGCTGCCGTCGCGTTGAGGTAGTGCACGCGGTCCACCCGGGCCTCGAAAATCACGAACTGATCGTCCACCAGGTGGGCCTCGAGCCCCCCGATTCGCTTGGGGTAATCGTCCGCATGGAGATTGCGTGCCATCGGATCCAACGCTATTAGTATCTCGTTCTTGTAAGCGTTCACGGTCGCCTCGAAATCATGTCTGCTTTCAATTGGACTGGAAGAACCACTGCAAGAGGAAGTTCTGATCAGACGGCGCGGGTGTAGTCGTCGGTGACCCGGTAGTCGTCGGCGAGCCCGTAGTCGTCGTAGTGGACGTAGTCGTCGTCGGCGAGGGTGTGGTGGTCGTCGGACTAGACGTTGTCGTTGTCGTGGTTGTCGTCGGAATGCCTGTGGCCGGCGCAGACGTTGTCGTCGGAATGCCCGTCGCCTGCGGCGAAGCCAGCAGATACGAACGGACAGAGGGGACGGCGAATCCGGCGATTGCCAGAATACGCTGCACGAAACGCCGGCGGTCCGGCTCGATCTTATCTAAGACTTTTCGCGTCTCGTCTCCCATCACATGCCTCCTATAGAAGATCCGCGCTTCTTAGCCGGAACCGTAAGAACCAGAGGCAAGTGTTTGCGCACGAGGAGTCTCCTTAGGAACAATACCAATCGGTCCTGGTCCTGACAATTCTCCGGAAGGCTTAGCCGGACGGACTAATGCGCTTTCCACCAGAACCGAAAGCATTAAACTGTAAATCTGCCAAACATCACTGACGCTATCTCGAGGAAGCCGAGACAACCGCTTCAAAGCCTCTGGGTCGGACCGGAGCTCTCGTTAATGGAACAGCTCTGCATTCGGTCTTTCCTGCACCACGGTCACGAGTTTCATCTCTTCGTATATGACCCGCCGGAAAATGTTCCAGCCGGAACTGCTGGATGCGGGCAAAGTTTTTCACCGTGACCGCGTATTCACCTACCGCCAACACCCGACCGTAGCTGGTTTTGCAAACTTCTTCCGTTACAAAATGCTGCTCGAAAATGGCGGCTGGTGGGTGGATATGGATACCGTTTGCGTCGCTCCATTCGATTTCGCTAGGACCTACGTACTTTCGAGCGAGGGCATCGGGCGGGATTTGCACGTCAACAACGGAATGCTAAAGACCCCAGCCGGCAGCGACCTGATGCGCCGTTCCTTGGGCGAGTGCGAACAAATGGACACACAACGGCTTGAATGGGGCCAGAGTGGTCCTCTGCTGCTGGGCCGTCTTGTCCGTGAGTTCGCGTTGCAGCACTACGGCTCCGCCCGACGTGTTCTGCCCGGTGCATTGGTCAGAATGGCGAAAACTGTTGGACCCGGCGGTGGAGTGGGTCTTTCCGGCTCACACCCGCTCGATTCACCTGTGGAACGAGTTGTGGCGGCGGGAAGGGAAGGACAAGAATCGGACGTATGACGCGGACTGCTTGTACGAAAAGCTCAAGCGGCAATACCTGACGCCCGGCCCACTGTAGGACGAATCTCAGCAATCACGTTGCACCACATTGGTGCATAATGGTTTCATGAGAACAGCCAAAAAGGTAGTGCGCCAAAGTGTCAGCCTGCCGGCCGACCTCGCCGCACACGTTCGCGGCTTAGCGAAAGCCCGCAGGCTGAGCTCCAACCGGATGCTGCTGGAACTCATTGAGAACGGCATGGAGGCGGAGAAGCGTAAAGAACAAGAATTCTTCGAACTCGCCGAACGCTTCCGGAACGCCACCGATCCCCAGGAGGTCAAACGTCTGGGTGAGCAGATGGGCCAAATGGTTTTTGGCGGCTAGTGCCAAGAATCGAGACGTGGGCCAAGTTGCCGCCCGGCGTCCGCCAGCACCTGATCGACCGGATGCACGAACGGCGGATCAGCATTGCTGACCTCAATCTACTGCGGCTCTGGATTAACTCGAGCCCGGAAGTGCCGGAAGGCGATTGGTTCAAGGACTTCGGATCATTCAAACTCTGCGGCCACGGATCATCGCCCAAAACGTTTCTTTCGCGCGGTCAAGCTGCCAAGGGGCGGGCCGTCTGATCGACTTCGATCCGCGTACGGTCCTCAATTTTCAACCGATGAAGATCAGGAGGGCACGGAGTCAGACCGCGCGGCGGTTGTCACGGAGGAACGCTACACCATCCTGGGATTGCACCGGCCCGTTCAAGAGGAAACGAGAGTAGCTGCGCCTCGTCCGCGACCCTCCTGCGCCCGCGAATGCGGTAGGGCCCGAACGCCTTCGTGCCCACGTGCAATAGAGATATTCACGCGATCGCGTCATGCCAACATACAGCATCCGGCGTTCCTCGTGTAGGTCGCCGTCAGGCCGCGGGATTAGGTTCTCTTCAGCCCGGCAATGACGGTCGCCCTAACGGTCAGCCCTTTTGCGCCGTTCAAGGTCATGATCCGTACTCCACTGCTCGCCGCGGCAAGAAGGTCCTTTCCGAGCGGAGCGATTTGTCCCAAATAACCGGAAAAATCAGTCTCCTCGTCAAGGTTTTCGTCGAGCAATCGTAACAGGTGGGCGAATTCCTCGGTCGGGATGGCCCCAGGCAGATCGCGCACCGAGTCCAAAATCCAACCGCCCCATCGTTCCTCACCAGCGACAGGCAGCCTATGTCTTTCAGCCCAACCGAGCAGCTCGCGCATCGCCGCGACCGCCTCTCTGCCAGATGCGCGTGGTCCTCCGGCGAAGCCTCGACCGAGTGCCCCGAGGAGTGCCTCCCCGAATCGGCTCCTCTCGTTGAGCGCTAAGTTGTAGATGTAATCGGTGAATTTCTCCCCGACACCCGGAGTTTGATGGAG
>JBEKBK010000533.1:0-5762 GCA_050015435.1 Bryobacteraceae bacterium
GCAAGACCGCTTCCGCTACCGTGTTGACCTCGCCCCCTCCGACATCCGGGAAGTGGCCACCAAGCGTGTTTTGGCGAAGAAAACCGAAGCCGAGAAGCTGCTGAAGCGACTCTTCGCCGAAAACCAGGGCCAGTTGAACGCTGCGCTACGGCTCGAACGCACGACCCGTCCCACCGACATCAACGAAAGTGATTTCATTCGTTTTTACCCCTACCCGCCACATTACATCGATCTCTGCATCGGAATCATGTCGGGCATTCGACTTCAGCCTGGCGCTCCACGGCATTACGGTGGGAGTAACCGTACGATCATCAAGCAGGCGTACGAGATGCTAGTGAATCAACATACAGCATTCGCCAAGAAGTCCATTGGGGCGCTCGTGACGCTCGACAACGTGTTCAACTTGGTGCATGGCAACCTCTCGAATGAGAAACGCACTGACATTTCCCAAATTGCCGAACGATTCAAGAACGATCCTGAGGATCACGGTTGGGCATTGCGGGTGGCCAGGGCGATCTGCCTCCTGGAATTCATTCGTGATCTGCCCCGCACGGAAGCGAATCTTGCCGCTGTGCTGGTCAATGAAGTAGGCAAGGCCACGCCCCTGACTGAAGTTCAATCTGCCGTTAAGCGTCTGAATACCGCCCAGTTCATTCGCAATACCGAGGAAGGCTGGAAGCTCCAAACCGCCCAAGAAAAGAACTGGGAAACCGACCGCCGGGGCTATCTCGAACCGAAACCCCGTGAACGGAATGAACTGACACGTACCGCACTCCAACAAATCTTTGATGAGCCGGAATTCAAAACCTTCCGCTACCAGAATCGCTCGTTCCGCATTGCCATTAGCGTTGATGGCACGAGCATTGGCGATGAGGGCGAACTCCCTCTAACCCTGTGCGTGGCCGACGATGCCGACGAACTCACCAAAAGCATTGAAGAGACTCGTACCGAAAGCCAGCAGAAGCTTCACGAGAACGATCTTTACTGGCTCTTCTGCCTGAGTCCCGAAATCGATGAATTGGTGGGCCAGGTTCACGCCTCACGCAAGATGGTGGACAAGTACAACCAACTCAGCGCCCAGCAGAAAATCAGCCCCGACGAGGCAACGTGCCTTCAGGATGAAAAGAACTCCAAGAGTGGCTATGAAACCCGTTTGCGGGACAAGTTGACCGAGGCGATGGAACGTGGAACAGGCATGTTTCGAGGCGTGCAGAAAGATGCGTCCGCCTTGGGCAAGGGCATGGGCGAAATCCTAAAGAAACTCTTCGGTCAGGTCGTGCCTGACTTGTACCCGAAGTTGCAAATGGCTTCTCGCCCCATGAAGGGCGATGAAGCCGAACACATCCTCAAAGCGGCTGATCTCAAAGCACTCCCCAACATCTTCTACGTCGGAGATCACGGGTTGGGGTTGGTCGTTAAGGATGGCCCCAAGAACATAATCAACACAAATGCCGATGTCACCAAGGAAGTCCTCGATTACCTGAAGAGCGAACACAGCTACGGCAATAAGGACACCCGCATGGGCAAGGCGTTGGAAAAGAGATTCGGCGGCACGCCTTACGGTTGGGAACGTGACATGTTGCGGCTGATCCTCGCCACGTTGTTTCGGGCGGGCGAAATCGAAGTCACCTACCAAGGCAACCGCTTCCACAACTACCAAGACCCGGCAGCTCGCACGCCATTCACCAGCAATCCGGCTTTCCGTTCGTCACTGTTTTCTCCTCGGCAAGCGCCCCCCGGCCTCAGAACACTCACCCAAGCGGTGCAACAATTGGAAGACCTCACGGGACAGGAGGTTGATGTTGAAGAGGGAGCCATCGCAGCGGCGTTCAAGAAGGTGGTCGCCGAGGAACTGGAAAAGCTGTACCCGCTGAAGGCCACCGCCGAGGCCCACCGGCTCCCAATCCTGTCCATGTTGTCCGAGTATCAGCAGACTTTGGCGGGCATCCAAGCGTCCGCATCTGATGACTGCGTTCGCATTCTCGCTGAGAATGGGAAGGACTTCGGAGAAACCAGAGATAAGGTGCGGAAGCTACGTGAATCGCTGAATGGCGAGGCCCTTAGCGTTCTGCGGCAAGCCGGGCAAGCAACGGACCAAGTGTGGCAGCGGCTCGTTACCCACAATCCCTCGCCGGAACTTAGCGCCACTGTTGAAAAACTGAAAACCGACTTGGCGTCCGAGCAGTTCATCGACTCGTGGGACGAGATCGCCGCCAGTACCAAGACAGTGCTGCACGCCTATCGCAATGCTTACTGCGATCTGTTTGATCGACGCAAGAGATCCTACGAGTCGGCCATTGGCGAGATTAAGAACCGTACCGAATGGGGACCATTGGAGGCCAACAATTCCAGCATGGCCGCTACGCTGTTGTCGCCACTGCAGGGTCGGGTCGGCACCGATGAAGACAAGGAGGCGGTGAAAGGAGGCACATCGCTCGGGAAGTCCAGCCTCACCGAAATGGAATCGGACCTTGCCGCTGTCGATGGACTGAAATCGTCGGTCTTGGTCAAGCTGCAGGAACTCTCGATAAGTAGCGAGAAAAAGGCACCCATCCGAAAGGTGCGGGTGTCCGAGTTCTTCAACCGGCCCATTCAGACTCAAGCGGAACTCGACAAAGCCCTCAACCTTATTCGGGATTCACTTCAGAAGTACATCGATGAAGGCGCAATCATCATTCTGGAGTGAATGATGCTCAGTCCCCGACAAATCTTCGAAGACAACATCCGGCCTGCGGACCTGCTCCTGAAGGTCTTCCGGCTGCTGGAGCATGATGCGCTCAACACCGAGGAAGCATTACTTCGTTCACTTCGAGAACTCGTGAAAGCGGAAAAGGACGAAAGCCTGCTGGTCATTTCCAACGGTATCTTCTTGGGACTGATCCGAGAATTGGCCGAGGTTCCGCCGTCAGCAATCAAACGCAGTGCCTTGTGCAATTTGCTACGACAGGCTGTTGTTACAGCCAGCACTGCGTTGGAAACCTACCTGCCGATCCTCTTGCGGGAACATCTCCCCGAAGTGATACGAATCCGGGGACGAGACTTCGTTCCCAAAAAGGACGAGGAGATCAAGAACCAATTCAAGACCCTGACGTTCGCTCTTGATGAGGTCGTTCGCATTCTAGTTGCCCCCGACCCGTTATTCGTTGCCAACAAAATGATTAGCAGCCTGAACTTCAGTTACCTCAGCGGCAAACGGGGTATTCACGTCACGGGTGTGCTGCTCGCCTTGGAGAACCCGTGGAGCCTCATCGCCCAGCAACTCGGTCGGGAGGAAGAAGAACTCAAGAAAACTCTCGACGCCACAGTGAAACGTCGCAACGACATCGTGCATCGGGCCGACCGTTCTCAGGACGATCCCGCTGGCTCCGCCCAGGAGATTGGCTTTCCGTGGGCAAAGCAGGCCGTCGAAACGATTCGGATCGTTTGCCTTGCATTAGATGACCTCGTGACGAATCGGCTCAAAGAGCTGAAGCAAGCGGCGGCACAAACGCAAGGGGCCTGACATGGACCAAGAGATTCGCAACAAGCTCCGCAACGTCGTGACGCAGTGCCGCACATTGCTCGAAAAGGACATCCGATCTTTGCTTGAAGGGAAATTTAGCATTTACGAGAAGAACGGGCAGATCGTTGCAAATCCCGATGCGCCGATGGCGCACTTGGTGAATGACGAGGAACGTAAAGCCAGAGTCGATCTTCTCGAACACTTCGACCACATCAAGGCTCGTGGATTCGAGCCCAAGGATGCGCTCGACCAGTTGGTGCGGGAAATCGCCTTTACGCATTTGAATCGGCTCTGCGCTTACAAGATGATGGAGGCTCGTGAAGTCTACATCAATGGGCAAAAATTCCGGGAGGCGGTAAGCCGAGGCATCAACTCCAATGGCGTAAAATTCTATCTCGCAGACCACCCCGAAGACGAACGCTTGTTCAACACCGGCCATCAGGATGTCGCCTACCGACATTTTCTGGACTGGCTGGGTGGCTTGCTCTCCGACGAGATCGGTGTGCTGTTCAACCCCAACGATCCGGCGAACCGCCTCTATCCTCGGCAGAAGACGCTTGATCAAGTGCTGGACCTACTTAACAATGGTGGCATTAAGGCTGAGGAAACCGAGTTGCGGGAAGAGTGGCCCAAGATTTGGTCCCAGGACGAAACCATTGGTTGGGTGTATCAGTATTTCACACCAAAAGAATTGCGGGACGCAGCTAGGGACCCCAAAAAAGGAGGGAGTCAGGCACCCCGTAACTCTTACGAATTGGCCTTCCGCAACCAATTCTTCACGCCCCGCTACGTGGTCGAATTCCTCACCGACAACACTCTGGGTCGCATCTGGTACGAGATGCAGAAAGGGAACACCAAGCTCAAGAACCAGTGCCGATACATGGTCCGTCGCCTGACTGAGATTTTCGTGAGGGAAGGGGAGCAGCCGCCCACGGACACTGCCGAGGGCCGGAATGCCCTCTCGCAAGAAGAGCTACTCAAGCTCCCCGTCCACGTCCCTCACCGTCCCAAGAAAGACCCACGAGAAATACGCATCCTCGATCCAGCGTGCGGCAGCGGCCACTTCCTGCTGTACTGTTTCGACCTATTGCTCACAACCTACGAGGAAGCCTACGCCGATCCCGACCTCGGCCCAGCACTTCAAAAAGATTTCCCAAGCCTGGAAAGCCTACAGCGGGAGGTTCCTCGCCTGATTCTCGACAATAATCTGCACGGTATCGACATCGACTTGCGCTGTAGCCAAATTGCGGCACTGGCTCTATGGCTCCGTTGCCAGAGGGCCTATCAGGAGATGGGACTGAAAAAGGAACGGCCCAAGATCACTCGCTCGAATTTAGTCTGCGCCGAACCGATGCCTGGCGAACAGCAGATGCTCAAGGAATTCGTGGGCCAACTCGAACCGAAGCTCCTTGGGCAAATAGTCGAAGTCGTCTTCGACAAGATGAAACTTGCTGGTGAAGCCGGGTCACTTCTGAAGATCGAAGAGGAAATTCGGGATGCGGTCTCAAACGCAAAAGCACAATGGGCACGAGAGTTCAGCCGTGCTACGGACCGAAAGGGTCAGCCGCTTCTCTTCACGGAAGCAGAGATCGACCGAATTCATGGAAGACCGCAACAAAATTCTCTCTTCGACTTAAGCGACATCACGGACGGTCAATTCTTCGAGCGGGCGGAAAGCGAGGTAGTTACGGCTTTACGCCACTACGCTGAGAAGGCTCATAATGGACAGCAACTCCAGCGACGGCTGTTCACAGAAGATGCATTGCGTGGGTTTGCATTTGTTGATGTGTGCCACAAGCGATTCGACGTACTGTTGATGAATCCGCCATTTGGAGTGGCCTCCCTAGATACAAAAGAGACACTACGAAAGACTTATCCTTCATGGAACAACAATCTCTTGTGCTGCTTCATCGAGAGAGCATACGAGCTAATGCTGTCCACTGGTCTCATGGGCGCTATCTATGACCGCTCGGCCTGGATAAAGTTAACCTACGAGGATTTTCGGCGGTCAGTCTTACTGCCCCTCGGCTACATTCTCACATCGGCTGACCTTGGATGGGAGGTTCTTGACGCCAGCGTCGAGGTCACATCGAGTGTGATGGCCGTCGGCAAACCGCCAAGTGTCGCACAATCACTCTTTTTTGGGCTCTCCGCAGGAATTCGTAACAAGTGGCATTCTACGCGGCTTTCCTGGCTTTCTGAAAAGCGACGTATTCGGTGTTGGTCACGGCTATGCGCCGTGCTTTCAGCAGGAGGTAAC
>JBEKBK010000534.1:0-5748 GCA_050015435.1 Bryobacteraceae bacterium
TGCGAAGCGCTATCTTCGCTACTCCAACCTGTTTTACCGCAGGATTCTCAGAGTCCCCAAACGGTTGACCGCTTTCACCTTGTAGTCAACCCATCAAGATCCTGTGCATAGGGCCGGTATTACGACTTCGTTGCCACCAAGGACAACGTGGCGAACTTCAACATCGATTGGACCGCCAAGACCGTCACCGCCCCGCCCAACGTTCCGGCGGATCGGGTCACCGAGTTCCGGAATCAATTCCTGGGCCCAGCGGCTCCGCAAGAGGGTCGCAAGACCGCCTTCATGAAATACTGGCTAAACAAGATCCACAATTACTATCAAGGTTCCGGCACGCGCGTCATTTTCATCCGGCTGCCAAGGGGACCCTATGTCCGGCCCGATCAGCCAGAAATGAACCCGCACAGCTCCGTACGCGAACTCGCCACGATGCCGGATGTTAGCCTGGCGCCGGAGCATTTTTTGGATTCGCTGGAGCATCCGGAGATGTTCTCCGATCCGTATCACATGAACGGACCGGGATCTGAGGAATTTTCTCGAATGCTGGCGCGGCAGGTGCGCGAACTCCTGACCCCAGACCAAAGTCTGGAAACAGCCGGCGCGAACCGTTAGCGATGCTCTTCAGCACCTTCCCATTCTTTGTGTTCCTCGCAGTAGTTTTGGTGCTCTTTTATTCCACGCCGCGCGCTTGGGGCAAATGGATTCTCCTCGCGGCCAGCTACTACTTCTACATGAGCTGGAATGCGAAATTTGTCGTGCTCCTTCTCACCCTGACCGCGGTCGACTTCACGGCCGCTTTGTGGATGGAACGGATCGCAACCGGACGGCGTAAACTGTTCCTGATCCTGGGCCTCTCCGCGAACCTCGGATTCCTCGGTTTTTTCAAATACTACAATTTTCTCGGCGATAATCTCGGGCAGCTTCTGCGCCTGCCGCCTCACTCGCTGGCTCTCGCGATCATTCTGCCACTAGGGATCAGCTTTCACACGTTCCAGAGCATGTCGTATCTGGTGGACGTCTACCGCGGCCAACAAAAGGCGATTCGCAATCCGATCGACTACGCGCTCTTCATCGCCTTCTTTCCGCAGTTGGTGGCCGGACCCATCGTCCGAGCACGGGAATTCTTCGCGGACTTTTATTCGTGGCGGCCGCCGGACGATAAGGAACAACTTCGCGGGGTTATGCTGCTGGTGCTTGGCCTGACTAAAAAGATGGTTTTCGCGGACCATTTCGCTCAGATCGCGGACATTTACTTCAAGACGCCGGCGGCGCATGCCGGCGCGATCAATGCATGGACCGGAACGGGCGCATTCGCGCTCCAGATTTTCTTCGATTTCTCCGGCTATTCGGACATGGCGATCGGCATGGCCCTGCTGCTGGGATTCCACTTCCCGCTGAATTTCCGGCGTCCGTATCTGGCGTTCAGCATTACGAACTTCTGGCATCGCTGGCATATTTCGCTTTCCCGGTGGCTACGCGACTACCTGTATATTCCGCTCGGTGGAAATCGCGAGGGCGTCTGGAAGACCTATCGCAATCTCATGCTGACCATGCTGCTGGGTGGGCTGTGGCACGGCGCAAGCTGGAACTTCGTCATCTGGGGCGGATATCACGGTCTGCTGCTGAGCCTGGAGCGAATCGCCGGAAGAAAGTTTTTTGAGGAAGCGCCGCGCGCCTGGTTCTATCCGTTTCGCGCCGCGTTCACGTTCGCTTTGGTCTCAATCGGCTGGGTGTTTTTCCGCGCCGCGACTTTTGCCGACAGCCGCTATGTCATTGGCCAGATGTTCAGCGGGATCGCCGGCGCGGGTGATATCACGATCCCGGTGTGGCTCTCCGGCTTGGTCGTTCTCTCGCTGCTGCTGGCGCTGGTGGAGGAGAAATGGGAGGGTATCGAACGCTTGGCTCAAGCGCCTGCCTGGGCGTATGCGACCGCCCTGATTGCCTTGCTTCTGACCGTGGAATTATTCGGCGTCACGGAAAAGCACATTCCGTTCGTGTATTTCCAATTTTAAAGGAGGGTTCGCTTTGTCCCCGTTTGAGTTCGACAACATGGTGACTGCCTTAGAAACCGTATATCAGACGCCGGACGCAGCGAAAAGACGGCAGACGGTGCTCGACGTCTTGCAACTCCAATCCGGCGAGCGGGTCTTGGATATCGGCACCGGACCTGGATTTTTGGCCGCCGAAATGGCTGAAGTTGTCGGCCCCGGCGGACAGATTCACGGCATCGATATGAGCGAGCCGATGCTCAATATGGCGAGGAAGCGTTGCGCAGATAAGCCGTGCGTGACCCTTCAGCCCCACACTGCGACTGATCTGCCCGTCGGTGACGACACCTTCGACGCTGCCGTATCAGTTCAGGTTTACGAATTTGTCGCCGACCTGACGAAGGCGCTTTCGGAGATGTATCGTGTCCTTCGACCCGGAGGCCGCGCAGTAGTCGTTTCCACCGATTGGGACGCGATCGCCTGGCACGCATCAGACAGCGCCAGGATGAGCCGGGTGCTGAATGCTTTCGAGGAGCATTGTATACACACCGCCCTTCCGCGCACATTGGCGTCCAAGCTGAGACAGGCAGGCTTAACCGTGAAGGAGCAGCGCGTCATCTCGCAGTTCAATTCCGTCTATGACCCGCATACGTATAGCTATCAGACCGCGCTTGTAATCAGCTCCTTCGTGCCGGGCCGGCGCGGCGTCACAGCGGAGGAGGCCGGCGCCTGGATCGAGGATCTAAGGCAGACCGGCGAACGTGGCGAGTATTTCTTCAGTCTGAATCAATACCTGTGTTCGGTGGTGAAACCGGAATAACGGCTCATTGACTCACGATGAACGAATCCAGGTCCACCCAGAAGTCGGATGAGCGCGTGTCTTTCTTGCCCAGCACGCCCACCTCAATCGTGTGCGGTCCCGGGCCAAGATTGCCGAATACAGTATGACTCTGCCATAGAGTCTGGCTCGAATAGAGATTCAGCTCGGCTCGCTTGCGGCCATCGATCATCACCTCCGCGAAACCCCGATTCAGGGCTTTCGTATAGACGTAAGTGATCGCGTTCCCGGTAAACGTAAGGCGCAGTACGTCGCCGGATTGGTTCGAATACGTAAGAGATCCCGAGGACGGTTCTTTGAACTGGCGGTCGTGAAGCCACGCGCCCGTATATTCGATCTCCGGATCGAGATCGTCGTAAGCGCCTTGGGCGGCGGGCGTACGTTGATGCGGCGGCGTGGGCGGGGCGGGAATCACGTCATATAAGACATCCCTACCCGAAGTGATGCCGGTGGGAGTGGTCCATTGCTCCACGAAGTAGCGCACGTTGGGGTAGTCGGTCTGCAGCGGTACCGGCGCAATCACGTGCCGAATGCCGAGCTGATGAAACGTCACGACGATATCCTCGACCGTGCGCGCCTTCACCAGTCGTTTCCAGAATTCGAAGGTTCGCCATTGGTCCGAATAAGCTCGCCCGTACAGTCCGGCGATGGGGCTGCCGCCCAGGAAGGCGACAGGCTCGCCGGGCGCTGTACGATTCAGATACTCGATTAACTTTTGTTCGGGGCGGGATATTTCGAGATAGCTCTCCACTTGCGAGCGCCGGAACAAAGCGAAATCCTTGTGATACCAACCCGCGGCTGGAAGAAACCAGACGTTGGCGGTAATCACCAGTACGATACAGACCGCCATGGCTGGAAGTTGTGAGATCAACCATGCGAATCCGATCGACAGGAGCGGCAGAGCGGGATACAGATATCTGAGATTGGGCAGCGTGGCAAAGGTCAGCAACGCGCCGCCTACGCCAAGCGCCAGAAGGGCCCACGGAGAATCCCGCCTCAAGAGCAGAAGCAGCGGGGCCAGCAGCAGAAAATACTGGAATCCGAGACTGCCGTTTTGACCCTCGAAATATTCGCCGGAGTGAAATGTCGCATCGTACGGTGTCTTCCACGAAAACACCTTGTGATACCGAACATCCTGCATTGCCGACGGAGACGTCTCAAAGTACGGCGACTTGAACACGTTGTTCAAGAAAGGATAGGTCGGGTTGCGCGTTTTTAGCCACGCATTGAGATAGGGCGGGGCAGCGAAGGCCACAAACAGAACCGCGGCAATCGCAGCGGTGCGCCATCGCTTCTTTGTGGTTGCCGCAATGATGACCGCAGGTACTAGATAAGCCGTGGTCCCGACCTTCGTGGAAAGCGCTGCGCCCATCAGAATCCCAGCCCAAATCAGCTCCCCGCGCCACAGCGCGAGCCCCGCTCCGAGGATCATGGCGGCCCAGACGTTTTCGACGAACAACGATCCTGTGACAAGCTGCACCAGAGGCGTGGAAGCGAACAGCGCCGCCACGATACATGCTGATGCCGGCTGGAGCCACGTGCGCGACGTACGGTAGATCATCGCGCAGATCATCACGAGAAACGCGAAGTTCAACAAACGTGCCGCGGCCTCGCCTCCTAGCAGATAAACGGCCGTGTAGGCCCAGTCGCCTCCCATCGGGGTCAGCGCCCAGGTGTAACGTTCGAAATCGAAGGTCCAGCGCCCGTCGTGCGCGACGGCCATGGGAATCGCGAGGTGCATGGCGAGGCCATCCGAGCTGATCTCGGGTTTCAGCGCCACCAGCCATTGCATGAGGAGCACGAACAACAAGACCGCGAACGCCGCCGCGTCCAACCGGCTGTCGCTCAGCTTCTCGAATACGGGCCAGGCAAGCTCTTTTCGCCGTAACCATGCGAGCGCATACGGGATCGCGAACACGGCCGCGTATGCCAGGCGGGTGTTCACGGGAAACCGCACGACCAGTGAGATTGCGAAGATCCAGATCGCCACGCCCAGCAGCAGCGCGGTGAACTCGTCAGTTCGCGGCGCGATGAGCCGCCCCAGCAGAAATGACGATCCCAGGAAATAGATCACCGCCATGGGAGCAGCGGGGTCGAAGAACCTCCAACACCACCACACGCTGTAGATCAGGACAAAGGCGACTGTCAGGCGACCAAGCCATGCAGGCCGGCACCAGATGACCACACCGGCAACGGTCCAAAATACCGCTGCGAAGCCGAGGAACCGGTGCACGCCATCTTCGCTCCACAGTTCTTGATTTAAGAGCCGCTCATGAACCACCCCGTAGATTGCGCAAATGGTCAGAATCGCAAGCGCGCCCCACGCAAGCGCCCGCCTCATCGGGATTTCCGGAAGACCATCAATCGCTGGGTGAACACGAGAGGCCACAGTATCTTCTCGAATTCAACCTTGGCAATGCCATTGACGGCTTGGAGCACCTCCTCGCGGCCGAGCGGGCGTTCGTCCGGGAATTTCCACGCGCCCACGGCTTCGGTCAGCCACCGCGCGATCCGGTAAAGCAGGGTCGGCGTTGGAAAGGAGATGATGGCGCAGCCACCCGGCTTGAGTATGGCGAAGTGAGAAAGAATTGCCTCGCGCGTGCCAGCGGGATCGAAGTGTTCGATGAGCCCGATACTGAACACCGCGTCGGCTTGTAGATCGAGCATCACTGCGCGGCAGTCCTGTTGGTGTGTTCTCACGCGGCGCTTTTCGAGCAGCGAAAGACCGTAGGCGTTCGTATCCACCACATGATATTCGCGGGGAGCGATCTCCGCCTCGATGGTTTCGAGAAAGCAGCTATTGGCGCCACCGAATTCCACCAGCCGATCGATCTTGCCGCCGAAAGTGCGCAGGGCATTTACCAGCACAGCGCCCGTATAGCGGCGGGTCAAACGCGCGGTGGGAGGCACGGTTTTGTAATACGC
>JBEKBK010000535.1:0-5736 GCA_050015435.1 Bryobacteraceae bacterium
GTCTTTTACGATGACTTCGTTGGCTGGAACCGATTCCATATGTCTCCCGAGTGGCGCGCCGAACAATATCAGTCTACCTTCAGTTCAACGTATTGTAGGGGGCCTTCTTCCTTCAGTCACGCTTGGCGGACGATAATTGGAGAACGTACTTACTGCGGGCCGTGGTCGCTTTGGATAAGAACCCGCCAGTTGTCGTAACGGTTTATCGAACCAGCAAGATCGAGAAGTATTGGAGGCCGGAATGAAGGTGAAGTACGATCCGGAAGTAGACGTACTCAGCATTGTATTGAGCGAGAATCCCGTTGAGGAGAGTGACGAGGATAAACCCGGGGTAATCCTGGATTACGACAAAGAGGGGAATGTCGTCTGCCTTGAGATCCTGGACGCATCTAAGCGCATGGGGAATCCGATGATGGTCGAATACGCGGTTACGCGATGAGTATGAACCGGTGAACCAGAGGACCGCCTTCCTGGGGTATGTTGGATGGCCTGGACATCTGAACGCTACTGCGCTCGTGGAGACGAGGGAATAATTCTCCAGGACGTTGCCGTTCCAGTCGGGGACGGCAAAACCTAAATCCGAGCATTCTCGACAATGTCGGACATGTCGGGTATGGGCAGACAAGGCCGTGCGCGACCCAGCGGGAGGTCTGGCCCATGCGCTGTTCGTTCTTAAGGGAACCCGTGATCGCGAGACTCAGGGGCACACAGCAGCACGCTCCGCGGCGATCTCGTCGAATGTCCGGCCATCACCCTCCAATGTCGCCTTACGTCCCGTGAACTCCTGCCACCTGGTCACCGCCGTATCGACGTACTTCGGCTCGATCTCAATCAGCCTGGCGTAGCGTCCAGTTTTTTCGCATGCAATCAAGGTCGAACCAGATCCGCCGAACGCGTCAAGAATGGTGTGGCCACCCTTGCTGCTATTGCGGATCGCCCGCTCCATCAGCTCCACTGGCTTTTGGGTCGGGTGCAGGTCGTTCGTCGCCGGTTTGTTTACACACCAGAGATCACTCTGATCCCGCGCGCCACACCAGTAGTGCTCGCCGCCTTCGCGCCATCCATAGAGGATCGGCTCGTATTGGCGATGGTAGTCCGAGCGCCCGAGCGTAAACATGCTCTTTGCCCAGATCACGAAGGTTGACCAGTGCCCGCCGGCTTCCGTAAATGCTCTGCGGAGCGTGTCGATTTCTGAAGAAGACATGCAGATATAGATCGCACCCGAGCTGACCTCCAGCAGATTGCGACAAGTAGCGGATAGGAATTCTTCGAACCTCTCGCCCAAATTGTCATTGGCAACCTTCCGTCCGGCTCGGTCAGGTCGCACCGACGGCTGGCTATAGTTCACGTTGTAGGGCGGGTCGCAGAACACCATATCCGCAAGACCACCTCCTAAGACGCGCCGGACGTCGCTCAGAGAAGTGGCGTCGCCGCATAGGATCCGGTGATTGCCGAGCACCCACAAGTCTCCCGATTGGCTCCCTGGATTCTCGGGAACCGCGGGGACTGAGTCAGGATCGGTCAATCCGTCGGTCGCCTCGGCCCGCGCGACCAGATCCTTGATTTCGCCCAAGTCAAATCCAGTCAGGTTGAGATCAAAGTCCAAGCCCTTCAGATCGAGCAATTCCAGCCCCAGCAGACCATCATCCCAAGACGTCTCCTCGTGACTTCGGTTATCGAGCAGACGATAAGCGCGTACCTGTGCTGGTGTCAGGTTGAGCGCAACATGGACCGGCGCCTCTGTGAACCCGAGCTTCTGGGCGGCTAAGAGCCGCACATGGCCGACGATAATGACGCCGTCTTTATCGACCACGATAGGCTGGCGCCACCCAAATTCCCGAATCGAAGCGGCAACCTTGTCGATCGCCTGAGGTGGAATCCGTCGCGCATTGCGAGCGTACGGCCGGATTTTGTCAAGGGGCCACATCGTCACTACCATCGCGGTTGACCTCCTTCCCAAAGCAGGCCGGGTTGGTGAGATTGTGATTGTGCTCTTTCGGCTCCCTGGCGATAATATTCGAAAATCCCGCTGTGGTCCATCTTGATTTCAGCAAATGCGAGCACAATCGCTTCAGCTCGATCGGGAGATTTGACGCCTCGTTTGCGCGCGTCGTCTTTCGACTCGATTACGATTTGGCCGCGGCTGTTGTGGCTGTAACGAATCCCTGCGAGTTGCGCAATAGTCTTGTCGTCGGTCAGGCCGGCGAGGTCTGCGGTCATGGCCCGTAGTCTTAAATTCCAGTACACATCTGCCTTGAGGTTTGAGAATTTGTCCTTGTCCTGGGCCGCTTCGCCGACGTTGACCTCGGTCACCGGCAGGCCATGGTCGCGCAGGTGCTGGGCCATGTAATACCCGATGCCGACACTGTCGACGTTAATTCCCTTCAACTGCGACTTGAACGGCATCAGCGCAGCCAGTACGTCACCCCGGGGATCCCGTCCTGCCCAGGCGTTTAAGTGGATGATTCGGGGCCCTTGTCGTATGCACAGGACCGTTTCGTCTTCACCGGGTCCGGCGACGTCGAGACCGGCGCAGAGATCTCCTTCACCCTCGGTCCGCAACTTCGCTTGCTCCAACCAACTTAGTGAGAACAGCGCATCCTCGGACTGTTGTGGAAAATTTCCCAGTACACGGGATTCCCACAGCGGGTGACCGGGACCCCATTCAAAGTACTTTTCCTTCACCCAGCGCCGCGTGGTGAGGTAGGGACGCGGATTCTCATCCAACTTTTTTTCGGACATCTCGAGCAGCTCTTGCACCGTGATGCCCTGAAGATTGGGAGTATCGAACGCCGAGATGGTGATCAGATTCCAGCCCTCGCGACTGCTGGTGAACGCGTCATAGAACGGTCCGCTCGAAATGACCGGATTTCCCAGTGCAAGTACGCGAACGTCGCCACCGGCCCGGATGCCTTCGATCGCCTCGTAGATGGCCGGCAAGACACCCGGTGCTTCATCGAGGATGACCAGCACCTTCCCATGAAAGCCCTGAAATCGAACGCCTTCGTTGGTCGAGAGCCCGATGGCGAATCGGCCGGGACCCAAGTGCAGCGACGTGGCCGCCGGTTTCGGGTAGGCGATCTTCGCGTGGGCGATCATGCGGTGCAGCTCGCCCCACAGGACCCGCTCCACCTGCGTCCACGTAGGCGCCGTGGTTACGACGATCCCCTCTCGATTCCGGGTGAGCCACCACAGAGCCGTCGCGGCGGCGACACAAGTTTTCCCACTACTGTGCGACGCTTTCACTGCCGTCCTTGGATTCGTCGCGACGGACAGAAGAATTTCGTCCTGCTTAGACCAGGTGTCGAGACTCAGTATCGCCTCGACGAACTTGGACGGATCTTCAATCGTGGTTTCTGGCGGCTTCTAGTTTATTTAGACCGCGTAAGGATCGCATCGACCGCCTCCAGTGTAATTTGTAGTGGTTTACCCTCCGCGCCGCTTAATTCAATCGGCGTAACATCACGCTGACCCAACAGTTGCTTCCCTAGCCACACCCCCATCGTGGCGTTTCCCGATTCCAACAACTTCATTTGCGCCCGACGGACTGAAATGCGTCCCTTCGCTCGCCCGCGCGTCATCACCTCCGCGAACTCGGGTCTCTTGGCGTAGGTCTCAATCGTTCTAACCGAACATTTGAACCACGCCGCGATCTCCTCGTGAGTGCACTGCAAAGAGCACAACTTCTCCAACTCGACCAGATCAATTTCAACTGGTTTTCGGCCCGCTCCCTCGCGACGGCCACCTTGCATAGCTGAACCTCCTTGTATAGACCGCCAAATCTCTATGAGAAGTTCGTTCAAACCAATCTCATTGGCTCGCTGATACTCTTTATAACCGACATCCGAGGAAATTCAACCGCCTTTGCTAATAGTTTTGGTGCAGATAAGCGAATAGGTCTAAGTGCGCATGTCAGCGTGAGGCAGGCCGAGGTGTCGAAGAATAACGCCAATGCGAGTTCGAATCTGATTAGCCCGTTTCCTTTTTTGTCTGACTTTATCGGCAGGTGCACCGCGGTACCCGCCGGGCGGTGGGTACTCATCTGCCAAGCGAGCCCACGTGGCCCCCGCCAAGAAGTTCTTCGCGGCCATTGTGTAGGCGGTCTCCTCATCGAGAATAGGTGCTTTCGGAGTTGATTCCCTGCTCACTCGCGGACGATTGAAAATCTTCAATTCTCCGGATTCAACCAGCTGTTCGAACTCAGTTTGGATGGGTCCCAACAGTTCATCTCGGTGTTTTCGCCACCCTGCATCAGCCGCAAGCGCCCACTCCCGAGGAGTATGCCGGGAATGGTCATAAATCGGCGGCTGGTAGGCAGATGGCGCCAACGGTTGACCCACGGCCTCAAATGGCGGTTTTAAAATTCTACCGAACCACGGAGTGGTCTCCTGCGCCGCTTCGTGCCACGGAATGCCAGCTCGGACTGCGTTCTGAAGAAATAGCACTCGATCGCGCATTAGTTGCCAATCCGTCGCTTCGCCAGGATAGGTGCGGAGACAATCGTATTTGCTTAGATCGATCGCCAAGAGCTGGTCTTTGGTAAGGTGCCCACCGCGCTTCGCGAGGAGTTCATACACAGCCTCTCTTTCTTCCACTGTGCCAAGCTTTTCTTCAAAGATCTTCTTAATTGCTCCAATCGTTTTTCCGGGTAACGATCGCATCGATCTCCTCCAGCGTCATTTATAGCGGTTCACCAATCGGGGGCCGCTCAACTCGATCGGCGTGACATCGCGTTGAACCAACAGTTGCTGCCCGAGCCAAACGCCCATCGTGGCGTTGCCTGACTCCAGGAGTTACCTTTGTGTCATGCGGATCGAAATGCGTCCCTTTCGCCGCTTCCGCACCATTAAACTCAGCAAGCCGCATCTCCTTCGAAAATGTCTCAATGGTCCGTACCGAACAAGAGCCCCACGCCGCTCCTCGTGAGTACACTGAAAAGAGCACAGCTTCTCCAACTCGACAAGATCAATTTCTACTGGTTTCCGGCCAGCTCCGGCACGACGGCCACCTTGCATTGGATGAACCTCCCTAAATAGGCCTGCTGACGTTCAGCAGGAGCATGACGCACCTTCAATTCAAATAGTGCATTGGACGGTCCAATGAGTCGATTAAAGAATCCGGGAAATTTTTCGCCCTGGATCTTTAAGTAACGGGATGCGGAGGACAGCTTGATTCGGGGGGTATCGAGCGCACGGTGTTGCTCCGGGCCCATTCCCTCCTGAGGGTCATTTCGCGGTGCTGTTCGATTTCAAGGCGCCCTACCCATTTCGGGACGGGCTTACCGGCTGACTGAAAAGCTGCGTCCAGTAGGGTCGCGAGGAGAGCATAATGCGGCCTGCCAGTCCATTCGCGGATGCAGCGTGCGAACCACACGGCCCATCTGGCTTGCGGGTTTGGGATGTCCGTCTTTACCCGCCGCGCCTTGGTCTTGGCAATTGTTTGCAGGGCTTTACCAGCCAATTGCATCTCTTCCCCTACCTTCTTGAGCAGCGCACGACTTGCATGGTCCTCACCGAAAATGCAGTCAATGCGTGCGCGAAGTTCGGTTTCGCGACGGGCGTCGCTAACCTTTTCGCCGAGTTTGCTCAATGCCGAGGCCAGGGCCAACACCCGCTTTGAGCTGTACTCTCGTGGATCTCGGGATGGTAGTTGGACGATCGTCTGAAGCGCGAGTTCGAGCGCTTTTCGTAACACAGGCTTGACCGATGCATCAATGATTCTGGGGCGTGGGGAACC
>JBEKBK010000536.1:0-5702 GCA_050015435.1 Bryobacteraceae bacterium
CAGGGCGATTGCGCCTCCGGCCAATGTGTTCCAGGCGCGCGCCACGATAACATCTCCCGGACTTACGCTACTCATCGCGATCAGAAACACCACCAGCGCCGTTACGGCGGTCACGAATACGCCATAGTTGGCCGGTCCGATGTAGCGAAGAACGAACATCAATCCGCCGACCGCCACCACCTGGGCGGCGACGTTCGGAGGCAGCACATGGAAAAGGATGGTGGCCAGAACCAGGCCCGCGAACGTACCGGCAAGCCGCAAGACGCCTCGGCTGAACGTGGCCGTGAAATCCGGCTTCAGAATGATGGCGATGGTCATGGGCAGCCAATACGAACGTTGCAGCCCGAACCCGCGCGCCAGCGCGTCGCCCAACCCCACGCAGACCGCGAGCCGCAAAGCATGCCGGAACGCCGCCGAACTCAAGTTCAGATTGGCGCGTAGCGTGGCCAGCCTGCCGCCGAGACGAAGGCTGAGCGGTTTCGCGGCCTCGCTTTGTTCAAATTTCTCCAGGCCGGCCGGCGTCGAGTGATCCGCCAGATCCGCGGCGGCGCGAAGTTGTCCGGCAAATGCGTCCATCTGGAAACGGGCCTCGCTCTTGGCGTTGACGACGCGAATCTCCTCGCCTAGCCGATCGAGCTCCTTCAGTTGCTCGGCAATCGTGCTTGGGATTACTCCGCTCAGCAGCGCGCTGGCGATGGACTGGAGAATTGCCGCACAAGCCTGCAGATAGCGATCCAAAATGGATACTTCGGGACTGGATGGATTCTCCCGTTCGACTCGTATCCGAAGCCGTGAGAGCGCCACAACGCTTACGCGCATCCGCTCCGCCTGGTTCAACAACGCGCGGAAACGAACCCCTTCGCTCGAGTCGTCGCGATCCAGTGTCGTCAGAGCGCTTTGCGCGGCGCTGCTCTGCGCGCTTGCGGGTGGAGATTGAGACGCTTGAATGGGCTTCGCCGCCGCTGCCGACAGCGCCTTGTACAGGTCGCTGAGCGCGCGCCGCTCGGGAAGATAGCGGCGCAGCGGCCACGATACGAGCGAGAGCGCGGTTTGAATCAATCCTCCCGCGAAGGCGAGGAGGCCGGCGGCTAAAGGATGGTCGATCGCCTGAGAGGACCCTGAATAAATCACCAACATCGCGATGCTCATCACGCCCAGGTCAGCGGCAGCGGCGCTCAGAGCGACGAGCATGCCTGCTCCGAATGCCCATAGGGTGACCACCACTACGGCGATTTCACCGTTTCGACCGCTCATGCCTCCGGCGAAGACTGCTAGACCCGCGATGAGACTACCGATCAGGAGCACTCGCGCGCGTTGGGGATAAGGCGACGTGCTATCGCGGAAAGAGACGTTCAACGCTCCCGTGCTCATGGCGAGTCCGGCCGGGACATTGCCGAGCGCTGCCGCTACCGCGAGCGGGAGCGTGAGCCCCACCGTATTGCGCAGCGCAATCCACGGGTTGATTTTGTCGGCCTGGAACTTGAGAACGCTCTGCCAGAGAGCGGACGCCGCGTTGGGCTTCATGCGTAGATCATTCGTGCCGCATCATTCGTGACGAAGGGCTGCGATCGGATCGACGCGCGCCGCCCGGCGGGAAGGAATCCATGCCGCGGCCAGGGTAATCGCGACTAAAACAGGCAACGCGACAGCGAAGGTCCAGGGATCTTTATCCGGCATCTCGAATAGCAGCGTTCGTAGCATGTTCGCCGCGAAGAACGAACCGACCAGCCCCAGTGCCGCGCCGCTCAAGGTCCAGAGCATGGCTTTCGATAGCACCAGCTTGGTGATCGCGCTCCGCGTGGCGCCCAGGGCCATCCGCACTCCGATTTCTTGAGTCCGCTGACCCACCAGGAAGGCCATGACGCCATACAGCCCGATCGCGGCTAATAAAACGCCAATCGCGGCGAACAAACTGAGCAGGATCGCGTTGAAGCGTGGCCCCTGCGCGATGCGGCTGACGCGCTGGTCCATGGTCGTGGTGGTCACAGGCAAGGTCGGATCCAGCGCGGCGATTTCCCGCTTCATCCAATCCGCCACGGTTGCCGGATTGAGTGGCGTCCGGATCGCGACGAACGCATGTCTCCAGCCGACGTTCCCTGGCATTTGATTGCGCCATACGTCGTCCAGGGTATGCTTTCTGAGCGCGTAATATTCCGGGTCCGCCCGCTGAGTGGCTCCGGCATTCCTTACATCCGCCGCGACTCCCACCACCGTAAAATGCGCGTCAATGATGAGCCGCTTGCCGAGCGGATCTTGCTGCGGAAACAGCCGTCGCCCGAGTGACTCGCTCACAATGAGCGGCTCTTCACCCGGTGCGCGATCCGGCTCTTCGAATCCGCGGCCGCGAAGAATCGGGATGCCGAGCGTCTTGAAATAGCCGGGCGATACGTAGCGCCACGCCACCATCCCGCCGGTTCCCTCAGCAAGGCGCGGTTGTCCATCGACTTGAATCGATGCCAGCGGCCGTGCGCGCGAGCCGCCCACCGGAGGCAACGAATCACTGATGACAACCGTTGTCGCGCCCGGTACCGCTGCCATCCGTGTTTCCAATTCATTGAAGAATTCCAGTTGGCGCGCGTCTTGGGCATAGCGTTGTTTGCCCAGAGTAAAATCGGCGACGACCACATGATCCGCTTGGATACCGAGCGGCACGCTCTCGAGCCTCCACAAACTGCGCAGGAGCATGCCGGCCGAAGTCAGCAGCACCAGCGCCATCGCGATTTGCGCGGTAACGAGCGATTCGCGCAGCGGCATCCGCCTCCCGCCGCTCACGCGCCAGCCCGTTAGCGACTCGGCTTTGGGCGCTTGCGTGGCCGGAGCCAGCCCAAATATCAGTCCAGCAAGCAGAGAAGCCGTCAACGTGAAGAGCAACACGCGGCCGTCGAGCGAGGCTTGCTCCAGCCGAGGAATACCATTTGGCGCGATGCCCACCAGCACCCGCACCAGCGCCCATGCCAATGCCGATCCGATAACGCCGCCGGCCACGCCCAGGACCAGCGCTTCGGTAAGCGCTTGGCGCATCAGGCGCACGCGGCTGGCGCCCAGAGCAATTCTCAGAGCAAGCTCTCTCTGGCGTCCCATTGATCGCGCCAGCAGAAGATTCGCGATATTCGCGCAGGCGATCAGCAACACAGATCCGACGGCCGCTAATAATACCCATGATGCGAGACGCGCGTCTTGCACCTGGCGATCGCGAAGCGACCGGATCCGAAAATGCACCTCTTTTCTAAACTGCGGTGGCACCGTTTCAAGGGACTGCCCGAACAGAGGCTGCATCGCAACCCGCGCCTGTTCCACGGAAACACCCGGCTTAAGCTTTGCGAACACCCTGAGAAAGCGGCTGGAACGTTCCGTGGCTTCGTTCAGGGCTTGTGGCAGGAGCACGTCCGCGCTCACCAAAGTAGGCATCTCGAACGCGGGCGGAAGGACGCCGATCAGCGTTACGGCCTGCCCATCCAGAGCGATCACTTTGCCCGGAATCGTGGGATCACCTCCGAATCGCCGCTGCCACAATCCGTAAGAGATGAGCGCGACCTTCGGGGCGCCCGGCCGGTCTTCTTGCGGCGTGAAGTTTCGCCCGAGGAAAGGCGAGAGTCCGAAGGCCGGAAGAAAATTATCTTCCACGCGGCCGCACCCCAATCGCGCCGGATGTTCCTCAGTGAGGTCGCAATCCACGACACCAGCCGTGAACGATGTGATGAATTCGAACGGCTGCTGATTTTTGCGCCATATAAAGTAAGCGTCGGGGAGAAGAAATTCGTTGGTGTCCAGCGGCGCCATCATTCCCAACGATACGAGCCGATCGTCTTGCGGATAGGGCAGGCTGCGGAACAGGATCCGATCCACCACGCTGAACACCGCGGTGGTCGCGCCAATTCCCAGCGCTGCCGCGAGCACGGCCGTCAGCGTGAAGATCGGGCTGCGCGCCATTCCGCGTAGCGCGTAGCGCAAATCCTGCCGGAGACTATCGGCGAATGTATTCACGGTTCAGGTCCCTTTCTTCCAAATGAGCGAATCCAAGCTCCAGTGGCCAGGTCCGGCGGTGAACAGATAAAGGAAGAGGAAACAATACAGCACGGCCAGCTCGCCGCCATTCGACACTGGCCAGAAGCCTTGCGGGAAGTGCTGTGTGAAATACGCGACGGCCATTTCGCCGCACAGGATGAACGCCACGGAACGCGTGAAGATTCCAAGCAGCAGCAACACTCCGCCGCCCGCTTCAAGCACTCCGGCAACCCAGAACAGCGACCATGGCGGGGCGGACGCGCCGTGCCCACCCAATCCGCCAAACATCCCGAAAACTTTGACCAGCCCGTGAAGGCAAAATGTGAAGCTCGCGATGATGCGGAGAATCGAGAGCGTGTACCGTTGAAATGATTGAATCATCAGGATCATTACTCTTTTCCGTGGACAATCTTGCCAAAAAGCTGCCCGCCGAAGACCCGCCCGTCGCCGCGTTTCCCGCTCCAGGTTCCGGCGTACTGATCGCCATAAAGAACCACGCGCGCCGTGTAAGATGCCATGCCGGGTATCGACATGTCCGTGAGTTCGATCACGGGCGTATCTCCGGCCCACTTCATCGTAACGGGAATGGGGAGCGGCACCTCGTGACTGCCCAGGCGCATCCGCGCGGTGAATAGCCACGTGTCGGCACTCATTTTCGAGACTTTTTCGATCGCGTAACGCTCTTCTCCGGACACTCCGTCCCGGTTCATGGAGGTAGAATGTCCCACCAGCGTAGCGCGTGACATCATCGCTTCAAACTGTTTTTCGAGCGTTGCCGCGTCCGCTGTGGCCGGCTTTCGCGAGCAACCAGCGAGCAGAAATACAGTCAGCAGGGCGAGCGATGGGCGTATCATCGTATTCTCAACAATTATGACAATGCGCGGGATGATTGTCTGTATCGCACTGTCGCTGGCCGCTTGCGCGAAGAAACCCGAGAAGGTGGTGGTTCCCGATGTTTACCGCGTGAACTTCGAGACCTCTCAAGGCAACTTCGTCGTGGAGGTGACCCGTGCCTGGGCGCCGCGGGGAGCAGACCGTTTTCATGAACTGGTCCAGGTGGGGTACTTCAATGAAGGGCGTTTTTTCCGCGTAGTCAGCGGATTCATTGCGCAGTTTGGCGTCCACCGCAAGTACGAGGTTCACGCCACGTGGCGTCAGTTGATGATCCTGGATGATCCACCAAAGGGAAAGAACATGCGGGGAACGCTGGCGTTTGCCCAGTCCGGTCCGAACACACGCGCTACCGAAGTGTTCATTAATCTGGCGGACAATACGCGGCTCGACGAGGAGGGTTTCGTTCCCTTCGGCAAGGTCGTCGAAGGGATGGATACAGTGGACAAGCTGTATTCGGGCTATGGCGACATGCGGCCGCAAGGAAAGGAGATTGACGCGGGGCGCGTCGAGGAATCGGCCAATGACTATCTGGTTCCACGCTTCCCGAAAATGGACTATATCAAGCGGGCCCGGTTTTTACCATAAAATTAATTAGAGGCAAACGATGAAGCTTCGGATTGCTGCAGCAGCGCTTGCTTTTTCATGCATCGGCGCTGCGCAGCAGGCGATCCCGACCACCGCGAGAGTCGAGGGACAAGTGATCAGCATCATCGGCGAACCGCTGTCCGGCGCGAGTGTGCAGTTGCAGGGCGCCCGCACTGGCCAACCCGGTTACACCGCTCAAACGGACTTATTGGGAAACT
>JBEKBK010000537.1:0-5691 GCA_050015435.1 Bryobacteraceae bacterium
CGGTCACACCCGGCTCGTAGGTTGCTGAACAGGGGGCGGTTGGGGCGGTCCGTCTGTGGAGCGTTACGCCGGGGATATTTGTTGTCCGATTCTCTAGCGAGCCCATGTGCGAAGCAATCTTGCGAGCTAGCTCGGAGCGTAACTCGCGTACTCGATCTGGCAACGGAGAGGCGTCCCTAGTGCGGTTTTTCATTGTAACGGTTCAGTTCTTTTCTACCCTAGGATAGCCGCTGGGCTCTGCGAATGCCTAACTGTTTTTCAGCTACCGAGAGGAATAGGCAACAAATCGGGAGGATCGGGATACCGCCTCCAAGGCATTCGATCCTACCCTGGAGATGAGAGAGACGGTCCCGAAGGAGAAATTATGAAAAAGCGCAAACTTGGAAAGAGCAATCTGGAAGTTTCGGCGCTCGGGCTCGGCTGCATGGGAATGAGCGCTAACTACGGCCCGGCGGCAGATAAAGGGGAGATGATCAGCTTCATTCGCACGGCAGTGGATCGTGGCGTGACCTTCTTCGATACTGCAGAGGCTTACGGTCCATTTGTCAATGAGGAGCTGGTAGGCGAAGCGCTTGCGCCCTTCAAAGGACGGGTCGTCGTTGCGACTAAGTTCGGTTTCGACATTGATCTCGAAACGGGAAAGCGTAGCGGCGGTTTGAACAGCCGCCCGGAGCATATCAAGGCGGTCGCCGAGGCTTCACTGAAGCGCCTGCAGGTGGATGCGATAGACCTGTTCTACCAGCATCGTGTCGATCCGAACGTGGCGATCGAGGATGTCGCGGGTGCGGTCAAGGAACTGATCAAGGCAGGCAAGGTCAAGCATTTCGGTCTTTCCGAGCCCGGCGCTCAAACGATCCGCCGCGCGCACGCGGTGCAGCCCGTCACAGCGGTCCAGAGTGAGTATTCCCTTTTTTACCGGGGCGCGGAGACGGAAATCCTGCCGACCGTCGAGGAGCTAGGCATCGGCTTCGTTCCGTTCAGTCCTCTGGGGGCCGGCTTTCTGACCGGCAAGATAAACGAGAACACTAAGTTCGATAGCTCCGACTTCCGTTCCGTGGTGCCCCGCTTTTCACCGGAAGCAATCAAGGCCAACATGGCCCTGGTCGACCTGCTTCGAGAGGTTGGGACGGCAGTAGGCGCGACGCCTGCGCAGATTGCCCTTGCGTGGTTGCTTGCCCGGAAGCCCTGGATCGTCCCGATCCCTGGCACTACCAAGTTGCACCGTCTGGATGAGAATCTCGGGTCGCTTGCAGTCGAGCTCAACGCAGCCAATCTGCAGGCGATTGACGAAGCCGCCTCGAAGATCACTCTGGAAGGGGCTCGTCTCCCGGAAAGTGCGCTGAAAATGACCGGGCGGTGACTTACGGCGGGAGCCAACAAAAACACAAGGAGTTCAGAGGATGCAAAAGCGCAGACTTGGAAAAAGCAAATTGGAGGTTTCAACCCTCGGGTTGGGCTGCATGGGACTGAGCTTTGGCTACGGTCCCGCAACTGAGAAGCAGCAAGCAATCACACTGATCCGATCGGCATTCGACCGAGGCGTCACATTTTTTGACACCGCGGAGTGCTACGGTCCGTTCACGAACGAGGAACTTGTCGGCGAGGCTATTTCGCCCTTCCGAGAAAGGGTCGTGATCGCAACTAAGTTCGGCTTCGAAGATGGAGACTCACATAAGGGCCTGAACAGCCGTCCGGACCGCATCAGGGCCGTTGCTGACGCGTCGCTCAAGCGGCTGAAGAGCGATGTGATTGATCTGTTCTATCAGCACCGCGTCGATCCGAATGTGCCCATTGAAGACGTCGCCAGCACGGTCAAAGAGCTCATCAAGGAAGGCAAGGTCAAACACTTTGGCCTGTCCGAAGCAGGCGTCGAAATGATTCGTCGTGCTCACGCCGTGCAGCCCGTGACTGCTCTCCAGAGTGAGTATTCCCTGTGGTGGAGGGAGCCGGAGCAGAAGATTCTGCCAACGTTGGAGGAACTAGGGATCGGATTTGTTCCCTTCAGTCCTCTTGGTAAGGGCTTCCTCACAGGCG
Organism: Bryobacteraceae bacterium; assembly: GCA_050015435.1. Taxonomy (GTDB): domain Bacteria; phylum Acidobacteriota; class Terriglobia; order Bryobacterales; family Bryobacteraceae; genus Palsa-187. Next base: position 2,035 of record JBEKBK010000537.1, read on the forward strand.
CTATCACCGAGAAGACGCAATTCGATAGCACTGATTTCCGAAATATCGTGCCACGCTTTACTCCGGAAGCACGCAAGGCGAACCAGGCCCTGGTAGACGTGCTTGGAAAGATTGCGACACAGAAGAAGGCGACTTCCGCGCAGATTGCGCTTGCGTGGCTGCTGGCTCAGAAACCGTGGATCATTCCGATTCCCGGAACCACGAAGCTACATCGGCTTGAGGAGAATATCGGCACGGCTGAAATTGAACTTAACGGTGAGGACCTCCGCGACATCAACGACTCTGTCTCCAAGATCACGGTGGAAGGGGCTCGTTACCCGGCACATCTCCAGCAGCGAGTCAGCCGCTAAAGTTCAACACCAACAGCAGAGGTTCAAAGAAAATGGAAATCAAACGAAGCGGAACCCAGCCTTCAGGGAAAGGACAACCGCAGCACCGAGGTCCACGACTGGAAGCGGCGCTCCGAGAGGCTAGTCTGCGCTAGCGGACTGCCATACACGATCGTGCGACCCGGCTGGTTCGATTACAACGGTCCGGACGAGCACCGGCTCGTCCTCCTGCAGGGCGATAGACGCCAAGCCGGTGATTCCAGCGATGGCGTCATTGCACGACGCCAGATCGCAGAGATTCTGGTCAGCAGCCTCGCGTCGGATCACGCATTGCGCAAGACCTTCGAACTCATCGCGACCACCGGGCCGGCACAGGACGACTTCGATGCGCCGTTCGCCCCTCTTGCTGCGGACCCTCAAGGCGCCCTGGACGGCGTGCACGACATGGCGAACATGCCGCTGGAAGACGAGCCGAGGCGGGTGCGTGACGACTTGGATGCGGTGCTCGCGCACCGACCTGCCGCCGCATCCTGACACGGCGACGGATGCAGAAATGTTTATCGGTTGGGTCTATTTCGGAGTAGGTTGACGATTACTAAGTCACTGGGAGCAGAATTCACAATGTCACAACGCGCATAGTTCACCACAGGTCAGTAGCGGCTTCGGCCGCCAGCTCACCGATCAGCTACTTGCACACGGCGAGTGCGTCATTGGAACCGTCCGCGATGCCGGCAAGGTTGCTGATCTACGCGCGCGTTATCCTGAGTCCTTTCACGAGGAGGTGCTCGACGTGACGGACACAACGGCAATCCGCGAGGTTGTCGAATGCTCGTTTGTACGGCTCGGACGCATCGACGTGATCATCAGCAACGCCGGCTACGGTCTGTTCGGTGCGGCCGAGGAGCTCTCCGACAATCAGATTGATCAGATGGTCGCGACTAATCTGGTCGGGTCGATCCGGCCCGAATGGCCGCGCGCATCATCGAGAGCGTCGATGTGAAGCCCGCGCCGCTCCGAATGGTGCTCGGCTCACAGGCGCTGGAGGGTACCCTCACGACTCTGCGCAAGCGGATCGCCGATTTCGAAGGGCAGACGGAACTCGCTGCTTCCACGGACTTCCCGCCAGGCGAGTGAGCGTGAACTAGTGCGATTAGGCGCTTAGCTCTGCATGAGAGTCCAGATCAGGACGACAAAAGAGCGTCGAAAAGCAACTTCCGGTAACTCAATCCTTTTGAGGTGGATGGCCGGATTACTCCCGAGTGGTCGGCTAACCGTCCATAATTAGATCTAATGGAAAAACAGCGGATCATAATCCCCGTTTTCCGGGCTACAAGCGCAAAAAAGAGTCTCAATAACACCTTGTGGATCAGTAGAATAGGACGAAGATGGGAATAGACCCTCGGACCCCGACAAACCCGACAAGTGCGAAGCGGCGCGCCATCTCGTTAAGGCGGTACCTGCCCCGGCACTCTACCGTCAGGTTCTGTCAGTTGTGGACTGCACGGGTGTCCGTGCACGTCGCGACTGATACAACCCTACAGTTGCGCGGAAAGAGTCGAGCGCGCCCAAAACGGTTCGCCGCAACCCACTTTCGAGATGACTTGGAATCAGCGTGGCGCGTCGTCTGTTTCGCGGTTTTACAGCGGCCTGCCAAAAGCACTGCTCAGTTCTGAGGATTCGTACTGGCAGCGGCCGAAGTTTGCGCGGCCGGTGGAAGCGCCATGACACACCTACCAACGCCGTCATCTGATTGCGAGGAGAGCCGACCGGCGGGAAGGCGTGCTAAACCTTAAAAAATAGATTCACGAATATCCGTCTTATCAGCCAGCCTTGCTCTCCAGGGCTGGCATCTCTTCGGCCTCGGCGAGGAGCCGTTCCGCTCGGTCCGCAGCGGCCCCTTTCGGCACTCGCTCCCCGCGCTCCCAGCGCGCCAACGTGCTCGGGTCCACTCCGATGCGCCGCGCCGACGCCTCTTGAGACAGTCCGAGCGATGTTCGGTGCCGAACCAACCGTTGCGCATACGTCGTCGCCCCCGGCAGAGGATTGTAGCCCAGAAACGCGATGATGGCCGGCATGAATCTCACGTCTGGATGTTTCTTGTTTGATTCCCAATTGAAGACACTGGAGGTGTCAACGCCAATCCGTTCCGCGATCTGCTTTTGCAGCATCTTCAACGCGAGGCGCTTCCGACGGATGTGGTCACCCACCGTTTTTGGCTCGACGGGAATCCTCACGCAACGCTGCTGGGGAGTGTAGGATTGTGCGAGAAGCAAACGCCCTGCTTCGTCGGGCTGACTGAAACGATAGGTGACCGTAATCTTGGCCTGCTTCACTCCGCAGGTTTCGACCGTGTCGACCCGGACGCCGGCAACCAGCACTTCGACCAGCTTGCGCTTCTGTTCCCACGACACCGGCTGGTCAAGCCGCGTGCGCAAATTCGCTAGGAGCACTTCAGCTGAGCTGACCGCCCCGCTTACGGAATCTACTCCATCCAGTTTGGCGCGAAGGTCGTCAATGTTCGATTGGAGGCCTGCCTCTTCCTTGCCGATCTCTTCCATCTGATCATCGAGTGCGGCGTCGGTGAGTCGGCCGCGTCGGTACAGGGCCACTACTCGATGACGCTCCGTTACCTTCTCGGCCAACAGGTTCTCTAATCGCTTCAATCGCTCCCTGGTCTGGTCGGTTCCTTGCGCATCCGACTCAAGCCGTGCCTGAAGCTGCTGAAGGACGGGCTTAGGATCACGAAGGAATGCCACGATGTCGTTCCAGACCTGCTGCTCAAGCAGGTCGCCCCTGATGCTTTTCGATTCGCACCGTTTCTCGAGCAACTCGGGCGTGTGCCCTCCGTTGCACCGATAGTAGGACTCGTTCCTGCCATTCTGGCGATTCGCGGGCATGCCGATATAGGTCAGATTGCAGTGACCGGTCGCACCGCGGACGCCGAACAACAGATGCGCTTTCAAAGTCGCCTGCGCCTTTTTCCAGACTTGCTCGGTGACGATCGCCGGTACAGCCCGAGCCACAATCGGGCGTCCGCTCGATGTCCGCTTCCCGAACTCGTGAATGCCCATGTAAGTCTTGTTCTTGAGGAGGCCGCGCACGCGCGGTGACCGGACTACGTAATCCAAAGAGACCAGTTCGACCTGGCTGGTGATCGACACTGCAATGCGTGGTCGCAGTGCACGCGTGAAGCCAGCAGCACTCCCAAAAAGGGGCTCTCCGCAGGAATTCGTGAAAACATTCAAATATCGATGATTCAGTGAGATGGCGTTTTTGGGTACACTCGGCAGTTGACGCACAAGGAATGGACGGCGATTCTGGCGTGGCC
>JBEKBK010000538.1:0-5688 GCA_050015435.1 Bryobacteraceae bacterium
GATCGTCGACGCCGCGTCGTACAATTCCCCCGGAGTCTTGGTCGAAGAAGTGACTCCCAGCTGGAGAACCGGCGGGTCCGCTGGGTTAATCTTGCGCCACGTCGGATTCTGAGGGAGGTTGGCGGGCAATTGCCCCCGTGCCGCGTTTATGCCTGCCTCAACGTCACGCGCAGCTCCATCAATACTCCGGTTGAGGTCGAATTGTAAAGTGATGTTTGTCGATCCTAGCGAACTCGATGAGGTCATCTCATTCAGTCCGGCAATTCTCCCAAACTGACGCTCGAGAGGCGTAGCGACCGAGGAGGCCATCGTATCCGGACTCGCTCCCGGAAGGCCTGCGCCCACTACAATCGACGGAAAGTCCACTTGCGGCAGCGGAGAGACCGGCAGGAAGTTATAAGCGACCGCGCCGGAAAGCCCCAGAGCGATAGTCAACAAAGTCGTGGCGACAGGTCTTTGGATGAATGGTAAAGAGATACTCATGCTTCCACCGTGAGTGCAGCATTCAACTCAGAAACTCATAGCTCTACACTTGGGAGAGTGTTAATCACTTCAACGATATTGCCGTGCTCAAGTTTGAACCATCGCGGCAATCGGGTATTTTCGTACTCAGCGGAAAAGTAGCGGCCCAGACGTGTTATCCAGCGATCCTTCAAAAGGACTATTCACTGATAGGACTAAAAGGTGGAGAGAGTTCGTAGACCGGGCGCTGCCGGAGCAAAAAGGGCCGGACAAGCCTCTCTCTAGAGGATACGTCTCGTCGAGTTCACGCAGCCGTGGGACAGCGGCCTGGACACTACGCTGTTCAGCGCCTGGATCTGCGAAGAACGGCCGAGTGGCCGCGCGCAAGCGTTCGGGCCGACTGCGCTGCGATCTTTTTCGGAATGCCACATCGCGGCGCCGGGTCCATGATCGTGGCGCATGCTGCGGATTCAAAAACTGTCAATGCGTCAGACGGTGCGGACGAATAACGAAGTGAGTGGCTGTTGATCCAGAACGGGATTGGAATAATAACGTGGAAGCTGCACCAAAAAGATAACTGGCGACGCTCGGACAGAGATCCGGTCCCGCACGGGTCAGGGACAGCGTTGCCACGATGAACACTTCATTCTCCGAGATGAAAATAGGAGCGTCATCGTGCGCGCATAAGTCATCTCGCTTCCAATTGGCCGATCCTTTGTGGCAGCCAAATCTACTCGACGGGTTCCCAGGAGGGATCGGGGTCGAAGCGGGTTATCGGCACCGGCGGCTTGCCGGGAACGGGCGAAATATCCTTTTCGAAGACTAAGCCGTCCTGATTAACGATGAAAGTGTGAATTCCAGTCACTCCATATTCGGATGGCCATGCGACGAGACCGAATCCGCCAATCAGCTTGTCCTTAGCGAGGTAGTTATGCGCGCCGCCTGGCGCGTTGGAGCCCTGGCCTTCTAAGACCCGGAAATAATATCCGTGATAGGGTTGGGCTTGCCCCTTGCGGACGCCGTCCCATGCGGCACGGGCGAGACCCTCCGGAACCAGCGGCTCTCCGCCTCCTTCCCAATACAATCCATCATGCCGACCGGGCGTACTCATTAGACGGGGCGCGTACTCGAGCATACCGTCCCGATTGCGATCCTCACACGCGTACTTCAACTGTGCCTCCACGTACCCATGGCAAACCTCGATGGCGTCGAGTTCGTCAGAGCCGATGCGCCGTGCGCTTATCTCGACCGGCGTTTCAGAGGGATCAAAGCTCCATTTGCCTGCGGCGCGGAGAATGGGGACTGGAAACGGCCAGTCCTCGTCGCCAATCGCGAGGATTGCACGATTCGGGTTCATGGGGGAAATTTCGAGCTGGTGCTTGGCGCGCGCGAGGCGCGCAAACTCATCCTGTTCGGCGCGGTCCTGAGTGGCATCACCCGAGGTAAGGATTCCCTTCGCCTGTGGACCGAAAATGGCCGATAAGCGGACGAAGTCGTGGTGGTCCACCGCATCGATGACGGCCTGAGCCGCGGCGTCGGGAGAATCGAAATGCTCTTGCCCGATGGAACGCGTTGCGCAGGCAATCACCAGCGCCGCATAAATGGTAAAGCGTTTGCCAGGCATTCCGCTATCGCCTCCCTCCGCCCCTCATTCCTCGTCCACGCATTCCCCCGCCGCCGAATCCGCCGCCAAAGGTGCGGCCTGCTCCCATGCTCGAGAAGCCGCGATCGCTTTGCATGCGCGTCATACCGCCGTTGTGATATCCGCCAAAGACGCTGTGGTTGCCTGTCCATCCCCGTTGCTCGAAACTCGGATTTCCGAAGCGCTGCTGAGGAGCCACCTCCCCGCGATTAAAGCTCTGGGGCCGATTGCCGCCGAATCTTCCTGCCGCTCCGCCTCCGAATGCGCCATGGCCCCCAAACCGGCCGGCCACTTCGCGATTGGTATACGGCACGCCGCCGCCCCGGTGTCCTGGATCATGCGTCCATACGGAATTGCCCAGCCGCCCTTCTCCGTGGAAATTTCGAAAACCATAACGGTTAAAGAACGAGTGGTCCATATAGATGTTCCCGCCGTACCAGTTGGGAGCCCATCCCCAACCGCCCCATCCGCCGAAATAAAGACCAAGATCTATGCCGGGATCCCATCCCAAGCCGACGTCGATGCCAGGGTATAAGAGTGGAGGGTAAGCCCCCCAGACCGGTGGTCCCCAGACGTAAGCTGGGTTATAATTCGGCACGTACCAGACATTCGGGTCTGTCGGCTGGATGGTGATCGCCGTCTGGCCGTTCTGGTTTTGGGTGGTGACGGTTTCCTGCGGCGTCGAATGGAGCGTCCCCTTAGCTTCGGCTTGAGCCCGCATGCGCTGCACCGCCTGCATCACGTCGGCTTGCTGGGCGAGAAAGGCGTTGCCAAGTTGCGTGGTCCAGGTCATATTCTGGGTCAAGTAGACGAGCACGTTGGAAAAAGCAACCAGCCCTTGTACGCTGGGATCCCAGTTCTGTTTTTTGGCCTGGTCCATGAGTTTCGATGGTTTCCAGTGCGGATGGTCCCGCACCCATTGCTCGGCTTCAGCGAGTTCCATTGGGTAAGTGCAAGCGGCTAACACTTCGCCCGCCAGGGGATCGGGATATAAGGCGATGGGCGCCACCAGATCGTCAAGCTGCTGCGGCGACATTGACGCTCCGGGTTCCGGGCCTGTCTGCGGGTACCCTTCGACCACTGCATGTAAAAGAAAACAGGCGACGACGATCACCGCGCCACAAGAAGGTTTGTTCAGCATCTCCGTTACCTACCTCGATGGTTCTAACCGGTCATCATTGCGCATTTCATCACCCCGGCAATTTGTTGGACACGGAAGAGCCCGACGCGCAACACAAGTCGAAATTAAGGCCGCTGGCATTGAGGCTGGCGGCGGGGACGCCGGATTAACGGCGCTAGCCAGAAATCCCTCTGACATCCGCCCCGCCGTATTCCTTTTGACGCTTTCACCAAGCCCTGGTGGCATGAGCATTAAACAAGACGGACCAAGGCCGGGGCCAAGACGGGAGTCCTGTCGGGTAACCGTTACTGTCCCGTTCCTTCACGGCCCGTGTTATCTAGCGGTCTCCCTTTCAACTGGAAATTTATCGCAATACCGGCGAGTTGACCATACCACCCGTTTGGTAATTCCGATGGACAGATACCGGTAGTTGCATCGTTGGCGGCCCACTCCGGAGACTACATCATGCTGCCGGCCATAATTTTAGGTGGATGCGCGCGGACTACCGGCGGCCGCCTCCGCCGCCCGCATGTCCGCCGGAGAACCCAGAACGCGCACCGGAAAAGCCACCACCACCTGAAGATCGCGGAGCCGAGAAGCTCTGGCGCGGAGCCGAGTACGAAGGCGCAAACGAGCGATTATACGAAGGCGCACTGCGGTACGCCGGCGCGCTATTATACCCGCGATAATTCTGAGCTGGAGCCCGGTAGCTCTGCGATTCGGCCCCCATGCCGTAATTCGGCGAGGACTGCCGGTAGGGGGAACTCGCATAACCGTTCGTTGCCGCCCGGCTGTTGCCATTAAAGCTTCGCCATCCGTTCCCGTTCGCTCCGGCGCCCGCGAAACCCTTGCTCGACTCCGCTGCTCTGGTCTGGCCGGCATTCGACCGGCCTCCATTAAACTGTGGAGCATTCGGCCGAGTACCGCCGCTGAGTTGGCCGCCATTCCTTCCGTTGCCATTGAATCGGCTTGAATGGAAACGGCTCGCCATGGTCTGATTCGGGTAGGGAACACCCAATCTGTGGCCTGGATCATGTGCCCACGCACTGCGTCCTTCAAAGCCGCGCCCTCCCCATCCGCCGCCGAAACCGCCGCGGAACCCGTATCGATTCAAGAATCCGGCGTTGACAAACAAGCCATTGCCAAACCATCCGCAGCCCCAACCCCAGCCGCCCCAGCCGCCCCAACCCGGGAAAAAGCCGCCCATGAAAATGCCTGGTCCAAAGCCGAAGCCGAAATCGAGTCCGAACTCCGGCGGGTACCACAGATCGGGGTACGCGCCCCATTCTGGCGGACCCCAGACATATTCAGGCTGGTAGACCGGAACGTAAATCACTTGCGGATCGGCTGGCTGAATCTCGATTGCACTTTGGCCGTCTTGCATGTCAGTGGTCACTACCTGTTGCGGCGTAGAAGACAGCTTGCCGTTCGCCGTGGCCCGTGCCCGCATTCGCTGCACTTCACTCATCACATCGGCCTGCTGGGAAAGGAAGGCGTTCCCAAGGTCGGTGCTCCACCGGATGTCGTTGCTCAATAAGCTCAGCGCATCCGGGAATGCGACCAGGGCCTGGACGCTCGGGTCCCAGTTCTGTTGCCTGGCCGCGTCCACGAGTTGCGCACCTTGAAGACTGCTGTTCTGCTGCAGCCACTGCTGCGCCTCGACGATCTCCAGCGGATAAGTGCTCGCAGCCAGCACTTGGCCGAGCAATGGATCGGGATACAGCGCAACGGGCGCGACGAGGTTGTCTAACTGCTCAGGCGACAGTAACGGCGTAGACTGTTGTGGCGCCGCGGATCTTTGCGGAGGCGCCATCGGGACTTGACCAAAACTTAGCGATGAAGGGAGCAGCAGGACGGAGACAATCGCGACTACCTTCTGAATTTTCGATCCGGCGCCGGTGTTCATTTTGCGCCTCCAATACTTCGACGCGCTCGACCGTGCTCCGGGCCCTGGTATTTTGATCCAGGCTCAGTGGGTACTTTCGACAAACTCCGAGAGGTTGGGCGAATGCAGTTCGCTGTCCACAACTCCGGCGCAGCTCGGCTGACGCAACTGCCGAAGCGATCACGCTCGGAGAGCCCCTGATTCCCACGGTCGGAACAATGTCGCCTGGAAGTATTTATCCTGCCAGCAGCAATTCGAGCGCTTTCGTTAGACCTGGGGCGCTGGTCGCGGTCGCGGGAGAAACTGAGCAAAAGCACATACGCCCTGAGTCACGGTTCCGTAGAAAAGCAGGGGATGAGTGCCCAACCGGGAGCTATTCTGACACCCTCCGGCAGTGAGACGGACTGCTGAGATAAGCAGGCACTCCGGATCTCACCTCACTGAAGTCCCCAGTAGCGCTCCAGAAAACGGACACACGCATTCCAACGAAGCACTGCATCGTCATTACCGGGGGGGTGAATCGCCTGAGCTTGCCGATACGACTCCATGGCATTCTGGAACAAGCCGTACATTTCTCGA
>JBEKBK010000539.1:0-5672 GCA_050015435.1 Bryobacteraceae bacterium
AAAGCCTTGTACACCGCCCGGACGAACTCCAGGACCGCCGCTTCGTCCACCGTCCAGCGGTAATGCTGGTAAAAGGAAACCGAATCGTTCTCGACGTTGGCAATTCGGAACTTCTCCGAACGCAGGTACGGAGTCACGTGCTCGCGCTCCGAAGCTTTAGTAGCTTCGTGCCAGGCCCGTTCCAGCGCCAAAAAGGAACAGATCTCCGTATCCAGCCCATCGGGATAAGTCCGCACCATGGCATTGGAGGCGTAATCGAGATCGCCGCGCTGAAAGCGGCGCACCACTCGATCGATCACCTCCGGATCGATCAACGGACAATCGGCGGTGATGCGCACTACCTGTGCGGCTTTCTCCGCGCGCGCCGCGTGGTAGAAACGATCCAACACGTCGTTCTCGCTGCCCCGATGGCATGCGACGCCGTTCTCCCGGCACATCCTCTCGATGGCGTCGTCCGCCGGAGCAGTGGAAGTGGCCACCACCACCCGATCCACCAGTGTCGCCCGTTTCACGCGCTGAACCACGTGCCACAGCATCGGCATACCTTCGATCTCGGCCAGGCTCTTGCCCGGCAACCGGCTCGACCCCATTCGCGCCTGAATGATCGCAACCACCGGTCCCTCGCTCGCTTCGCTCGTCCAATTCAGCGTCTGCGGTTTTCTCTCTTCCGACGACTTCTTGGCTGCTTCCACTACCCGAATCACATCTCGCCCTTGCTCAAGATCAACCATGGGCCCTGTTCCGTTCCCCAGAGACTCCAGCAAGTGACGCATCTCCGCCACATACATGTCGTTCGCTTCAAACACATACGGAATACTGTTCCAGCCTGGCTGCTCGGCTGAAAACCAGCGCACTTCCTGAAGATTGAAATCCCAAAACGCAGTGCCAGTCTCGCCCACAACCTTGCACGTGCGCGTGTATGCCCGCTGCACAAAATCCAGATGCAGTTCCGCGCGCCGCCGCTCCGGAAAACTCAAGTAGATCCACGCCGAATCTTCCACATCCACGTCCAGACTGCTGAGGTGCTCAGCCCGGCAGGTCACTTCCGTCGGACGCCCCAACAGCCAGCAAACGTAATCCAGTTCGTGTGAACCGTCGAGGATGATGCCGCCGCCCAGTTCGTGGCGCGCGCTGTAGCTGTCGCGATAGTGCTGCCAGGGACGCCAGTCGGGAAGGTATTGCCCCACTTCCGCGCTGAGCCAGAGCACGCGCCCGATCTTTCCCGAATCGATTAGCTCCTTCAATATCTGCAAGCCGGGATGAAAACGCATGTTGTAGCCGATCTGAACGCTCCGGTCGCGCCGGCGCGCTTCGGCAATCAGTGCCTGGATTCCACTCGACTCGTGCGAAAGAGGTTTCTCGATAAAAACGTGGGCTCGAGCCTGGAGCGCGGCCAGCGCCTCCTCCACGTGGTACACCGGCGGAGTGCAGATCAGTACCATATCCGGCCTGAATTTCCGCAGCGCCTCGCCATAGTCGCCAAAGACTTCCCCATCCAGTTCCTCACGGCAGTACTTCAGCGCTTCAGGGCTGGTGTCGCAAAAACTGAGCTGCCGCACGCCAAGCGATTTGAGATTCCTTGCGTGCCGCCGCCCAATCGAGCCGCAGCCGACCACCAGAGCTCGATATTCCACCCATGCGGAGGTGCTGGACATACTTATTTTGATTGCCGGCTCTCGAGCAAATGCGAGCGCTCGCCTTTCCCTTCGTATTTCCCTTGATATTTCCGATCAAAGCGGGTCACAACTTTACCGAGCGCGCGAATCACGTCTTCCACATCCTGCGCCGTCATGGCCTGGAACATGGGCAAGCTGATCAGCCGCTCATACGCGTCTTCGGCCACCGGATAGCTCTCTTTTGACCGGAAGCGCTGGCGGTAGTACGGATGTTGATGCACCGGAATGTAGTGAACATTCACGCCGATATTTTCCGCGCGCAGCGCTCGAAAAACCTCGCCTCGCCCCACCGCCAGCATTTCCAGTTGCAGCCGCACCGCATACAGGTGCCATGCCGGGTCGACGCTATCGCGCACCGTGGGAATAAGTATCGCCGGCAAATCCCGGAACGCCTCCGTGTACCGCGCCGCAATTTCCCGGCGGCGCGCCAGGTTCGCTGCCAGTTTGTCCAGTTGTGAGAGTCCCAGCGCGCACGCAATATCCGTCAACCTGTAATTGAAGCCCAGTAGCACCATCTCGTAAAACCATTGCCCCGATTCCTGCCGGTGTCGCGCTTCGCTGCTGATGCCGTGATTGCGAAAACGCCGCAGCGTCTCCGCCAGTCGCGCATCGTTGGTCGCAACCATTCCGCCTTCCCCGGTCGTCAGGTGCTTCACCGGATGAAAGCTGAACACGGTCATGTCGGCAATGCCCCCGACTCGTTTCCCGAAGTATTCTGCGCCCAGCGCATGGCAGGCATCTTCAATCAACAGCGCTCCGTGCGTCTTCGCCAGTTCCCCCAGTTCATCGAGCGCCGCGGGATGTCCCGCATAATCGACCGCGATGATGGCTTTCGTCGATGAAGATGTCCGCGCGGAGAGCTTCCTGGCAACTTCCCCCGGGTCGAGGTTCAACGTATCCGGCGAGACATCGGCGAACACCGGAGTTGCGCCCTGGTACAAAACGCAGTTGGCGGTCGCGCAGAAAGTCATCGGGGTGGTGATCGCCTCATCCCCAGGCCCCAGTCCGACGGCAAAAGCCGCACCGTGCAATGCCGCTGTCCCTGAACTGAAGCTGACCGCGTGCCGCGCCCCGACCCACGCCGCAAACCGTTCTTCGAATTCGCCGATCTTCGGTCCCGTGGTCAGCCAGTCCGACTTCAAAACCTCAACCACCGCTTGCACATCTGCTTCATCCAGGCTTTGCCGCCCGTACGGCAACAATTTTTCGCGCACGGGCGTACCCCCATGGATGGCAAGCGTTTCCAGCTTTGTAGGTAAGGCACTCATGCTGGCAGTCCGTGGTGCAAGTGCGATTCGTATCAGGCACGCCTTCACGTGCTGCGGAAAAGGCCTCGTATCAGGGCATTGCTTCAGCGATGCCGCAAGTCCGCGAAATCAGCCGCCCCTTTAGGGGCTGCTCTCGCTAAGCCGACGTCGGAACCGCTTCCGCAGCGTCGGTTTCAGGCGCCACCAGTTCTTCCAGTTCACGCCGCGTCAGCCAGCGTTCATTGCTGTCGCTGGAATAACGAAAGCCTTCCGGAAGCGGCTTGGCGTTCATCCAGTTCTCCGATTTCCACCACGGATGCGCCGGCTGAATCACGTACATATCTTCCGTCTCCAGCGTCTGCCGTGACTCGTCTTCAGACACAAGCGCTTCGTGCAGCTTCTCTCCCGGACGAATCCCTATGTACTCCACCTGGCATCCGGGCGCGATCGTCTCCGCCAGGTCCACCAGTCGCATGCTGGGAATCTTGGGAACAAAAATCTCGCCGCCGTGCATCTGCTCCAGGCAGCGAATCACAAACTTCACGCCCTGCTCCAGCGTCAGCCAGAATCGGGTCATACGAGGGTCGGTGATCGTAATCTTCCCGCGCCGGCGCTGTTCCATAAAAACCGGGATCACACTCCCACGGCTGCCCACCACGTTTCCGTAACGCGCGCAACTGAAGCGCGTATTCTTCGCGCCCGCGTAAGCATTCGCCTGCACAAACACTTTTTCCGCGCACAGCTTGGTGGCGCCGTACAGATTGATCGGATTCACCGCCTTGTCGGTGCTGAGCGCCAGAATGCGGCACACGCCTTGGTCAATCGCCGCATCAATCACGTTGCGGCCGCCCATGATATTCGTCTGGATCGCTTCGAACGGGTTGTACTCGCAAGCCGGCACCTGCTTGAGCGCCGCCGCATGCACCACCACCGTCACGCCCGAGAACGCCCGCTTCAACCGCTCGACATCCCGGACGTCTCCAATGAAGTACCGCATGCTGGGATGATCGAGGCCCGCCGTTCTCATCTCATGCTGCTTCAACTCGTCCCGGCTGAACACCACCAGTCTTTGCGGATGGTAATCGCGCAGCATGATCTCCACAAACTTCTTCCCGAACGACCCTGTTCCACCCGTCACCAGTATTGATTCCTGCGCCCAATTCACCATTCTTATTCCTTAGAATCCCTTCTGCAGAATCCTCTTCCGTCGATTCACTCGCCGAAGAAAAACGCGCACGTCGTGTTAGGGCATCGCTTCAGATGCAGTAAGTGCCAAGCCAGACGCCCCTTTTTGGGGGCTGGACATCGGATAGAGACTCTTCCGCAGCCTGCCCAACTCTTCGCGTTTCGAGTAACTCCTTGTGCTCGATAGTATAGCTGAGGAAAGTGCTGAGGACGTATAGCTGGCGATCCATCGCGGCGGCGTGACCCGGGTTACCCGCTCCTTGCCCGATGTGTGCCGCTCGGCCTCAAGCGCCCACCACCGCTTCTAGTTCATCGCCGCCCAGCAGCCGCTTGCGCAGTGAGCGGTAGAAGCCCGAGATGTGGGCCTCGAACTCGAACAGGCTCATGTCGGCGGTGACGTGGACGCGCGGCACGGCGAAGCGATTGATCTTTGCGCCAAACCCGCCTCCGGTGTTCATAAAGGCGCAGCGGAAACCTGCCTGCTCCCCCAGCCGCAAATCTCGTTGTGTGACCGTAGCGGCGTTGCCGAAGGGATACCCAAAGGCCCAAACGGTCTGTCCCAGAGCCTCCTCAAGAACACCGCGGCTCTCGAAAATCTCCCGCCGAGCCAATTCTTCGGGTGCGAACGCGAGCATTGGGTGGGAGAGAGAATGGGCGCCAATACTCATTCCCGCAGCAACCAGTTGCCGTAATCCGGCTCGATTTAACGTAAGAAATCTGCAGGCCATGGTCGAGTTCTGAACGAGGCCCGCTGCCCAATGTTCTGAAAGCCCGAGCTGGTCTCGGATTTGGTCGAGGAATCTGCGCCTGAGCTCTTTATCGAACTGCGAAAGCCGTTCGACTAAGTTCCACCAACACGAGTGTTTCCCATTCGACGTAATTGGGCCAAGGCTGACGTTCGCTTCGGGGAGGCTGAGGGTGATGGGCTCGGTGGCGTCCGATAACATCAGAAGCGTTCGGCATCACACCACGGCGACGAGAGACTTGCCTAATTTCTGAGGCTGGAAAACCAACAGAACAGCGATGACTTCGTGTTAACTACGTACGTGCCCAAATAGTCCCCGATAACAACCTTGGGGTATAATCCACATTTTCCAAGTCAAAGAGGACATTCCAGTTCACAAAATGCCGGTACGTGCAGCTGCCAACCCCAGGTCGGGATTTCCCGAAGCAACTCTCGACATGGCAGGAGCGGCGGTGCTTCCAAAAAGCCCTCAGACCGGTGTCATCGCACGTTCAGAAATAAACTTTCTCATTTTTTTTACACTCGCTCTTTGCATCGTGACCTCTCTGCCTTATGCGGCCGGTCACCTCGCATCCTTTCCGGACTCCGTATTCACGGACGTGCTAATTCACTCTTTTGATCCGGGTAACTATCTCGCATATGCCAACCAGGCAGCATCCGGCAAGTGGCTCTTCCGCAATCCCATGACGGCCGAGCCCCACGCCGCAAGTTTTTTCAATTTGGAATGGCTGGTCATCGGCAAGCTTTCATCTTTATTGCATGTGTCGCTGGGATTCGCGATGGGTATTCTGCGCCTGCTATGCATCGTGTTGATGTGTT
>JBEKBK010000540.1:0-5670 GCA_050015435.1 Bryobacteraceae bacterium
GCTGGTGGCTGAGAAAGAACAAGCCCGGTTCGATCAAGAGAAAACCTTGGAGGAAGCGCGCGGCGAGTTCGAGCGGCTGCAATCCCACGCCCACGCGGTCGCGGAAGAACATTCGGCTCTGCGCGCCGAACTGGCGGGGTTGGAAGAACGCTGCCGTTCAGAAAAAGCTTCCGCGGCAAGGCTCGAAGCGCAGATCCGGCAATTGACGACCCGGCGGGAAGACTTGGCGCGGGAGCTGGAGCGCTCCGGTGTGGAACGCGCCCGCTTGCTGACCGATAACATCGAGCTTGATCAGCGCGCCTCCCAGCTTGCCATTTCGGTGACTGAAGCCGCCGCCAACGTCGAGCGTTTGATGGGCGAAGAAACCGAGGGTCGTGCGTCGCTCGCCGCGCTCGATGAGGCTTTGAAGCTCCTTCGGATTGAAGTCCAGGCGGCGCAGGAACGGCGCTCCGAGATCGAACTTGAACTGGTCAGGAAGCAAGCCGAGCTCAAATATCTCGATGAAACCAGCCACAAGGAGTTGAACACCGCGGCGGCAGAAGTGGCCGCGGGTTTCGAAAACGATCTGGACGAAACCGGCGTGGCGGACGCCGAGCAGCGTTATCAGGAAGTCCGCGCAAAGATCGAGGGTCTGGGCCCGGTGAATCCGCAGGCGCTCGAAGAGTATCAGGAGGCTCAGCAGCGCTATGAGTTCCTCAATACTCAACGGCAAGATTTGATCGACTCGATTCGCGACACAGAAAAGGCGATTCAAGAACTCGACACAGAGTCGCGGCGGCGCTTCGGCGATGCATTTGAGGCGATCAACACGCATTTCCGGCAGATGTTCCAAACGCTGTTCGGGGGCGGCCAGGGCGAAATGCGCCTGACCGACGAGAACAATCTGGCCGAAAGCGGAATCGACATCGTGGCCTCGCCTCCAGGCAAGCGTCTTCAGAACGTGCTGCTGCTGTCGGGCGGTGAAAAATCGCTGACCGCGATGGCGCTGCTCATGGCCATTTTCCGCTATACGCCGAGCCCGTTCTGCATCCTGGACGAAGTGGACGCGCCGCTCGATGAAGCTAATATCCAGCGCCTGACCCGCTTGATCAAGGAGATGTCGGCGGAGACGCAGTTCGTCGTCATCACTCACGCGAAACGCACCATGGAAGCCGCCCAGGCGCTGTACGGGGTCACCATGCAGGAACCCGGCGTCTCCACGCTGGTGAGCGTGAAGTTCGACCCGCTGCCGCACGAAGCGGTCCCGGTCGCAGCAGCCGCTGGGTAGCTAACTTTCCGCCTGCGACCGCAGCATGCCTACAGCTCGATCACGTTAAGCCCTGGGATCATCCGAAAGTGGCGCTGGTTACGCGTGCCGATCGCGTAATCGAAGTCCAAAGCGGTGGCGCCGATGAGCAAGTCCGGGAACGGAATGACGCGGCCGCTATGTTTCCCTTCAGCGTCAATTTTGGCGGCGGCTTGCGCCATCGACTTCGTAAACGACACAACGGGGATCGCGGCGAAAACGGTGCCGAGATAATCCCGTCTTTTCCGGGCCAACTCTGCTGTGTTGGCGCGGTGAAAGCCGTGCTCCAATTCGATCACAGTGACGGAAGAAAGCACAATTTCGGTTTCCCCATGCCTTTCTTGGACAGCCCGACGTTCGGCGTCGATAAGCACGCCGGAGTCGATTACTAATCCCATGAAGGCGGGCTCAACGGCTCAGAGTGCGAGTCAATCGCCGCCTGCACGTCCTTGGCGAAGTCGGGGTCTGGGACCGGCGCGTAACCGAGTTTATCCTCATAGGCCTTCGCTAGCGCGATACATTCGCTGATTTTCCTTCCCGGTACCCGCGGCGACTTAATGACAGCGATTGGGCGATGGTCCTGCTCAACAATTACTTCAATACCGGACCGCACTTTCATAAGCACGGCGCGAATGTCGCGAGCGAGTTCGGCTTCCGTAATGCGAACGGTCATTCCACCTCGATCATAACGGTTCCCGGCGATCTTTGTCCGATTCCGTTACTACCACAAATAGTCCTTAGCTTCCGAGCGCCGAGCGTAGCTATCGAGCACATGCACGACGCGCAGCTTCTTGAGCTTCGTCGGCGATAACTGGCCGATGGGTACATACAGAATTTTGCGCCCCAAATGCGCGGAAATTGATCGGAAAATCGATCGCGGCGGACGCGCGGCCACATACACGACAAACCGCTCCACGGAATAGTCCAGTGCGGCCATCAACAGCCTCTCCGGCTTCGATTCCGCGACGTCGTAATCCGGATCGGACCAGACGTCAAACAGCCTGCGCGGCGGTAAGGTCATCAGGTATCCGCCATATTCCGCGCGCCCGATTCCCGGGCCGACCAGATGCTCGAACGGAAAAGTCGAGTAAAAGGCCATATCCGATTCGTTCTGGTGTTCGCCCAGCCAGGTGGTCAGATAATGATAACAGTCCTCGCGATCTTCATCGAAGATCACGACCACCGCGCCGACTTCGCCGGCCAGACGATCCGCTTTGCGCACATAAATCTTGCGCTGATGCCAGTTTCGAATGGTCTCGCGGATATCGATTCCGTCCAGAATCGAGGTCGTGAACGGCTCCACGCGAACGCGCTCCTCGGATAGGATCGCCTTGGCCTTTTTCTTGAGGAACCGGCCATACTCCTCGATCACCAGATCCTCTGGCGGATAGGAACAGATGGCATCGCCTGTAGTCTGGCGAGCCCACTCGCCGGGAGTTTTCTCGCGTTTCCGAGCCTTCAGACCCACCGGTTTCAGCCGCTGTTTGGGGCGGGGAAGCCGACGCCGGATGCGGAGTCTCTTGGTATTGATCCAGATTTCGTCCGCAGTCAAACGAACCGTTTCCAGATCGGAGGACTCCTGCTGCGCCAGATAACGGTTAGCCATCTGCCACACTTCCCAGCCGAAATTATCATCGACGATGGAACGCGCCGCGACCGTCAGATCGTACACGCTCGCTACCAACTCATTGCTCACGTGCGCGAGATTGCGCGTGTAGCGCGCGATCATGCGGCGCTGCCAATGCCCCAGCTTGTCGCCCGTGGACTCGGTGTACTTCGCCTCGGCCTCGCGCATCAAATCGACTTGCACCTTCGGCCGGTCGATGGTCTCGTCGCCGCTCATCTTCAACCGGAAGAATTCGTAGCGTTCCTGCAAGTACGGATAATCGACGGTGATCTCGGCGAGGCAGTCGGGGTGCGGATTCAACAGCCGGATATCGAACTTCTTACGGCTTTTCGGGGGAGGGTCCTGCGGTGTTTCCATCGCGTCGAGCAGAGGATCCAGCAGGTTGAGCGAAACGACCACCACCACATTTCCGGATGGGTCCGCGCCTTGCAACCGCCACGCCATGGCGGCGGCGTGTTTCGCAACTTCCTCCGTCCGGGTCTGGGGCCAGACACGATAGGCTTCAATGTAGGCCTCCAAGCCGATGCGCCGGATCGCATAGGGGTCCGGATAGGTGTCGGGCAGGTGCGGGCGCTCGTTCGAGTCTGGCTCCAGGAACATCACCTCGCAGCCCAGTTCCTCGGCGGTGCGCAGCGCTTCGGTGAAGGGATCGGCGGGCTCGACCGGCACGTAAATCGCGCGATCTTCTTCTTCAGCCTCGTTCGTGTAAAGAATTACCGAGATTTCAGGCAATCTCGCGATCGCCTTTTCGTAGGCTGGGCGCAGGAACCCGGGCAGTTCGACAGCGACGGTCCTGGGCTTTTCCGCGAGCAATATGCGTCGAAGCTCAGCCGCGAACTCCAGGCGTCCGGGGACGACGGGGAAGTAGCGGAAGCGCCCGCGTTCGAGACTTCCAGCTTTAATCTCAGATTCGAGCGACATACCGCAGGGCCTCTACGCCGAGGGTCTGCTCAATGGCGAGCCTCAAGGTTTCCGGAGCGTCGGCATTCTGACGCTCATGACCGAGTTTCATCGCAAAGCGCGCGATGTTAATGCCATCCCGGGCCGTGTAGCGCTCGTCGGCCGCATGAGCTTGCTGGAGGAAATCGGTGACGTAGTTCAGGATGTGCTCATCGCCGAAGGGAAGGTTCTCGCGCAGGATGGCCAGTTCCTCGTGGCGCTCCGGAAAATCGATCAGAATTTGCGGTTGGAGGCGCGAATGAATATACTCGGGCAGATCGAACGTGCTCGCGTCATCGTTCATGGTCGCCACCAGTCGGAACAGCGGGTGAGCCTTGATTTTGACTCCGGCGACGATGGACTCCACGTAACGGCGATTATCGAGCAGCGGAGCCAAGCTCGCCCAGCTCTTCTCGCTCATCCGATTGCCCTCGTCGAGGATCGCGATTCCGCCGCGGATCATGGCCGTGAGCAGGGGCGACGCCACATAGCGGAGCCTCGATTCGCCTTCGATCACGGGCGTAATCAGCAGGTCTTCCGGCCTGGTATCCACCGTGGCTTGCATGATGTAGACATCCCGGCCGAGCCGCCGAGCAGCCGCGTAGGCCAGCGTGGTTTTTCCGACGCCCGGCTTTCCCAACAGCCTGGGATTCATGGGCAGGTCTTTGGAATCAATGACCAGCCATGCAGCCAGCAGTTGCCGCATCACTTCTTCCTGCCCCACCCAGTTGACCGAAAGCTGGTCAGGGTGCGCCAAATGCAGGGGGATGCCTTCGATTTCCACTACCATGTATTTGTAACTGTAGCAGAGTAAATGGCGATCCCGCCCCTTGCCTGATATACTTATGGTTTATCTGGGCCGGCCTGAGTTTGCGGGTGTCGGGTCGGAGTGCGCCATGTTCTTTCGCGTTCGTGACCTGGAGATTCGCGCTGGGCGGTTTGACGTCGAACTGGCTCCCGGTGTAGTGGAATTCTTCGATCCCAAGCTCAGGCAGGCAGGCCCCCTGAAGGCCGCTGGGAAGGTCGAGCTGATTGTGAGCGAGCTGGGCGAGATCCGCGTTCAGGGGCATTTGTCGGTCCTGATGGAAGCGGATTGCGACCGATGTCTGGAACCGGCGAGTTTCCCGGTCGACTCGGACTTCGAGTTGTGCTATCGTCCGGTGACGGAAGGATACGGCGAAGAGGTCAAGCTCGATGAAGGGGAGGCCGAGATGGGCTTCTACGAAGGTGACGGCCTCGAATTGAACGATGTTTTGCGGGAGTACGTGTTGCTGGCGCTTCCGATGCAGCGGGTTTGCAGCGAAGATTGTAAGGGTATCTGCCCGGTTTGCGGGCAGAATCGGAATCAGATGAAGTGCACCTGCCAGACGGCCGCGTTGGATGACCGTTGGGCGGTGCTAAAGAATTACAGTAAATGATTCAAGTGGCGAGTCGAGCACTCACCGGCCACGAACGGAGTTATCATGCCTAATCCAAAACGACGACATTCCAAACGCCGGACCTCGGCTCGACGCACACATGATTCGCTGGTGCCGACGGGACTGGCAGAATGCCCGAACTGCCATGAGCCTAAGGTTCCGCACCGGGTTTGCCCGCATTGCGGGAAGTACAAGGGCCGCGAAATCATCGAAGTCGCGGAAGAATAGCCGCGTTAGCGCCGGACATGACGACGATTGCCGTTGACGCCATGGGGGGAGACCACGCCCCCAACTCCGAAGTCGAGGGAGCAATCAAGGCGGCCACTGCCTTCGATGTCAAAGTCATCCTGGTCGGACGAGAGGACCTGGTTCGCAAAGAGCTAAGCCTCCATCCGTCGGCG
>JBEKBK010000541.1:0-5667 GCA_050015435.1 Bryobacteraceae bacterium
GCATCAGTGTCTACCTGGAACAAAACTGGGCTATTTTTCGCAAGACGCCCTGGCTTCTGGACCGCCTGTGGGATTCCAAAGCGGCCTTGAGAGCGGCCGCCAAGCGCACGATTCCCGTCGATCCGCATTTCCTGGGCGCGATGACGGTTTCCATGCTCGAAGTGGAACACGGACGTCTCAAGAAGGAACTGCGAAAGATGCTTCAATGGCTGGTCAACGAGCCGCGTCCCGACATTGTCAGCCTTCCGTATACTCTGCTGCTCGGCCTCGCCGCGCCGCTCAAAAGGGCACTGGACGCGCCCATCTGCTGCACGCTTCAAGGGGAGGATCTTTTTCTCGACGGTCTGCATGAACCCTACCGCCAACGTGCTCTCGATTTGATCCGCCAGCACATCGCGCACGTCGATTGTTTCCTCGCCGTCAGCGACTATTACGCGGAGTTTATGTGCCGCTATCTGGGAATTCCGGCGTCCAAGATGGAAATCGCCCGGCTGGGCGTGAGCACCGTTGGGTACCGGACCGAACTCCCCTTTATCAAGCCTGCCGGCGAGCAAGTCCGCATCGGTTATTTTGCGCGGATCGCGCCGGAGAAAGGCTTGCATATTTTGGCGGATGCTTACCGGCTGGTGAAGGAACAGGAACCGAACTGCTGCCTGGAAGCGGCCGGCTACATGGCTCACGAGCATCGCGGATATATGGACGGAATCGAGCGCCAGATGCGCGACTGGGGTCTGCCTTTCCAATATCGCGGCGTGCTCGATCGCGATCAGAAAATCGCGTTTCTCGAGAGCCTGGACGTGCTCTCGACGCCCACCGTTTACGCCGATCCGAAAGGCATCTTTGTGTTGGAGGCAATGGCCGCGGGCGTTCCCTTCGTGCAGCCCAATCACGGCACATTCGGCGAAATGCTTCACAGGACGGGCGGCGGGATTCTGGTCGAGCCTGAGAACCCGAGGAGTCTCGCCGACGGCCTGCTCACGCTCATTCGCAATTCTCAGTTGCGGGCCGAACTGGCGCGCAAGGCTTATGCGGGGGTGCGTGCGCACTATACGGTCGAACAGATGGCGGAACAAACATTGGCGGTTTTCGGGCGGCAGCGCGCAAGCGTGGTGGCCGTGGACTAAGTTGCTCCGCGCCGACAACATCTCAAAATCCTACCCGACGCCACGGGGTCCTTTGCCGATCCTCAACGGCGTTTCGCTGACGCTCGATCGAGGCGACGCAATCTCAATTGTCGGTCCGTCCGGCACCGGCAAGAGCACTTTGCTCTACATCCTGGGCGCGCTGGAACCGCCGACTTCCGGCACGGTCACGCTGGATGGACGCAATCCGTTCACGCTCGTCGACAAGGATCTCTCGGAGTTCCGGAATAAGGAAGTCGGATTCATATTTCAGGACCACTGCCTGCTTCCGCAATGTACGGTGCTCGAAAACGTTCTGATTCCCACGATGGTGGCTGTCTTCAACGGCAATGTTCAGGAGGACGCGCGCAAAGTGCTCGATCAGGTCGGGCTCTCGCACCGCCTCGATCATCGGCCTGGCGAGCTGTCCGGCGGCGAGAAACAACGTGTCGCCATCGCGCGGGCGGTGATTCGAGGCCCTAAGCTGTTGTTGTGCGATGAACCCACCGGCAATCTCGATCGCCATACGGCTACGCAAGTGGCCGATCTGCTGCTCGAAATCAACCGCGCATCAAAGACGATTCTCGTGGTTGTCACGCACAGTACAGAGCTTGCGTCGCGGTTCCCGAAGGCCTTCGAGCTGACTGAGGGAGCATTGCACGAACGATGAAGACGGGAACTCTCATCCGGCGAAACCTCGGCTACTATTGGCGGACCAACCTGGCGGTAGTCCTGGGCGTGGCAACTGCTGTTGCGGTTCTTTCGGGCGCGCTACTTGTGGGCGATTCGGTGCGGGCGAGTCTGCGTGATTTAGTCCTGTCGCGATTGGGCAAAACGGAAGGCGTCGTCTCCAGCGCCCAATTTTTCCGGGAACAGCTTTCCGTGGACGTGGCTGGATCCGCCCCGCTGATCGTGCTTCAAGGCATCGTGACGCATGACGCCGACGGACGCCGAGCCTCGAACGTCGTGGTCTACGGCGTCGATGATCGATTCTGGCGCTTTCATGGCGTCCAACCGCACACGCCCGGCAACAATGAAATCCACCTGAGCGCGGCGCTGGCCCGTGAGCTCGGAGCGAAGCCCGGAGACGCGATGCTGGTGCGGATCGAAAAACCGTCGGCGATTCCAAAGGAGTCGATGGTTGGACGCAAGGATGATTCCGGCCGTACGATTCGTCTCGCCGTCGGCGCGGTTTTGGAGGCGTCGCAACTGGGCGACTTCTCGCTGCGGCCGACGCAGGGCGACGTGCTGGCCGCGTTCGTTTCGTTGAGGCGATTGCAACGCGATCTATCGCAACCCGCGCGAATCAACACGCTTCTGCTGGCGTCAACCGTGTCTCCTAAAGACAAGGTTTCGCTCGAAGATCTGGGCGTCAAGATTCGCGTGCTGCCGGACGGCGATACGCTGTCAGTCGAAAGCGACAGTGCCGTCTTGAGCGATGCCCTCGCGGCTAAGATACGCGAGGCCGGCGGGTCGAAGGCTCATCCGATTTTCAGTTACCTGGCGAATACGATTCAGATCGAGGATCGCGAGATCCCTTATTCGATGGTCACTGCGATCGACCAGAAGTGGCAGCCCGATTCCATCTACTTGAATGACTGGGCCGCGAAAGACCTCGGCGCCAAGATTGGAGATCCGGTCAGCCTGGAATACTACTACTGGGAACCTTCGGGAAGCTTGATCACCCGGACGGCTTCCTTTCATCTCGCGGGTGTGATGCCAATGACCGGACTGGCCGTCGATCGCAACCTCACGGCGGAGTATCCCGGAATCACCGAAGCCCAAAGTATGGGCGATTGGGACCCGCCGTTTCCAGTCGACCTGAAACGCGTTCGTCCGCGCGATGAAGACTACTGGAAGAAATATCACACCGCGCCCAAGGCGTTCATCGCTCTGGAGACCGGACAAAAACTATGGGGATCGCGATTCGGCAACTTAACCTCGATCCGAATCGACGCCGAACACGATGCCTCCGCGTTTGCCCAAAAGTTGCGGGATTCCATTGATCCTTTGCAACTCGGCATGGCGCTGTTCACGCCGCGTGCGCAGGCGCTTGCTTCGGCCCAAGGCTCGACGGATTTCGGCCAATACTTCACCTACTTCAGCTTCTTCCTGGTGGTCTCCGCGCTGCTCTTAGCCGGACTGTTCTTTCAACTCGGCATCGAACAGCGCCTGCGTGAAATCGGCACATTGCGCGCGATCGGATTTTCCGCGCGACGAATCCGGGCTTTGTTCCTGGCCGAAGGATTCGTATTGTCGCTCGCCGGCACGATTCTGGGAACTCTGGGAGCGGTCGCGTATGCGGCTTTCCTCCTATATGGGTTGAAGACGTGGTGGCGCGGCGCAGTGGGTACCGATTTGCTCACGCTACACCTCTCGGCCGAGTCGTTGGGGGGCGGAGCAGTGGGTGGAGTCGTGATCGCCAGCTTGTGCGTCCTCGCGACGCTCCGCAGCTTGCGCCGCAGCAGCCCGCGTGATCTGCTGGCGGGAGCGCGGGGAACCTCGATCCGGCCAGAACGGGGTACAGCGTGGCTGCAAGGGATCGCCTTGGCGGCCGGGATTGGCGGATTGGCCATGATCGCCGCCGCGTTCGTACATGCCGTCGACGACACCGCTGGATTCTTCGGCGCGGGTACGCTGTTGCTGATCGCGACCATTTTGTATCAATGGGCGCGGCTGCGCCGTCAAAGCGGAGCCGTGGAGAGCCCTGTCCGGCTCGGGATTCGCAATGCGGGGTACCGGCCGGGGCGAAGCGTGCTCTGCCTCGCGCTGATCGCATCGGCTGTATTCCTGGTGGTCGCGTTGGATGCGTTTCGCAGCTCTCCGGTAACGGCATCCGACCCGAAATCCGGCGCAGGAGGCTTTCCCTTCGAGGCGGAGGCGCAGTTGCCGTTGTTCTGGGATCCGAACACTGCCGCGGGACGCGAGAACCTCAACATCGGTAACGTGAACGGTGCGCGATTCTACGAATTCAGGCTGCGACCCGGTGAGGACTCGAGTTGCCTGAACCTGTATGAACCACGCACGCCGCGTGTGTTGGGCGCGCGGCAGGATTTCATCGATCTGGCTCGTTTCTCCTTCACTGAGTCCGTTGCGAAGACCAGCAATCCGTGGACGTTGCTCCGTGGCGTGGGCCCGGACGGTTCGATTCCGGCGATCGGCGACGCGAATTCCATCACGTATATCCTGCATCGGAAGGTAGGCGACGTGTTTGATGCGGGCAGGATCAAGGTGCGACTGGTGGCCGCGCTCGACGATAGCATTTTCCAAAGCGATCTGATCGTCTCGGAAGAGAATTTCGTGCGCGCATTTCCGGGCGAGCAGGGGTTCCGATATTTTCTGATCGACGGTCCTTCAGCGGTGAGTACGCAACTCGAGGCGGGTCTTTCGGACTATGGATTCGACGTGGTTTCGACGCCGGAACGTCTGGCAGCTTTTCATCGCGTGGAGAATACGTATCTTTCGACTTTCCAGGCCCTGGGCGGCCTCGGACTCTTACTCGGCACGTTGGGTCTGGGCGCCGTGTTGTTGCGAAACGTCATGGAGCGAAGGAAGGAATTGGCGCTCTTGCGCGTCGTCGGCTACCAGGCGCGGCACCTGCGCACCATCGTGCTGGTCGAGAACGCGTTCCTACTCATCTCCGGTACGGCCATGGGCGCGGTCTGTGCGCTTGTCGCCATCGCTCCGGCGTTCATGGAGCGTGGAGGGCATTTACCGAATCCGTCGCTCGGTTTATTGCTGCTTGCGGTTCCGCTCGCCGGAATGATTGCATCTTTGGCCGCGGTTCGTGCGGTAACCCGGGCACCGTTGATCGAAACGCTAAGGGCGGAATAGGCAAATGAAAAACCTGCCAAAATCATCTTGGGCCGCAGATGAACGCGGATAAACGCAGATCACAAGAACATCTGCGGCTATGTAAGGTGCGGGCTATTGGTTCACGCCGCTGGCCAGAAAGCCTCCATCCACCACCAAGTCGCCGGTCAGTGGCATGAGCGCAAATCCACGCCTTCCTCAGACGCCAAGACCCTCGCGCGAAACGGACATTCGAAACTCGGAACGTCACAGCTTTCGCCTGCTCTCCGCCCTAGGTTATAGAATAGCTGCAATGCGCCAATTCCAAGCGATCCTGCTCCTGCTCAGCCTTGCCGCCGTTTCAGTGGACGCCAAGAAGGAAATCGTCTGGATAATCGGCAAGGTGCTCGACTCGCACGCCGCTAAGACGTACGTGGAAAGCGGCGCGTCGACGAGTACTACGGCGACTATAGCTCCACAACGACGACAAGCCAGACTAGGATCAACACGATGGCAATTCAGGAGACGCAACTGCTGATCGCGGGGGATGAGTACGCCTACCTCATCAGCGATCCGGTCGCCAAGCCTGTAGGCTTGCCCACTCGCGGTATTCTGACCAGAACGATCATGAACCGTAACAGTTCAGGTGGATAGAGAGCGGGCAGACCGAAGAAACGCTGGACAGCAGGCAAAACATTTGAGAGTCTAAATGTTTAGAAGCCGTTGACTCCCCCGCATCGAGCTTCGTGCCCCA
>JBEKBK010000542.1:0-11459 GCA_050015435.1 Bryobacteraceae bacterium
GTTCTGCGAAGGGGAAACTTCCCAGAACCTCAGTTTTACCCCATGTTTTCGGGGTCCCCAAATGGTTCACTGCGCTCGTGCCTGCACGAGCAGGCTCAGCGCCGCGCATAAATGAGGTTATAGTAACGCCTCCGTTCCAAAGAGAGTCGCCGACTGCCATATACCCTCTTTTTTTCGAATAAGTCTGCGCATCGACGCGATTGGCCTCGACGGTGCCCTCTAGAGCGTTACCAGAAGAGTCGCACGATCATCAACCGCCGGACTTCGGTCTGGCTAGGCTCCGCAAATACAGAAAGGTCCTGAATGCGCTTCGATAGAAGCATAAAAGCTCTGCTTCGCGAACGGCTACGAAAGGAACTTACAGGTTTAGTGGAACAGCGCCGAGCCGGAATATTCCCGCCCGAGGGCAGTGGACGAGGAGATCACTCGTCCAGAACTGTCGGAGGCACGCGTTGCCTATGAGCAAGCACGCATGGACCTGAGCTGCGAAAACTTCCACAAGCCTCTTGGCTGCGCCAGCGATGGTTGTTAGGAAATTAAGCGACGCAATAGGTCATTAGTGGAATCATGCAAGCCATTGGGCTATGGGTGCCATCACTTGGAAAGCGCAAAGTCCATCGTGGTTTCTGCGATGACCTTAATGGGTTTGGACTCGATCTTAAGGCCTTCGTGCCATGCAGAGATGGTGTAGGTGCCATCCGGGACATTGGCGATCTTGTAACTTCCTGAGGCGTCTGTTTCCGCGTAAAACGGGGTTGGGGCCACCACGATATAACCCGCCATCTCGGGATGGACGTTGCACAACAGCGGGACTATGCCGGGCGTGTCGAACTTGAAAGCGCGCTTTTGACCGGTTGGCCAAGTCCCGAGGTTATGGCCCAACTTTTTATTCCCGCTGACGGAAGGCCAGAAAATATTGTGAGCCAGATTATCGCTATTGAGAAATTCGACGGTGGCTCCCAACGGCACCACCAAAATGTGCGGTTGAAATAGGAGCGACCTCTGGTCCATATCGAAACTCTTCGCCGGAGGCGGAAAAGTCTTGCCAGGAGTGGCTTCCAAATATACAACAGAAATGCCCTTCCCACCGCTGACTGTCCCTGTGATGTTGCCACCTTGAGCAACCAGACACGCCAGTGTCAAAAGAAGGATCGAGTTTCGAGATTTCGGTGTTATCGCGCCCCTAGTTTGCATTTTCAATCCTTTTGGTCCTCATGTGCAAATTCCAACACCAAATGTGCAATTTCCAACACCAACAAGCGGTATTGACCCCCAAGTGGCGTGGCCGCCCTCGATGCGCTGGGGAACGTTGATTTTCGCGGAGAGAGTAGGTGCCCCCAGAAACGTGACCGGCACCACGGCACCCGGCGTAGCCGGAGTCGTCTCTCGGAGACTTGAAGTGTGTCCGCAGAGTGGCCTCCCCTCGGACTTCCAACCAAGGCATCATCGTCGCGCCATATAAGCTGGTCACCCAGGTTGTGAAGCCTCATGCAGTTTCGTTGCCAATATTGATTCGTTAAATTAGGCGACCCTCGGATTTACAAATATTGCGCCAAATGAGCCAACATTGATTCAATTCCGACCCAGGCCTGCGCGAAACCGCGCCATCCAGTGCGAGACTTTGAAAAAACTTGTGCTTCCCTGCAGATGGTACGTTTGGCCCCAAACGAAAACGCCTGGGACGGCTCTCAACGTGCTCAGCGTTTTACGCTGTGAAGCGAATCTTTATTCCGATCGCCGGGTTCCTGGTTAGCGGGAGCCTCCTTTGGGCCGGGGACGCACAACGCGGAGCGGACGTTTTACGACAGGAGAATTGTCTGCGGTGCCACAGTGTTCGCGCGCACGAGATTCCAAGCTTCGGGCAGCAGGGAGAAGGTGGGAACACGGCTCCCGACCTTAGCCGCCGGATGGGCCGGCAATTTACACCTGCTTTGCTGGCCAGTGTGATGTGGAACCATGCGCCGACAATGTGGGCTTCGATGAAAGATCAGGGAATCGAGCGCCCCCAATTGAGCGTGCAAGACGGCGACGACCTTTTTGCCTATTTCTTCTCGATTCGCGTTTTTGAGAAACCCGGGGAAGCCGAGCGGGGCAAGCAGGTTTTCGAGACCAAACACTGTGCCGAATGCCACTCGCTGGGGGGGACAAGCGGCGGTCCCGGCAATCCAGTTTCAACGTGGAAATCGTTGGGCGATCCCGTTCTCCTTGTACACGATATGTGGGACCATGTTGACGCAATGCAGAATGCCCTGACCGAACGGAAGCGTGGTTGGGTTACCCTCAGCGGGCAAGAATTGACAGACCTCTCGGTGTATTTGCAGAACCTCCCGGAAACTCCGAAAATGTCGGCCAACTTTTCGCTTCCGGACCCGGCTTCCGGCGAGGAACCCTTCAAAGCCACTTGCTCCGGTTGCCACAAGGATGCGCTGTCGCTGGAAAGTCGTTTGTCGAACATGACCCTAACCGACGTTGCCGCCGCCATGTGGGACCATGTTCCCAAGATGAAGGCCGCTCCGCGGACCAGCCAAGAGGACATCCGGAAGATTGTTGCCTACGTCTGGGAGCGGCAGTATTTAGGACCGAGTGGAAGTGCCACGCGAGGCGGGCGCATCTTCCAAGCGAAGCGCTGTGCGGTCTGCCATAACGATCCACAGTCGGGGGCTCCCAAGTTGCCGAGTGGAGAGACCAGCTATAGCACCGTTTCCATGATCCATGTCCTTTGGACACACGGCCCCCAGATGCTCGACAAAATGACACAAAAGGGCATGGCTTGGCCGCGTCTTTCACCTGATGATGTCTCGAACCTGGTCGCTTATTTGAACTCTCACCCTTAAAGAAGACGCCGGACCGCGGATGGTCGCCGACCCGCGAGCGTCACTCCGAGGGACTGGCATCGCGCCAGAACGCCGTGCGGTCCACCACCTCGTTGCTGTCCCAGTAGCCATGATGAAGGTGTTCGCCCCAGAAAAGACGATACAGAAAGGACAGACGATCATAATGCCTGCGAATGTGATCGATTTCAAATGAATACTGCGATGTAGGCGGCATTCAGACCTGGCGAGAACCTTTGTTGCAGACGTCTCCTTGAACGTGAGGAGCACGTCTTCCTACAACATATTACGGCACGGCGCTGCTGACACAGACGGTTTCCGACCGCGACCGGTTCATTCTCGTGGAGCGAAATGTTGCTCGCAACATGTTTCGCTGATGATGTGCCCGCTCGGTACCGGCGCAGAAAATTCGCAGTGGCGTTCTAAGTCGTAAGAGCGGTAGACGTTCGATCGAAACCTCTCTTTGGAGAGTGTATGATTTCTGTGCATCAACGAACAACCATTTCACAGCTGGACTCTCTTGCGAGCGATTCTAATGGATCGCGTTCGTGCGGGCCTTATCTCTTGCCGAACGCTTCCGCGCGTTCATCGGCCTGACGTGGGGCCTGTGCGTAGCCGTCCGATCCTCAGCCGTGACCGCCGCGGCTGCGGACCCGCCCACCGGAACCTGGATCTGGAGCACATCGGCCGCATCGGTAACCACCTCCAGATAGACATTGCCCGGGCCAACTCCCGTCGGAACCTGTACGTTCATCTGATATAGTCCCGCGAGCGTCGGAGCCAGCCCCGCGAAGACCACTTTGGCCTGCGGAAAATTGCCTGAGTTGAAGTCGTCGAAGAATACCGCCAGATTGCCCCATCACGAGGTAGTTCGGCCCCACTGCAGATGTCCGCAGATGTCCTCAGATGTCCATAAAATCTCAGTTTTCCAGGCGGGCTATAGCGTCGGAGGATCCCAATAAGATCTTGTGAATCAGTAGAATAGCGAGGAAGCCCGGAAGGAATACCTCCTCTGTGAATCAGTAGAATAGCGAGGAAGCCCGGAAGGAATACCTCCTCCGCACCCCGACAAACCCGACAACTGCGGAAACGGCTTACCTTCTGTCACCAGCGGGGACGTGCTTCGGCTCCCACCAGATCGCCCGCCTTCAGATGGAGCACTTGTCTCGGGCATCCCTCCAGAGTGCGGCGCACCGTCAGCATCTTGCGTCCTACATCGGTGCTGAGCAGAAGACCGCGCTCCCGCCGCCGATGGCGTAGCGTTTGTTCGCTCACCGCAAGGCGCTCGGCCCCAGCTGACTGCTGGGCCGCGTGATAACTTGTCGCCGGCTCCAGGAATAGATCGCTCCGCGCGATCCAACCGACGCGTGGGCCTTGCGGGACCCATCCGCGACCGGCTGGTGTGCGACGCCAACCCCAAATCTCGGGCAATTCCGGCATCCTACCCCTGACGATCCGCTACATGCGCATGTCCGCCCGCCAGCGCGGCTCGCAACAGAGCCACAAAACGCAATGCCGGATCACTAGCGTGGTGGTACTGGATTTGGAGCTCGCCCAATTCCTGCAAAGCGCTCCGACTCCTCTGTTCCAATTGGGCCCGTTCCGCCTTATTAATCGCACGGATGTCGCTCGCGAATTCTAGCCAGATCTCCCATGCGCTCTGCAGCTCCGCCAAGACTGAGGGAAGGCGAGCGTGAACCGCACCTCGCTGATTCTGGCTGCGCAGCTCGCGTGAGCGCATCTGCAGGCGTCGCTGCAGCTCTTCGTAATGGCCCGCGCTCCAACTGAGGAACGCGCCCATGGCGGCCGCCAGTTGTCCCTGCTGCGCCGCACTCTAACACAGGCTCAAGCGAGATCGGTCCACCTCCGCCGGCCGCAGCTCCACAATCAGCAGGCGGGCGCGAATACTCTGTCCCCGAGGCACTTCTTCGCCGGTAGCCAGCACCAGCCCGCGGGGCGGATGAGGGGCATGCAGGTGACCGTTCCCGCGCATCCGGCTTCGCCCTTGATGATTGCCCGCTGCACGGAACAGCCTCTCGGCCAAGCCTTGAAGCGCGCTATCGCCCGGTCCTCCGATCAACACAAAGTCATCCACCACTAACAACGAGTCCTTAGCAGAGAATGCCAGCTCCTCCAGTGCATTAGCCGTCGAGGCGAAATTGGCAGGCAGCCGGCTCGCCTCCAACGCGGCACCGAAGTGCTGCTGGCACAGGGCCGCCAGGGCCGTCTTGAACGTGCCGGTTTGCCCGGTAAGAAAGACATTGAAATCCACCTTTCCCAACGCGGCTCGGTACACTGCCGCCAACAGCGGGAAACTGATCCGGTCGGGCGCCAGAGCCAGGCAACGCAAGCTGGCACGCACCGCGCTCACCTGCTCCTGCCGATTCGCCAGGGAGGGAACTTGATAATGCTGCAGGGCTGTCGGTAACTCGACCCGCACGTCGCCGCGCGGACCCTGGGCGCCTACCGCACCCCCTGCGTTGAGATAAACCCAATCCGGGCCGTGCTTCCTCCAGCCCAGGTGAGTGAAGATGCGTTGTTGCGGAATCCGGCCCGACAACCACTGGATCGCGGCACGCGCATGCTGTGGCTGCCCAGCGTAGACGATCGCCTCTGGACCCAATTGTCGCAACACCCAGCCCATGCGGCCAAACTCCGCCGCTGGCACCACGAAGGCCAGCCTTTGTCCCCCCAACTCGGCTTCTATGCCGAGCTCGCGCCGCTGCTCCGCGTCATCGTCCAGGATCAGATCGCACACGATCCGAGCTTTGAAATTGGCCACGGCGATCCGTTTCACATCGCCGCTTGCCAAACGTTCGCAGCGGACCATCTCGCTCCCCTGTTGCTCGTACCGCGGCGTCCCGGACGGGGAGTCGCGGACCGCAGCGACCCCATCCTGCGCTGTGGGTTGCCGCCTTGGTGGGTCGTCGTCCGCTCCCACCCAAACTAATCGGAAGTTCATAGAAGAATGGCTTCACGTGTTCTCGGCCTCGCTCGATCGCCAGGACTGGTCCGCGCCGAGTCGCGTGCAGACATCTATCGCTCACAGGGGAAACAACAGTCAAGGGGAAACAACAGTCAAGTCGCCAACACAGAATCGCAGGGCTGGCAGCGGAAGGGCGGAAGGAACAGGAGTGTCGGGCGGTCCGCTAACGAATAATATTCTCAAGCTGGCAATGCGGAATCGCAAGGAAGGTACCGCTTGAAAGGAACAGCCCCGATTTTGAAGCACGTTCCGGATGCGCCCGGCTTGCGCGATGTAATCGGCCACGAGGTCGCGCCATTCTCAAGTGATATCTCTGTCACGCGGCGCGGCGAGTGCCTCGCGCTTTAGCACTCCCCCTTCCAGTTGGTCGTCGGGTCGCGCGGCGCGAAGGTCCATGCTTGCAGGGCGTGACCGATGGCGAGAGGCCCCACGCCTCGCTGCAGGCGCCGTTCATCAACTGGATTCAGCGGCCGATTCCCTCGCCTTTCTGCGTTTGACCGCACCCCCTGTCGTTTTCCCGCCAAGCGCAATCTGTTCCAACTCTCCTTGCGGACGATGCAGGTCGTCGGTGCTCAGTTCCGCGAGAAGCGAATCTACGGCCCCTTCGCAGTTCACGCCCATTTGCCGGGCCCGTTGCTCGACCTGCTCGTAGAACCGTTGCGCGGTAAGCGGAACCGGCATGACACGCTCCAAGTAAGACATCTTTCGCTTGACGCGGTCTAACATACTCGTTCGCTTATCTGGTTTGGCTTCATGGAACCTTCTACCTGGAACGTCGGTCGTGGGAGGCTTCCGCAGCTCGCTCCAACTCTGTCAAACGCGCCTCGATGTCTTCCATCTCGATCGCCTTGGCCGCACGGTCCAAGACGCACTCGGCCGTCAACCGAACCGCCGCGGGTGCATTCGGATCTATCATGAGTTTGAGGACGGCCGAGGACGCCGCACCAGTCGCCTGCTGGAGTCGAGCATTGGCTTGGGAGACTCCCGCACGCCGTGCCTCCCGGTAGGCCGCCGCGAACTCCGGAAGCTTCTGCCAACGTAGCAGTGTCTTCACGGACACGTTGACCGCGTTGGCGGCTTCTTCGATGTTTCGGCGAGTCAGCAGGGCGACGATGGCTGCTTCCATCTTTCGCCCGAATTTTGCGCCGTGCCCCTTCATTGGTGATCACCTTGCGATTATCTGGCACCCTTCACGCTCGCTGAGTCGCCCCAGGGGAATTGCACCGGCGCATCGATGCCGGACAAAACCGGCGCGTGCCGCCTGTAATGTCGGAGTGCGCGAACGTAGACTCCGTAAGCTCGACTGATCGCGGGGATAAGCGTGCGGTCACTTCGACACCAAATGGGCGCGCCCTCCGGTGATTCACCCAAATACTCCAGAAGAGAACCTACATAATCGTCCACGGTCTTCTTGAATTCTTCAAAACCGGGTTGGTGCTCCGGTGAAACGAGCCGAGCCGTCGTCGCTTCCAGGCGCTGCAATCTTCTGGTGAGGCCTGTCATGGCGTGAGCCGTCCAACATCGCCAACCCTTCGCCTCGGTGGAATCTCCGGAGAAATCACTTGCAATTCCCGCCAACCAGAGCGATGAATCGTGGTGCGCAAACCACGCGCAGAAAGGGACTTGAACCAATATGACCAACGAAGAAACGAACGCAGCCGCCACCGTGGCGGAACAGGGCGCGCACGGCGCGCCGGAGAAGGCCTCCTCGAAGAAACGTACCAGCCAGAAAAAGAGCGCGCCCAAGGGCCCGAAACCCGCGAAGGGTGGCAAAGCCAAGGCCGCCGCACCGAAGAAAAATCCCAAGGCCAGCAAGAAGCCCGCGAAGACCCAGCGCGCAAAGGCCGCCACTCCCCGCGCTGAGAGCAAGGGAGCGAAAATCCTGGAGATGATCGGGCGGGCGAAAGGTGCCACGCTCGGCGAGATCATGAAAGCAACAGCGTGGCAGGCGCACTCGGTCCGGGGTTTCCTCTCCACCGCCGCGAAGAAGCACGGCATCAAGATCGAGTCCGCGAAGAATGAGGCCGGCGAGCGCGTCTACTCTACCAAGAATTGACACTCCCGGCATTTCGTCACCTCGGCCGCCCAGGTTTTGCCTGGGCGGCTCTCGTTTGTGGGTCGGTCGCCATCATGCTGGTTGCATTCCGTCCTGGTCTGGGCGTGACGCTTCCTTCCGCCTTCGGAGTGCCTCCTCTGCCTCGCGATCCCAAACGTCCCAATCAATGGCCTGCATCTTTATAGGGAAGCCTGTTTCCTCAGTGGCTTCCGCCAGCGACCTTTCCCACTTGGCGTAGGCCGCTCGCTGAGCCTCGGTGTAAACTTTGTCCGGCTTCCAGGCGCGATATTCGCAGACGAGAATGCGCTCGTCCATGGTCATCTTAGCCTGAGCGACATCGATAACTTTGCTGCCATCGCAGAATACTGGTGGACAGATCGCTTCGAGTTTCTGTAGGCGCTTGCTCAAACGATTCATATCTTGTTCCCTTGTGATTCGGTCCGGATCTCTATACAGAGAGCAGTTCCCTTCCGATCCGTCTTCGAGGATGAGTGTTCGATTCATCCAGCCTCGTGTTGGCGTTCGCGAGCGACTTCCTCGAATGTGCGGCCATCGCCTTCGAGCACAGCCCGCTTGCTGCTCAAACCGAGAAAGCGTTGAACCACAACGTCGACGTATTTCGGATCGAGTTCTATTCCGTAGCACACGCGCTCAGTGATTTCCGCGGCCGCGAGCGTTGTGCCGCTGCCGAGAAATGGGTCATAAACCAGTTCGCCGCGCCGCAGGTGGTTCAGAATCGGGCGCCGCATCAAATCAACTGGTTTTTGCGTCGGGTGGTCGAATTTGTCCTCGTCCGAGCCACCCATGATGAACTTCGGGACGCTGAGACCCAGATCGTAGAGTTCTCGCCGGGCTTGCCGAACCACGCGGCGTTCTTCTTGCGGACGTACCAGCAAGGCTCATGTTGAAACCAGTAATGCGTACGCGTGAGGACGGTTCGGGTTTTGTCCCAAATAATCTGTTGATGGTGAAGAAAACCGATCCGCAGAAGGCCATCAAGAACCTCGCGCGTGAACTTCGACGCGCGCCAAACATAGGCGACCTCGAGACTCGGCACTAACGCGAACGCATCGGACCAGTCCGCGCGCGTGTCGCCTGAAATCGTAGTCTCGATGTGACCCTGCGTTCGCTTCTTCATGTAGCTCGGCTCGGCGGGTCCGTGCCCGTTCAGCCCAGCGCGATCACGCCACTCTGAATCCAACTCAATTCCGTATGGCGGATCGCAAACCATCAACCGCGGCTGGCGCTCACCGAGCAACCGCGGGACCGCTTCCGCATCGGTCGCGTCTCCGCAAAGTACACGGTGCTGACGCGGCGGGTCGCCAAGGAGCCAGAGGTCTCCAGGGCGGGAAACCGGGCATTCTGGTACCGGTGGTGCCGCGTCCGCCTTTTCGTCGTCCGCGATGTTCAACAGCTCATCGATCTCTCTACCATCAAACCCGATGAGGGCTAGATCGACGTCCAGATCACGCAGTTCCTGAAGTTCGAGAGCAAGCTTCGCTTCATCCCACTTCGGCCCACGCGACAGATTGGTTGACCATCGGCCGAAAAGCCTTGACCTGGCTCTCTGTCCAGTGATCACAAAGCACCACCGGCAGTTCCTGCATGCCGAGCTTCTTTGCGCTCTTATATCTCAAATGCCCATCCACAATTTTACCCGTCGAGCGGCAAAGCATCGCGATCGCGAATCCAAACTCCAAAATCGAAGCGCACATGCGGTCGACCGCCTCATCGTTCTTGCGTGGGTTGCGAATATATTCACGGAACCAGTCGATCGGCTTGTAGACGATCTCCATGCGGGGAACGCCTGCGATTGCCTGAGTGGTCTGCATACACGTACCTTCCAAAAGTTGATCTGGAGGGATCTTTCGGAGGGTGCGCTTTTTGCGCTGGCCTGTCGAACTGGGCCCTGCTATTTTTATAAGCGATTTTGCGCCGGTTGTAAACGACAATCACGGCTTGCTGTTCGGTCGGACTGGAGCTCTGGGGAAGTCCGTCGACGGGAGGAGCCGAGATCCGTATGCAAAATATGCAAAAGCCCCCCCCCAGCTCGACTTTTGCATGTTTTGCATACAGAATTCTTAAATCCGGAAGATGCTTTGGTAAAAAACGGCCCCGCCCGGATCGGCGGCCAAGCCGCGAACGCGATTGTCAAACACAGCCGGTGCAATCTCGATTGCGGCCGATGCATCATCCACGAGCGCATGCCGAGGCAAAGGCGGGACGTCAGCGCCGCTGAGTCAACTTGACCGGCTTGTCGAGCGTCGTGATACGCAGCTTATGATGTGTTGCTAACGCCGCCAGATCCGAGGAGTCCAGCCAATCCAGACCGTCCAAGTTGAGGCCGTACATCACCGACATCGCGTTCGAGCTATGCTGCAGTCCGAGCATGTGGCCGATCTCGTGTACCGATATCCGGTACAACTCGGTCTCGCTGAGCCTCTGCGCCGGATTGAACGCAATCCAGCCCTGGAAATCGAGCCAGTCAGGCAACTGTGACCGTGCCGCAATGTAAGCAGGCTGGAAAAGCTCGCGGTCTCCGTCGACAAGTTGAATCGAACAGTTCTGAGTGTCGTCTTCGTGCCAGTCCAGATCGAGGATCCTGGCCCATGAATCCATGGCGCGCCGAAACTGCTCGCCGAGAATCGGGTTCGCTGTAGCCAATCGCAAGCCGAGATCCATGTGTCCCGGCTTCAGCCACTCTGAGTGCCGATTGCAGGGAGGATAATTCGCGCTCCAGTTCGCGGGAGTCTCCCCTTGAGCGACGCTGAAACAGACGAACAGCCAAAGAGGAATCAGGCGCATCTTGCTCCTTCTATTCGACTGGCGGACAAGGAAGCATTATACAGATCTACAAACCTTCCTGGAGTCGACCTCTGGCAGAGCTGTCAGCTCACTGAAATGAAGGTTCCGGATTTCTTACACGATGCCAACGATGTCCGCAGCCTGAAGCCGCGTGGACGCCGGCTCGGGAAACGTAGTTCCCCGTAACCCTATCATTGGCATGTCGGGGCAAATAAGAAATGATGAGCATCCGTCGAGCGCGCAGCGAAGACCTCCGGTCGATCTTACGTATCGAAAGGATGTCATTCGCCCGTGACGCATGGGATCGGAAATTATTCCTCGATTACCTGGCTCGGTCTGACAATTCCCTGTTTCTCGCCGCAACTGTCGATCGTGCGGTCGTCGGCTATGTTATCGCGTTTCAAAGCGAGACCCGCGCCGAGGTTGACTCAATTGCCGTTGCACCCGCCAAGCGTGGTCTGGGTGTCGCCGCCCTGGTCGATCTGCTGCCAGGCTTTGAAATACGTGCTGTCGAAGTCGATGACAGAACGGCCCGTCAAACCCGCCATTTCATCGTTGGAGCGCGCGCCACGTATGGCGGCCAACTCCAGCTCGATCGGAGTTGCTCCTAGCTGCTCCACGCGAGCCCCGTCCATAAAAGACTTGTAGTACGCGCCCGCCTTGCCTTCGAGATCAGACGGCTGGTGGCCTGCGCGGGAGGCGCCTTGCTCCAGGATGTCGCGCAGCCTGGACTCGATGAGGTCGTCCGCCGGGGTGTCGATCCAAACGGAAACCATATCTG
>JBEKBK010000543.1:0-5659 GCA_050015435.1 Bryobacteraceae bacterium
GCGATGCGCAGCAATGATCGCATGGAGGACGCGAAGTATCTCCACGTCTCGCAGCGCTCGACGATGAACAGTTTGCCTGGTATTTTCCGTTCCTCGACCCTGCAAAAGATTAATAGGGCTCCAAAGCGGGTGGCGAACTTGTGGATCTGCTCGACCGGAGCGTCTTCTAGTAGGAGAAATCGTTCGAGAATATCTGGGCTGGGCCGCACGCGATGGGCCTGCGGGGGAAATCCGTCCCTGGGCGGGTGCTGAACGAATTCCAATCTCGTCAGGTCGGACCGAACGTTCGGGCTCCCCACGATTCCGCCGCCTTCTGGATGTGCGTCTGCGATGAGGTCAGCGGCTCCTGGGTTTGCGTATGGCTTCAGATAATCGTGCGCCGTGCGGCGTCTGGGCACCGATAGCTCGACTCGTTCGGGCTTGAGCCAGCCTTGGGCCGGGGTGCGGCCCAGCATGCTTGTGGCCTCATCGCGCAGGATGTCGTCTAAGCGAGAACGATTCTTCAGTTTCGGCATGGAAAGTATCTCCAAAACTCACACTATCATAGATAGGTCATAGATATCATCTTGAAGTTGTTTGGTCTAGACCGTACACTTCAAGTGAATCACGCTGTGGGCGAGATTCCGCAAAAGTCGTGTTAACTTTTTTCGATAACCGTCGATGAAAGCTTAGAAGAGGAAATTATGGCAGGTGGGAAACGAGATGGAGCGGCCGCAAGTTCGCACGGATTGATTTGGGGGAGCTGGAAAAACTATGCGCCCTGCAATGCAGCGACGAAGACCTGGCCGCGTTTTTCGGCATTACCGTACGGACGATCGAGCGGCGGCGCCAGAATTCGAAATTGTGGTGTAGTCATAGATACGTGATATATAACACATAACGTTCCGCTGGTCTACGCCGATAACGCTTATAGAGGTTGACTATGAAGAAACTTATGCACGGTGGAAAGCGAGATGGAGCGGGCCGCAAGTCCGCACGGATTGATTTGGGGGAATTGGAAAAACTATGCGCCCTGCAATGCACCGACGAAGACTTGGCCGCGTTCTTCGGGGTTACCGTACGGACGATCGAGCGGCGGCGCCAGAAGCGTGCTTTCGCCACAGTGATGGAGCGCGGTCGAGCCAAGGGGCGGCTTTCGGTACGGCGATTGCTGTTTACGCAAGCGACCAATGGCAATACCGCGGCGTCCATCTTCCTGGCCAAGAACCTGCTGGGCTACCGGGATGTCCGCAGTAACCAACACAGCGGGCCGGATGGAGGTCCCATCTCCATCCAAAACGAACTGGACTTTGCGCGGCTTTCGGCCGAAGACCTCGAGCTGTTGCAGACCCTGAGGGAGAAGGCGGAACGTCGCGAAGGAGAGAACCAATGAATACACGAGCGTCTGAGATAGAACGGATGAAGCACTTGCTCGATCGGAAAGCGATTGACTTGGAGCGCGAACGCCGGCAGTCCCCCTTCCTGACGATGTTTCCGGACGCAGAGCCCTGCCGGCGTGAGCTGTACCCCAAACAAATCGAGTTCTTCCGCGCTGGCCTGGTCTACAAAGAGCGGCTGTTCATGGCTGCCAATCGGGTCGGAAAGACGGTGGCCGGCGCGTTCGAAGCGACTTGCCACTTGACCGGCCGCTATCCGGGCTGGTGGGAGGGCCGGCGCTTTGAACACGCACCCGACGGATGGGCCTGCGGCACCACCAGCCAGACCACACGCGACGTGGTGCAAAGTGTGCTGTTGGGAAAGTCGATGGGCCTGGGACTGATTCCCATCGAGTTAGTCGTCGATACCGTGGCTGGCCGCAGTGTTGCCGGTTCGGTGGAGACGGTCTGGGTGCGGCATAGCTCCGGGAAACAATCCAAGCTCAGCTTTAAGAGCTACGAACAGGGGCGGCGTTCGTTTGAGGGCGAAGCCAAGGATTTCATCTGGTGTGACGAAGAGCCGCCCCAGGATGTATACGTCGAGATGCTGGTGCGGTTGATGACCACCAAGGGCCTGGCCTTTACGACGGTCACGCCTCTGCTGGGCATGAGCGAGGTGGTTTGCAGCTTCCTAGAGGAGGACCGCGAGGAAGCCTCCCGATTTGTGATTCAGGCCGGCTGGAAAGATGTTCCGCACCTGGACGAAGAAGAACAACGAATGCTGACCGCCAGCACGCCGCCCTACCAGCTCCAAGCTCGCAGCGAAGGAGAACCGGCGCTCGGTTCGGGCGCCATCTACCCCATCAGCGAATCGGACATCGTGGTGCCGTATCGCGCGATCCCGGACGAGTGGCCGCGCGCCTACGGCATGGATGTGGGCTGGAATAGCACGGCGGTGGTGTGGGGTGCGAGCGATCCGGGCAGCGGGGTGATCTATCTCTATAGCGAGCACTATCAGGGTCAAGGTGAGCCCGCTTCGCACGCGCAGGCCATTCGTGGCCGCGGGGAGTGGATTCGCGGAGTGATCGACCCGGCCTGCCTGGGCAGCTCCCAGATCGACGGTCGAACGTTGATGCAGCTGTACGGGGAACTGGGACTGCTGCTTTGCCCGGCGGAGAATGCGGTGGAAGCAGGCATTACAGAAGTATGGAACCTGCTCGTTTCGGGCCGGCTGAAAGTGATGGAGAACTTAGAGAACTGGTTGCGGGAGTTTCGCAAATATCACCGCGACGACAAGGGCGCGGGCAGAATCGTCAAGCGTTACGACCACCTGATGGACGCCACGCGGTACCTGATGGTCAGTGGGCGACCCTACATGGATACGAAACCCCGACCCCAGCCACCGCCGAAGCGTCACCGCGGGACTCTCTGGACGTGAAGCGTCTGGGACAAGAACGATTGGGGCCCGGCATTGGCTACTGCGAAAGGACTTTATGAAAAACGAAAAGTTTGAGAAACAAGGCATCGTAATGCCGACTGAGGTGTTGATGGAAATCCAAATCTGGCCCATCGACAAATTGGTATTTTACGCCCGCAACCCGCGCAAGAACGATTCGGCCGTGGATCGCATGTGCGGCAGTATTCGTGAATTTGGGTTCAAGATTCCGTGTCTGGTGCGGAGTGACGGCGAGGTGGTTGACGGCCATCTGCGTCTCAAGGCCGCGCGCAAATTGGGTATTACAGATATCCCGGTCATCCGGTGCGACGAATGGACGCCGGCGCAGGTCAAGGCTTTCCGGTTGATGGTGAACCGGTCGGCAACGTGGGCCGACTGGGACGAT
This sequence comes from Bryobacteraceae bacterium, assembly GCA_050015435.1. Lineage (GTDB taxonomy): Bacteria > Acidobacteriota > Terriglobia > Bryobacterales > Bryobacteraceae > Palsa-187. Next base: position 3,197 of record JBEKBK010000543.1, read on the forward strand.
GAACTCCTGAAGCTGGAGTTGCTGGACCTCAAGACGTCGGACTACGATCTCGCCTTGACGGGATTTGATACCAAGGAGATCGATGAACTCATTTTGAATGACGCCCCGGAAGAGGATGCCGTGCCGCCCGTACCCATTAACCCGGTTAGCTGTGTAGGCGATCTGTGGCTGTGTGGCTCCCACCGCATCCTGTGCGGGGACGCGACCGACCCCGACGCAGTGTCGCGGCTGCTGGGCAACCGCCAGCCGTTCTTGATGGTGAGTGACCCTCCCTACGGAATCGAACTGGATTCAGAGTGGCGGGACAAGGCCGGGCTGAATAAACACGGACCCGCTCAGCCCAGCTACATGAAACGACGGACCAAGGGGCACCAGGAAACAAGTATCTCGGGTGACACGCGTGCCGACTGGTCCGAGGCCTTTGCACTGGTTCCGAGTCTCGAAGTGGGCTACGTATGGCACGCTTCGAAGTTCACGCGGGAGGTTCTCGACGGCTTGCTGAAAATCGGGTAGTGGGTCCATTTGAAATTTCCTCAAGCGCTTCGGCATTGACAAGCGGGAGCGGTTTGGCATATGGGACAATCGAGGTATGCCAAACCGAGCGGAACGTAGACGCTTGGAACGACTCCGTATCGCTACACCCACCCTGTACCCGATCTCTCCAGAGATTAGGAGTCAATCTTGCGTCGCGCTGGGATCTACTGCTGAACCGCCGCGTACGCTCATTGATTTATGCCGTACCCTTGCGGGGCCAGCGCTGGGGCTCGGAGGATATGGCCTAATGGGAACAAATTTTTGGTTTGCAGTGGTCCTCGTGTATGCGGGGTTTACTATGACTGTGGCCGAGGTAGCGCTCGATCCTTTCTTTTTGCGACGGTCTGAGCGAATCCAATTACTCGCGTTCGCAGCGGTCTTTTGCCTGATCGCATGGTTCACCATTAGAATTCCGCTAATGAATGCGCCGCTAGCGGTTGACAGTTGGATTTACCCAGGACAGCATTCCGATGTTACGATAGGCACGATCAAGTGGAATAGTCATTTTACTGATCTAAGAGTCACATTGACTAATCCAAGTCCGAATGACTACGACGATTTGAATATCACCCTGGTGCCTAAGGCTTGGATCTACGACGCTACCTTGCTGGATTCTAACGGATGCACTCTTAATCGCTCGGCTGGCGGTGATGTCCAATTGGTATCACTTGATTCAAAAGTTAGCAAACATCACAGTTTCTCAATGCGGAAATTACCAGATGGGTCTATGGAGGTGTACGACTCGGAGGGTAATCTGTATCACACAGTGGCCACTAATTCCGGTTTCACCCTAAGATGTTCTAAGGTTGCATCAACGTCGACGATTCATTTGGTTTTTGCCGCCGTGTCCCAATCTAATGACCTTCCAGAACCGGTGGCCACTACACACATCTCCGACTTATCTGTAGGGGCGTTTAAGGATTTCACTGATGAATTTAAGTTGTTTGGCGATAAGCCGTCTGTCAAAGCAATAGAAATGAGAGGATATTATCGTAGAGAGAAAAAAACATTTTCTGCGACACTACATGTTCCAGTCCAGGAGCGTTAGGCCGCTAGCGCGGAAGGCGTATCTATTAATGCGACAATGTTCTGGATAGACCAAACATGGACACTCAAGCCAGCTTCCATAGCCGGGGTAACGCGCAGGGTCTGATGAATGCGCCCGAAGTTGTAGTGCATATGGAACAGCGCGATCATTGCGACGTGGTTGTCGAGCTTCTTACTAAAGGCGTTCGTCAAGCGGGTAAAGCGGCGCATATTCATTCTCATGTTGAGATTCTGTCGTTCCACGAAGCTGGTCGAAATGTGGTCATGATCAGGAGCGCCGATAATGTCCACGCGTTTGGTGCCAAGACATTGCGCGGGGCTGTAGCGTTTCTGCCCCTCGGGATCGTTGCCAAACACTTTGACCAATTGCGCGAAGTCGATCTCGTTACCGAAAGCATCGGGAACAGCTTCCAGATACATCTTGTGGCCGTCCGTCGTCAATTGGATTCGATTCGCCAACCGGCCCGCAACATCCTGAAGGAAGTCCGCCGCACACCCCGCGTCCCTCCGACCAACTGCCCAACTAAGTACCAGCTTCGTGTCGGCATCAATCGCCGTGAAGGTCCAAACGTCGCCAGCATAACCGGCCCGCTCCCACATGGCGGGGGTAGCGTTCTTTTCCTTGGCATAGCAGAAAGACCAGATCTCATCAACTTGTACGCGCTTGGCGGTTACGTTGCGGATAACGCGATCCTGGTAGGCCTTGCAGGCCTTCCCGACACTCACCAGAAGGCGAAGGACCGCGCCCTTGGATACGCCCGTCAGACGCGACGTGGAGCGCACCGAGCAGCCCTCGACAAGAGCCGAGATAACTGCGATCTTCTTTGCCATGCTGATAACGTTTGCCATGGACTAAGTATACGGGAGCGCTTTCGCATAGTC
>JBEKBK010000544.1:0-5659 GCA_050015435.1 Bryobacteraceae bacterium
GACTGACGAGGAGCTAGCGGAGATGCTCGGAAGTTCGCTTCACGCGATAAAGAAGCTTTGGATCTCTATCTACCAACGGGTAGAAGACCATCTATCCGAGCTGATCCCCAACCAGCAACAATTGGAGCTTCCTGCGAACGGACGTGGCAAAGAAAAGCGCCGGCGCTTGCTGGCCTATCTGCGCGAACATCCCGAAGAATTACGGCCCATCGCACGAGCTTCTCACACAAAGCCATGACAACATCACGTTCGCCCTGCAACGTGGAAACCGAGGCGCCGGTATGGCGTAACGTTTGCGAGGTCAGCAAACCCACTTGGACGTATCGGCAAGTCGTCGAAGTGCCCCGTTGCGCGATGCGCTGGCAATCAACTCCTGTATTACGGGCAACCCGTCCCCTATCCTTCCCAACGATCCTACCAAGACCGGCGTCCAGTAGAGTCGAGGATCTGCGAAAACCCAACTTCCGAGTTGTCGTTAGCCTTGATCGGAAATGCCCCGGCGCAGAAACGTGGGGCGCAGGAGCGAATCCGGGCCGGGGCATTTTCGATAAGGAGGCGAGAAGGAAGCCGCTAGAGTGGGCGCGGTTATGGCGATTGAAAGCCAGTCTGGTACCGAAACACGGAGGCCGGAGTGCCCATGATCTTCGCGGCATCTCGGACCTGGCTTGGTTTCAGGGCGGAGATGAAGTACAAGATGCGCTCTGGAGAAGGCTGCAAGGTGCTCGGAACCACGCCGGAGTACACGAGGGCGCTGGCGTGCGAAAGGCACGTCGCGGGTCGTGTCTGTAAATTCGGCATCATGAAGAATCGAAGAACGAACGGCGCAGTTCTGCCGGGGTGAACCGCCGGACGATCACCATCCTGGCGCCGCAGTGGGGACAACGATACAAAGCCGAGGTCTGTCGGACTGGCTCCGTCGCAATGACCGGAGCGGCGCCCAGCAGCTGACGGGCGAGTGCGAGCATCTGAGACCGCCATCGGTTGGCCAGAAAACCGAAGGAGCGAATGCGCACGAAGCCCTTGGGCAGGACATGCAGAAAGAAGCGACGCAGGAACTCAGTAGCGGTGAGCGTCATCTGCTTTTGCAGGGAGCCGTGGGCATAGTCCTTCCAGCGGAAAGTGACGCGCTCGCCATCGAAAGATATCAGCCGGTGATTGGAAATCGCCACACGGTGGGTGTAACGGCCGAGATAGCGCAGCACTTGTGAGGGGTCGCCCATGGCGGGCTTGACGTAGACCACCCACTGCTGGCGATGCAGGCGGCGGAGCAGGCGCGCGAACTGTTTCGGATCCGCCAGCAAGGATGCAGGACCGGCGCAGCGCAGTCGCTTGCAGCGGTACAGCCGCTTGAGCCCGGCGAGAAACTTCCCGCGGAATACACGTTTCAGCGCTTTTTTCGGAAGAAAAAAAGGATAGGGTGAGTGTACCCAACGTGTGTGCTGTGGCGACAGACCTCCCATCGGAATCACACAGTGGATGTGTGGATGCAGCAGCAGATTCTGCCCCCAGGTATGCAGAATGCTTAGCATGCCGATCTCGGCGCCCAGATGCTGGGGATCCCGTGCCACCTGGAGGGCCGTCGCCGCGCTGGCCGTAAACAGCAGATCATAGAACCGTCGCGCGTTGTCCAACGCCAGCACGTTGAGTTCGTGCGGCACGGTGAAGACCACATGAAAGTAGCCGGTGGAAAGCAGTTCTTGTTCTCGCGCGGCGAGCCAGCGCTCGCGGGCCTCGGCTTGGCACTTCGGGCAATGCCGGTTACGGCAGGAGTTATAGGAGATGGCCGGTGGACGATCGCATCGTTTCTGACCACACTCAGGACAGGTATCGAGATGGCCGCCCAGCGCCTGCGTCCGGCAGTTGCCGATGGCGCGAAACGCTTTCAACTGTTGATAGCTGAAACTGGTTCGATACCGGTCCAGAAAACGATCGCCCTGTGCGTGGAGGATATCGGCCACCTCCACGGCAGGCCGGTTCATGGCTTGTTTTTGCGCCTGAAACGCCGGTCGCTCTCGGCCACGGGGGAGAGACTCAGCTTCTCCAACGGATTGATCACCGCGTGCAGATGCTGCTGCGAAAGGTGCAAATAACGCGCGGTGGTCTCCAGGTCTCCATGCCCGAGCAACACCTGAATGGTGCGCAGGTCGGTGCCGGCCTCAAGCAGATGCGTCGCCCAACTGTGACGCAGAGTGTGGGGGGTAACGTGTTTAGTGATCTGGGCTCGATCGGTAGCGTCGTTGCAAGCGATCCAAACCGTCTTGTCGGAAACCGGCTGCTCGGGTCCGCCACGGCTGCGCCGGGGGAACAGATACTCCTTGGGCTTCCGCCAGCGCCAGTACTCACGCAGGGTTTCTAGCAGCGGCGGGCTGAGCGGCAGATCGCGATCTTTACCTCCCTTCCCCTGGACCACGCGGATGAGCATGCGCGTGCTATCGATATCGCTTAACTTGAGGTGAACCACTTCGGAACGGCGCATGCCGGTGCCATACAGCGTCATCAACAAAGCCCGCCGGAAGAGATTCCCGCTGGCGTTGATCAAGCGCGCAACTTCGTCCAGGCTGAGGATGCTCGGCAGCCGGTCGCGCTCTTTCGGATAGGGGAGGAAATCGCGGAACTCCGAGCGCCGCAATGTCCGCACGAAAAAGAACCGCAGAGCAGCCACATGGTTCACCACGCTTCCTACCGCCAGCTGGCGTGTCTTCAGCAGAAAGGCCTGATAGGTGCGCAGTTCGTCCAAGCCAAGTTGGTCGGGCGACCGCCCGAAGTGCCGAGCGAACTCCTCCACCACCCGCAGGTAGTGCCGAATCGTTTCATCGGAGTAGTTCCGGCGCTGGAGTTCCTCCAGCATGATCTTGCGTAAATGGGTCACAGAAATCTCCTTTCCTGTGACCCAACACTACTCCTCGCTACGCCCGGTCAGCGCCCCCTCACAAGCACGCGCAGCGTCTGCCGCCCTTGGCGGCTTCGTTCTAGCCGACCATCCTGGCGCTATCCAGACATCACATTTCTAATGAGTTGCTTACAAGGGAGTTCCGCCATTAGTCGCGTGTGGCGCTATTTCCCGAGGGGCACTTTGCGCCGCAGTTCGTCGAAGAAGTTCAGCAGGAAGGTCACGTGGGCCGGGCCCTTGTCCTCGGCGGTTGGTTCAGGCATCGGAAACACCGCGAACCGCTTGCCGTCCGGAGCGAGGGCGAAGTTCAAAAAGCTCCCCGCCGGGCGGATCTGCCGGTCAGACCACACGCGAGGCTTGCGCGAAGAGAACGCGCCAGCGTTCGCGATGTAATCCGTGACCATGATGCGGTTGTCTAGCCCTCGGTAGAAAAGCTCGCGGCCGTTGGAGGACCATTCCGGATAGCTGCCACCAGCGGTCGAGACCTGCCATTTTCCTGGTCCTGGCTTTCCGTCTGGTCCCGGAGCGGGCCGCACGTAAACCTCATAACTTCCGGACTCATTTGAAAAATAGGCAACATAGCGGCCGTCGGGAGAGAAGACCAGCCATAACTCGTTAGCCGGCGTCTGGAGGAACGGCACTGGCTTACTGGGTTTGGGGTGCTCCGGATCGCTGGTATCGAGTGGCAGGGTCCAAAGATCGTTATCGCCCGCGGTCTGGAGATCACGATAAGCCAGCGTCCGGCCGTCGGGCGAAAAGCCGTCAGGCCCTATATTATTCTTACTTTCAAGCAGCACCTGTATCTCACCCGAGCCATCCGTGCGAATCCAATTCAGGCGTGACCCTGCCGCGTTGCGCGACTGGAACACCAGGTGCTCTGCGTCCCGCGACCAAACGGCAGACCGATTCTCACCCCCAGCGAAGGTGAGACGGGACATCGAGTCCCTCTGCCGGTCATAGACAAAGATCTCCTCGCCCTTTCCCGTGTCCACAGTCAGCGCAAGGCGCGTGCCATCGGGAGAAAATCGAGGAAAGGAATAATTGCCGGGGGTGGTCACCAATGGCTCGGTCTTGCCCGAGCTGTCCATCCATACGATGGGCCACTTCTGATCGGCTACGGTTCCCGGGTGATACACGAAGGTTCCGTTCCGGGAGAAGTCGAACGGGTTCCCAACAGAGCCTCCTACATCCTCCAGGATCTGCTCCGGCATGCCCCGGACCTCAAGCCGAACCGGATCGAAGGCCACTGCGTACAACACACCCTGGCGGACATACACCAGGTGGCCCGTCGACCCACTTGTTGGCAGGGTTGACAGGTACCGGCCGAAGTAGCCGCCGCTCAGGAGCGTCTTCACCGCGCCAGTCTTCAGCGAAACAACCTGGATGTTTGCATCTTCGAAGGAAGTGGTTCTTGCCGCCGTGAACAGCACGATGTTCCCTCCCGGCAGTGACTGGGGCAGGAGGTGACTGGCTTCCTGCTTGCCAAGGTTCGTCACCGTATGAGGCGCCCCGCCAGAAGCGGGTATGCTTTGCAGGCCTCCCACTACGCTGAGACTCGCCACGATATCTCCGTTCTCTCCCCAACTTGCACCGCCAAAGAAGGAGGAGGACGCGTCGGAGAGGGTGACCGGCGCACCTCCGCGGAGCGAGACTTTCTTTAGCTTGCTATCCGCATAAAACCCGATCCATTGTCCGTCAGGCGAGAAGAACGCGTAGTTGGCGTTCTCGGTGCCGGGCAACGGCGTGATCACAGCTTGATCCAGGAGCCGGGTGGCGAGCAGTGGTTTCCGGTCCGCTCGGCGGATCGGAAAGACAATCCGCGTCCCGTCAGGGGAGATCGCGACGCCAGAGTCCGTTCCCTGAATCGCATCAGGGCCGAGGCTTGCATCCAGCCGCACCAGCGGACGATCCACTGGCTTTTCCGTGCGCCACGGCGCCCACAGCGCGGTCGCGAATGCAATTGTGGCCACGCCTGCCACCAGCCAACCGAGCCGGGACCGTGAGGGAGCGGCACTCGCGGCTGGCGCAGCTTCCAAATCGCCATCTACCAACTCCATCGCGTCGCCGATGTCGCGCAAGCGCTTCTTTGGATCTTTCTCCAAACAACGCCACAACAATCGTCGGACCTTAGACGGCACTCGCGTGAAATCCGGTTCCTTCGTCAGCAGGCTTGCCAGGATGTCGGAAACAGTGTCGCCGCCGAAAAGCTGCTTGCCCGTCAGCAATTCCCACAGCACCACGCCGAACGCCCAGATATCGGCGCGACGGTCCACAGTCTGGCCACGTGCCTGCTCCGGGCTCATGTACGCCGCAGTGCCCATGATCATCCCCACCGTGGTCGGCGACATGGTGAGCGTCACCATGTTGGTGCCAGCCTCGCCATCACTCTGCGAGGCTAGTGTCACCGCGGCGAGTCCGAAGTCCAGCACCTTGATCGTGCCATCCGGCGTCAGCATGATGTTCGCCGGTTTCAGATCGCGATGCGTGATTCCTTTTTCGTGGGCCGCATCGAGTGCGCTCGCAATCTGCGCGGCATACTTCAGCGCGGTATCGAGAGGCACGGGACCCTTGAGCGTCCCGCCCTCGACCAGCTCCATCACTAGGGCTTTGCCGTCGGAGGATTCTTCCACCGCGTAGATCGTGGCGATGTTGTTGGGCTTTAGCGAAGCCAGAACTTTCGCCTCCCGCTCAAAGCGCGCCAGGCGATCTGGATGTTGGGCAAACGCGGCGGGCAGAACCTTGATCGCTACTTCGCGGTCGAGCTTGGTG
>JBEKBK010000545.1:0-5653 GCA_050015435.1 Bryobacteraceae bacterium
GGCGACGCCTTCGTCTTCATCGACCGGGAAACCGCACGCATCACCACTATCCTCGGCTATCCCACCCGCAGGCTCGCTCAGGTGGCCTGATCGGAAAATTTCAAATATGTTTGGCTAGTATTCAAGAGATTCGCCCCATGGAGCAAGTGGTCGGAGCCTCCCTGGCGACGCAACGATTCGCGTTGCAAATGATCGGTCTGTTCGCGATCGTCGCATTGACACTGGCGCTGATCGGAGTCTTTGGGGTCATGTCCTACGCGATGAGTTTGCGTTCCAAAGAGCTTGCGATTCGCGTGGCTCTCGGAGCTGGTCGCGGTGAGACATTACGCATCCTCTTTGGGCAAGGACTGCTGCTGATTCTTGCCGGGCTTTTGACCGGCTTTTTCGGCGCCGTGGGACTCAGCCACGTATTGATGGGACTTCTTTATCAGGTGGGCCCAAGAGACCCCATCACGTTCGCGAGCGCCGCCGCGATTCTCGCGTGGGCAGCTTTAGCTGCTTGCGCCTTCCCCGCGAAACGTGCGCTGAGCATTGACCCAATCAATGCCCTGCGTCACGAGTAGGCATCAGTTCCTCGAGTTTAGCGGGACTGGGTGCCTGTTGTGACGTGTTATCGGTAGCGATCGCGAGACCACGCCCACCGTCCTATTCCTGGTCTAACGATGGCATATGTGCACGGATTGCAACCTAGGCGGTACTTCGCACATCTGTAGCTTGGGTGTGACGCCCTCTATGGATTCCACCGACTTTTCCCGCCTTTTGCTTCCGATTCGTTCCATGGACCACGTGCGAGGTCGAGAGGATGCGCCCTACACACTCGTCGAGTACGGAGATTACGAGTGCCCGGATTGCGGACGTCTCTACGTGATCCTTCGTGATCTACAACGGGATATTTCCTCCCGATTGAGGATCGTGTTCCGGCACTATCCTCTTTCTGGCGTTCATCGCTTCGCACAGCAGGCTGCCGAAGCGGCGGAGGCAGCGGGAGCACAGGGCAAATTCTGGGAAATGCACACGGTGCTTTTCGAGCGGCAACAGGCTCTTCGAACCAAGGATTTGATTCGCTATGCGGAAGAGCTAGCCTTGGATATCGAACGGGTTCGCGAGGAGTTGAAGAACCAAACCTACAGCGAGAGAGTCCGCGCCGATTTTCGTGCAGGCGTTCAGAACGGAGTGTATGGTACCCCGGGCTTGTTTCTGAATGGCGTCCGTTACGATGGCGAGTGGGGCCAAGAATCACTACGGAGTCTTCTGATGAGTGGGGATGATTCGTAGCGTTGGCACTCGCCTGCCCCTGTGCTGATTGATACCGAGACCACCACGGCACTCCGGCGCCTTATCGGGCTTGCGACGATAGACTTGATCGTGTGACCGGTACACCCGTTTCAGGCCAGATTGTGATCGCAGGAGGCTCCGGGTTTCTCGGGACTTCGCTCGCCAAACACCTTGTCGGTCGTGGAACATCGGTCGTGGTGCTCTCGCGCAGCGTGCCTAAGGTCGTCGGGAAATGGAGGCGCGTGCCGTGGGACGCTCGCAATCTGGGTGAGTGGAAACTTGAACTAGAGGGCGCCGCTGGCCTCGTGAATCTGGTGGGTCGTAGTGTCGATTGCATCAAGACGCCTGATCATCAGGATGAGATCCTCCGCTCACGTATCGAAGCCACACGGGTGCTGGGGGAGGCGATGCGTCTGATTGATTCTCCTCCGCCCGTGTGGGTGCAGATGAGCACGGCGCACATTTACGGCGATCCGCCGAAGCTGGTTTGCGATGAAGATTCCCTTTTCGGCAGCGGTTTCGCGCCATTCGTGGGCCGGGCGTGGGAAGAGGCGTTTCACGCGAGCGCATTACCGGAGCAGCGAAAGGTTATTCTGCGGACGAGTTTCGTCCTCGGCCGCGACTGGGGTGCGGGCTGCGGTGCACTCGCGCGACTCCTACCGCTTGTCAAGCTTGGATTGGGAGGCACGATTGGAGCAGGGGCACAAGGGATTAGTTGGATTCACGAAGTCGATATGAATCGACTGTTCGAGCATGCACTTACCGATGCGAATTTCCAAGGCGCCTACATCGCGACCTCACCGAATCCAGTTTCGCAGCGCGTATTCATGCGGGAAATGCGGAGGGCAGTAGGGATGCCCTTCGGGTTGCCGGCGTTCGGCTGGATGGTCAGAATCGCGGCGCTGCTGGTATTGCGTACCGATCCAGAACTTGCCCTGTATGGCCGCTATTTGGTCTCTCGGCGGCTGCGCGAAATGCAGTTTGAGTTCCGGTTCCCTGAATTGCGCGACGCGCTCGGAGATCTGGTCGCGCGCAAGCCTCAATGATGACGACTGCGGTCCTTGAAGTAGACTGACAACGGTCATCGTCCGAAGCTTCGATTCCAACCCCGAGGTCCTCGCCTCATGCGATATGGTGGCGCTCGGCCGAACGACGGCACCTTCATCTGAAATCCCCCGGGTGCCATCCAGGTTGATGAAGACTACGTGAGGATCGTGGTCGGGCCGGCGGGAATCATCTCTTCTTCGAGCCGTTCCAAACGTCGATAGAGCTTTTCCTTCATTAGCGATCTTCCCTGTTTTCTGCAAGTGCTGCTCGTTCGCGCTCTCGCTGAATTCGGCGGGAACGAGCATTGATGATAATTTGGGCGACTTGATAGCGGCCGACCGTTCGCGTCAAACTTCCCGCTTCCGCGGTGCCTCGGCGATCACCCAGCAGCTTGTGAAGAATTTGTTCTTCACCACCCATCGCAACCCCGTGCGCAAAGCTTTTGAGTACACGCTGGCTCCAATGGCCGATTGGATTCTTGGCAAGCGCCGGGTGCTTGAGCTTTACCTGAACGTCATCGAATGGGGTCGTGCCGTGTATGGCGCGGAGGCCGCTGCCGAATACCACTACGGCACGTCAGTAGACGAATTGGACCGCGAACAATCCGCGATGCTCGCGGCATGCCTTCCCTCACCACGGCGGCGTAAGCCCGCACGCACGGATCACTACAGCGCGCTCACTATGGACCGGATGAATCAAGTTGGTTGGTAAGAATGCGCCATGAGTCAAACCTCGTTACCGCGATTCGGAAAATTCCAAACTGGAAAAACAAGCGAGACTGCGTCCATATCCTTCGACAGATCGCCCTGGGCGAGTTGGTCTAAATTGGCGCGCCTACCATTGCCGGGCGGGTTTGGATACCGCGAGCCGAAAGAGACCGTTGAGGTGTCAAAAACCTGGCGATTCGCATCGCGGGTTGAACACGGAAGCCTCCGGTCTCCGTTCTATCGGCTAGAGAACAATGAGAACTTATGTGGCTACTCAATTGCCTCGTCGAAGAGCTGGGCCATGAAAGACGAATCGAAAGCTGGTTTACAACTCGCTCCTGGAATCCTGCGGGCCGCCCTCGGGCTTGGGCTCCTTTCGGTCATCGTAGCCACGCCTCTTCCGGCTCAGCTTTCCATAGGGCGCCCCGGATTCACCCCAGTTCCTCCTGCCAAAACACGGCCGACTCCCCAGACCAAACCCGCCCGCGGATCGACATCGAATGCAGACAAACGGCTGGCCGAAACAATACAAAACCTGACCCCGAAACAACGCAAAAACTAAACAAGGCTATAAAGCGCCTGAGTCCGGAACAGCGAGCAAAAGTGATCGACGCGATGAGGCGCGAGTTCGCCTCTACCCCGCGCGCGACGAGGTTAACGCCGAGGAAGTAGAACGTTCCGATGATGTAGGGAGGCGTCCGACGGCCGAGATCCTTCAACTGGGTGCGAGCCAGGCAACTCGATGTTTCATCACTTTCGATCTCGCGACGCTCGACCTTTTCCTGTGGAGAAGGCAGGCCAAGGGATAGAGCGATATCTTTTTCCACTTCGTGCATGCCTCTAAGTGCCCTGGGACAGGACCCGTTCCCAGCGTTATTCGACAGCAACAGGAACGCGAACGCCGTGCTCCAACCTCGTTAACGCGATTCGAGAAATTCCAAATTGGAAAAACGCATCGGCTTCCGAGAGATGACCTGGCATGGCGAGAAATTCGGACGCAAGATGGAAGCGGCGATTGCGGCCTTCCTAACGCGCCCAGCATCGAAGACGCTGCCCGCGCTGCGGGGGTGGGAGAAAAAACGCTTCGACGATGGATGCGGGAGCCGCAATTCCAAACCCGCTATCTCCGGGCGCGCAGGGAGCGGGTCAGTCAAGCATAGCCCGGCTACAACAGCATACTGGCATCGCTGGCACAATCCTCCTGAAGCTTATGACCGATCCGAACGTTCCCCGCGGCTGTCCCGGCCGCGAGGCAGCAGAATCTGTCATCGCTCACGCTATCAAAGGGATCGAGGTCTAGGATATCGAGACGAGACGAAGAATCGGCTCCCCCCGAGAGCCGCAAGCGATGAGGGGGATCGCTCGACGGGTTCACCGGCTGGAGAAGCAATTCGCGCCCCATCTGGATGATCAGGGCCGCAGCATAGCCGATGTGATCCGGGAGCGCCGGCTCCGCCGCTTTGCCGCCGAGGGAAAAGAACCCGAGCCCGAACTAGCACGGAGGCACGAAGACTACTTTGATGCGAACGGTCGGCCACTGACCATCGCCGAAATTATAAGAAATGCACATCACCGCCGACTTCAGCAAACCACGACCGACGTAAGGGCGAAGCACCAATGATCACCAGGACCGAACTTGACGTTGGCGTCCGTTTGATCAATGAATGTGCTGACTCGAATAAAGGTCGGCACCATGCGGCTCGAAACAAAGTACCTTCGCCTTCGGACACCAGTTACGATTGGCTCCCGCTTCGACGATTGGAAGGTATGCTGGCTCGGCGGCTGGAGCAGAAACCGGCTGCATTATCTCGTTATGGCAGTGCGGAATTCACCCATCAAAGGCTCGGAGGAGAAAAATGATCCGGGCAGCCCTGATTCGACGCCTGGAGCGGCTCGAAGACGAGCGTATCCCAGACGGTCAGACTAGGATCATCAATGTCGAATACCTTGATTCGAACGGGTCGCCAACAGGTGGATACCAGGTAGTGATTCCGCCGTTGCCGTCTCAACGTCGATCAGGAGCGGGATGCCGTGGTGGTCTCGAATTGGCGAGGGCTAGTCCTGCTCGGACGAGCCAGGCGGCGGGAGCCGTGCTGATCCGTTTTTTGGCGCTCCAAAACAAGGCATGGCTTTTTTGTTTCGGATGGACTACACTAGAAATCGGCAACAAGTTGAAAGGCCCTGGCTGAACCATCGGAGGATCGCTGGGGCTTTTCTTTTGTCCGCCAGCCCGAAATGGCAATTTCATTTCCGGGCCAGCCAACCGCAGAATATCGACCAGGCTGTTTTTGCTAACCACGCGCGGGACGCCAACACTGCTGCCAATGGGCTATGCGCCCGCGCCAACCGTTTCAGCCCATCGCGCTACTGAAATAGTTCACACCCAGACATGACAAAGATGAGAAAATTCTCCCGCTGATCCCACTATACAAGTGCCCGGTCGCTTGACCGCCTCGGGTCTTACAGTCGTTCGGCTGCTTCATGCAGCGGCGTGTTCACGGCATCTTGCGCGGTCACGACGGCTTTCCGTATAGCATCGATGCCAGCGATTGAGTCTGTGTGTGGCTGCAAGAGCAACTCCAGCGCGCGGCCAATCCTGAAGTGCGCGTACTCAAGCGTGTCCC
>JBEKBK010000546.1:0-5640 GCA_050015435.1 Bryobacteraceae bacterium
CGCTGCAGATGGCGTGGGAGTTTGACGAAGCCGTCCTGCTCTACCGGCGGATTCTCGAAAAGAATCCCCGGGCGGAAGATACGCTGGTCAATCTGGTCAGCCTGGGTTTGCAGCGGAAAGACTACGGGATGGTGCGCAAGTATGGCGAGCAGCTTCTGGCGCTGCGGCCCGATTCCATTCCGGCGCGCGAGGGATTGGCCGTCTGCGCGTTCGCGAGCGAGGATTACGATTCCGCGGCAAAGCATAGCCAGAAATTGACCGAACTCGCTCCCAAATCCTACGATCACTGGTTTAATCTCGGCGTCGCCTTGCAACGGCTGGACCACTTGCGGGACGCTGCCGAAGCGTACACCTTGGCTGCCAGTATTCGTCCCGGCGCATCCTTTGCGCATATCAATCTGGGTGTCGTTTATCGCGACCTCGGTGATCTCGCCCGGTCGCGAGCGGCGTTCGAGCAGGCGATCAAGGCGGCTCCGGATCGCCCGGATCTGGAACTCGAGTTGGCTTCGATCCTCGAGCGGCAGGAGTCGTTCGCGGAAGCGGAAGCGCTGTACTCGAATCTGGTGAAAAAGAATCCGGACCTTGAAAACGCGTGGTTCCGCCTGGGTTATTTGAGACTGAGCCGCAACGATAACCAAGGCGCGGTGGAGGCGTTCGAAACCTGCCTACGAAAACGCCCCTGGTCAGAAGCCGCCATCAATCTCGGTATGGCTCACACCCGGCTCCGGCAATACGACCAGGCGGAAGCGATTTTGACCAAATTGCTCGAGCGGGAGCCGAAGAACGTTGAAGCGCTCAAGGGCCTGGCGGCGACGGCGCTCGAACGGGGAGATCATCCGAAGGCTCTGAAGTATCATCTGGCATTGATAGAAGCCGGCGAAAAATCGCCCCAGATTTTCTACAATGCCGGCCTTCTCGCTCAGCAGCTCAATGAACCCGAGAAGGCGGTGCAATGGTACCGTTCGGCTCTGGACGTTCGTCCCGATTTCCCGGAAGCATTGTCGAATCTCGGCCACGCGCTGCAAACGCTCGGAAAGGGCGGGGAAGCCCAGAATTGCTGGGTGTCGGCGCTCGAGAAGAAGCCGGAACTGGCGCGGGGATACTTCCTCAAGTCGTCCTGAGCCACGCCCTATAAGAAAAATCCGTAAGCACGTGCGGCCCTGCGAGGGTTCGTTCGCGGCCTGTTCTGATTTCAGAACAAGATTCATCGATTCACACCCTCGCTGCGCAGATCAGTCATTTTTAAAAATCAGCGGGTTAGCCTAATTTTGTTCTGAAATCAGAACAGACCTGGCGAGATCTCCAACCAGATAGCCCTTTCGGGCCATCCCTTATTGCGCCCTAGGGGTTCGTAATATGTCATGGAATTAAAACATAACACTTTTTGACTTCTGGTACCAGACCGATTCATTATTGTCTGTCTTAAAATTTTAAGATTTAACTAGGTATATGTAAGTCCGGCTAATGCTGAATTAAAGCGTTCTAATAGCCGGCGAAAGGCGCCAAGGTCGAGTTGCGCCTTGACAGACGTTGGGAGGAGCTTTGTTATGGGAAGAACCAGATTTCTTTCAGTTTTTTCGCAATTGCCGCGATAGTTTCCGCGCAGAAGCGCGTGGACGGCGTGCATCAGGTGGCGAGCAGTGGCCTCTATCACCGCGTTTACGCAATCGTTCCTTTGATCGGGAGTTCGAAGAAGGGCGATCCCTTGCGGCCAATGTTTGTTCCGGCTCCGCCGACGGCAGCCACCGGACTCGCCGGGGCGCAGTCCCCGGTCACATCCCCGTTCCAGCCGCCCAGTGCGCAACCGAACCTCATCAGCTACCAGATGCAGATCAGCGATGACGGCAAGTTCGCGCTGGTGGAGTTTGTCGGGGCTACGGCGAGAGATCTGGCGCCGATCGTCAATTCCACTGCGGCGGGCGTGCGGGTGTTTGTCCGGGGCAAGGACCCTGAAGCCGCTATCCTGGCGGCATTTCAAGAGTATAAGAAGACTTTCCAATTCACCATGTTCAGCGTGAGGCCTCAACCCCAATGAAACGGACAATTTGGGCGGTTCCAGCAGCGATTATTCTCTTCTCTTCCGTGGCGTTTGGAAGCTACTCGTACTATCTTTACGAGAACCTTTACACGCCGAACTGGTCCAATTGGGGCACGGATGGGAAACCCGATCACACCAATCTGGTATTCGCCCGGTAACTACGGAGGAATCAATTACGCCAATTACATGCTTAATCCGGCAGGCGGAAACCCTCACTATGGGAGCGAGGTGCGTCTTACGGTTCGGCAGGACCCGTCTAATCCTGGCGCCGACATGGAAGCCTATCTGGGCGGCGCCTGGGACTCTACCAATAACTTTTTTGCCGGCTACACGCTGTATCTGTACATGGGCAGCGGCACCGGATACATCTACCTGTACCGGAGCTGGACCGACATCACGTGGGGAACGCCGTATCGCTTGCAACTCGCCGGGGGCACTATAGCCGTCAACGACGGGATGCAGATGCGAGCGATCGCGAAGCCCATATCCGGCTACGGCGTGCAGATTTTTGTTTATATCAACAATGTACAGGTCATGTACTACTACGACCCCTCGCCGCCGGGCTGTGGCGCTCCCACCTGGATCAATCCCGGAAACGGCCAATTCGGATTCGGTGTAAGCTACGCGACTGGCGGAACGCTGGTGTCCGAAGCCGATTTGGGCAACATAGATACCATCGCGCCCAATCCAGTCTCTGCCTCGAGCATTGGCGTCTCAACGACCACCAATCAGGTGGCCATCCAATGGGCCGCAACCACCGACGACCCTAACGGGACCGGCATCTACGAGTACGCGCTCACGCGCAACGGGCAGTTCATTGGCAGCACAACCGGGCTCTCTTATACGGACACGGCGGGCATCTCGCCCAGCAGCACCTACAACTATACGATCGTGGCTTACGATTTTCACGGGAATTACGCTGTCACCCCTTTCACGGCGGTCACACCGGGGATCGGGACGAATCCGCCGTTTCCGTCCGTGACACCCGAAGGCCGGCGCGTGGGCGTGCGTCCAACCGCCGCGTATTGGGGCAGTGGGAGTGAAAACATCGATGTCATGTCCGGGAACCTGAACTTCACCCTGCCGTTGTTGAAGGCGCAAGGTCGCGGCGGATGGGGTGTGGGCTTCAACCTGGCGTATAACTCCCAGCTTTGGAAGCAAGACTCGGGCGGTATGTGGCTGTTCGACGGCGACGTCGGGTACGGAATCGGCTGGAAATTGCAGGCCGGCTCCATCACGCCGGTGTGGAATCCAGGCAACATGAGTACGGCTTACTACCTGTACACGGACTCAACCGGAGCCGAATACAACCTGGGCCAGAACAACGGCAACGTCTGGAGCTCTCAGGAATCGGTGTACGTGTATTTCGATGCGAATACCGACATCCTTCATTTCCGCGACGGCAGTTTCTGGTACTTCGGCTGCGTTTCCGCGCCTGGAGAGGCCGATCAGGGCGTGATGCATCCCACGATCATGGAAGACACCAACGGAAACCAGATCCTGATCCGCTACATGCAGTCGCCGGGAGCGAACTGGCCGGAATCCAGCGCTCGCATCACCCAGATCGAGGACGTCCGGGCAACCAACCAGGGCTCGAGCTACGCTTCGTACGGGTTCACCTACAACAGCGACCCCGTTCCCCACTTGACGTCGATCCACAACTACATCGGGACCGGCGAAGCCTACACCTTCGCGTACTCGGAGAATCAGCCGCTGGTCTCGGGCATCAACGGCGCGTCGTTCGGAACGACCACGCTGCTCGATTCCGCGACGGTGACGAATCTGGGAGCGACGCACACGTTCACCTACGACGGGTCGGGAGAGATCACCCAGATCACGCTTCCCTATAACGGATATCTAGCGTATGCCTACCGGAACATGACTTACTCCAGTGGGCGCACGTACCGCGAAGTTCAATACCGGTATCTGTCGAAGGATGGCACCTTGGCGTCGCAGACGACCTATCCGTTTTCGCACGAAGCGAGCCCGGGGCCAAATGTGCACCAGTACACGATCCTGGATGACCCCGGTGGCGTTGGAGAAAAGTATTGGGCCTTCGGTACGAGCGGTGTGGGGATGGGACTGGTTACGCAGTACCAGGGCAGGCAGCTTCCTGGGCCCGTGAACAAAACCGAGAACGACTTTACCTGGGCTCAAGACTCGGTCGGCAACAGCTACATCGCGACCACGCTGACCACGCTCGACAGCGGCCAGTCCTATCAGGCGCAGAAGGAAACCACCCAGACGGTGGACACTTACGGCAACGTCACACAGGTTCAGAATTTCAACTTCGGGAACCTTTCGACCCCTGCCCGAACGTATACCTACACCTATCTGAATTCGAGCGCCTATCTTTCGAAGTACATCTATAACCGGCTGACTGGCGCTTCGGTGACGAATGGCACGACGAACATCACGCTGGCCACGAATACATACGACTTGATCGGGAATGGAGGGTGGTCATGTAATTTCGGCTCTCTCACTACCGTCAGCGGACTGCGCGAGTGGGATACCAACTATGGCCCAAGCCTGACCACGCGCGGGAATCTGAACGTCTCGGCCACGCCCAGCGGGTACAATTGCGTCGTCTATGACGAGACGGGCAATCCGACCTCGGTGATTAGGAACGGTCTTACAGTGCAGGTCTCCACGGCTAGCTCCAACAATTTCGCCGCGCCGGCGCAGTTGACCACGGGAAGCCTCACCACGAACCTGAGCTGGTCTTCGTTCCTCGGATTGACCAACGAGACGGGACCGAACGGCGACAGCGCATCAACCTATTACGATCAATACGCGAGGCAGTCATCGACAACCTCACCGTTCGGCGCGACGACCAGCTACACCTACAGCAATCCGCCGTATAGCTCATCCGCGCCGCCCACCGTGACCTCGACCATAAATGGGCGCTGGACTCGCCAGACGCTCGACGGCCTGGGCCGAACGATTTTGACGCAGACCGGTGATGCCAATGGAACCAAGAGTCAGGCCGAGACGGTCTACGGTTCGTGCGGCTGTTCGCCGACCGGCAAGATGATGCAAACCGCGATGCCCCATGTGGTGGGTGGAACGCCGGCTTATACCACCTACACCTACGATGGCATCGGGCGGACTCTCAGCGTCGTTTCCCCCGATGGCGCGAGCACCACCACCTACAGCTATCAGGGCAATCTGGTGACCGTGACCGATCCAGCCGGTAAACAGAAGACCTTCACGATGGATGCATTCGGGAACCTGACCCAGGTTCAGGAGCCGAATCCGCAGGGCGGGTCCGCATACGTGACCACCTACACCTACGATCTTCTGAACAACTTGAGCCAGGTGTCCATGCCGCGGCCCACTGGAACGCAGACGCGAACGTTTGTGTACAACGGGCCGTACCTGATGAGCGCCACCAATCCCGAGAACGGAACGGTGAGCTACACCTACAACAGCATCTACAAAGTCGCGACCAAGACCGACGCGAAAGGCCAGCAGGTGCAATATACCTGAATTATGCACGGACTGAATGCCGAGCGCCGGACTTGATGCGGTGCGATTGATCGGCTGCTGCGCTTCCCGCCACTGAGTTCCACCTCCATCTGGCGATCCCTGTTCGACCTTCC
>JBEKBK010000547.1:0-5626 GCA_050015435.1 Bryobacteraceae bacterium
ATCGAGTACTTGTCACCTGCGGCGCGAACGTCGATTCTACCTCCCTTCTGGCGGTCAAATAGAGACCATCCTTGCCGCGGAAGATCAACCTTGTGGAAATCGGTGTTCGCTAACACGTAGAGTTGTGTTGCTGCGTCGTCATCTACCTCGCCTGGCTTCAGCTGCATGCGTGCACGATACTTTTCCGGAATCAATACAAGGCAATGAATGCGTCGCGTCTGCGGGGCCAATGCGTATTGATAAATGGGGCTGTAGCTGGCACCGAATCGGACAATCAAAGTACCCACGCCGGCGCTTCCGACCATCTGCAACGTATTGGTCTCGATTCCATTTATTTCGGAAATAGTGTGGAGCGCATCCGCAATGTTAGCTTGGCCGCTCACTGGGCCATAGGCGCCGGCAGCAGCGGCGGCGGTAGATATCGCGCGCTCCGTGTTGCGAGCAAGAACTTCCGTCTGGACGTCCTCGCTTAGAATGATCGGCACAACTTCGGGAAAAAACTGCACTCTACCGGCGTCATTGATGCCCGCGAATGAAACAAGAACTTGGGCATTAACCGCCGCTGCGGGCGAGTATGGGAACAGCGATACGTCTAGGGTGACCAAATAGGGAATGTCGTGCCTGCGCCGCGATGCATATTGCACGTACGCGTTCAGCATCTGCACTTCCTGGAACAGAGAAGCCGCCAGCTCGTACCTCATTGCCGCGTCAATCGGAACCGGTGAGGCGCTGATCTGAGGTATAATGAGCGATGGGATCGCCTGAGGACTCGCCGCGGCAAGCGGTGCTGAGGTTGTAGGCACGGGGGAGGCGGAAGTGGTCGCTTTCCCGATTGCGATTTGACCCTCCGCCGGGTTCGTGTACTGGATCGTAAGCGAACCGATAGTGACCCGGTTTGAAGCTTGCGCCTCGGTAAGCGACGTTAGGGCAACCTGACTCAGAGCGTCATTGGCCGCCAGACTGAAGTTCGGGGCCAAACTGGCTTGAACATCTTCCCATCGCGCGGCGCTGATATTGCTGACCTTCGCGAAGCCTATCTCGTCCTGATAGTCGAATTTCGCGGGCTTCGAGTAGCCCTGATTGACTCTGCCGTTAAAATAGCTGCAAGCGCCGATCGTCGCCGTGATAACTACAATGCTCGCCGTGAATAGCCATCGTGCCTCATTTCGAATCCTTCCTCCGTAGGGGCTCATGCGATGTATCTGGCCATCGGATAGCCGCCTGTTCTCTCCCCGTATAACATCGGGTGGCCGCCGGTCTTTTCGCGGACTTGTTTCGCCATTGGATAGCCACCGGTATTTTCCGCCGGATCTGGCACCCAGATTCCATCATGATTAGCCGGATCAAAGTTGCCAGACTTGGCCTTGTTGAGTTTGTCAGTCAGAATCCGAGTCAGCACTGCGACGCTGGACGCGGTAGAGTGATTGGCGGATGGAAGTTCGGATATTGGAATCCATCGCCCGCGACCCGACGGCGGTTTGGGCGCAGTGTGTTTGGCGACGACGCTCCACTCCTGCGGCGTGCTCTGCGCGACTGCTTGCAGATCGGCCCCCGAAGAGACGGCCGCCAAATCAGCGGTCATTTGGTCAACCGAAAAGCCCGCAGGACTTAGCCCCTTCGAAGTCACAAAGTCCCTCGAGGATGCGACCTCTGCCTGATCGCAGAATTTCTGGAAGAATGCCAACGTCATCTGTATGCGCCGACCCCAGGTGACGGTATCGAATATGATCCCGTCGGTTGCATCAGTGGTGTATCTAATAATCGGAACGTCGTGCCCGCCCTCAATCTGATAACTCTGGCCTTGGTAATCCCATACCCCAGTTGAGAACGCATCTTCGGCATAGTCCGGCAGCTGGATACCTATTTTGAGGCCGCCGAATATCTGAATCGACCACTTGACATGGTCTAGGTTAGAGGGATCGACTTGACCCTTGCCCTGAATCTTATGGCTCAGAAAGCCTGTGTCGATGAGGTACTGGCAATTCGTCCCTATATCAGTTCCTCCGTCTGTCGGGTTGACCATGTTTCCGGTTGCGGGATCCCGCACCAACTGTGCCGCTGGATCAAAACCCGTCTCAGCACTGTAGAGTGCGACAACCTGCTGGGTACTTGGAATTACGATCGTCCCGGTATTCGCAGTCCAGAGTTCCAACATGTGCGCGTCGTCACATTCGACGCAGTCTCCGCACCCTGCGGTCATGGTGGGCGGGTTCGCTGGATCTGGCCCGTTGCCAAACATCCCCCAGTCCGCCACAGATCCGTTGACTCTTGGAAGCTGGGCCTCAGTCGCAGTCACGAAGTCAGCTGAATTGGCTGGCGCGGACCCAAGGGGCGTGAGATACCGCGCTATCACCAACGCGCGACGCATGGTGCGAAGATTGTGGATCGCCGGCTTTCTACCTAGCTTGTATCGTTTCATGACACCCCTCTATGCGTGGTTCTGATTGGCCGTGCCAACTTGTCTTCGTTGCTAGATTCTGTCTGGAAACTTAATTCGCAACGCGTCCACGAACTTCTGGGCAATCGTCTTGAAGCCATTCGGGTACGGATGCAACTCATTGGCCCAATCGGCAGGGACGAGCAGCCCTTGAGTGTCAGCCATGATGAAGTTGTTGGACGGATGTTCGCTTGCAAGGCTGAGCAATATGCTTCTGAACTGGTCTAGCGCGTCGTGAAGTATAGCGGTGCCTTGCGCCACGTCGTTATAGCCGCAATAGTCGAGCGACGGTTTCAGCCAAGGTCCGATACAATCAGGATGAGTTCCGTTGGGTATCGGGAAGTCATAGCAGTGCCCGACGACCGGCACTTGCTGAGCAAACCGCTCTCGGAAGGCAAACAAATCGCGGTACGAGGCCTCGACCGCGCCGAGAGCCTTCTGGAAACGCGCGGAATTCAGCCCCGAACCACCCGGCGTGGCGTAGTTCAGGAAGATGCAGAACTGATCGCCTGCGATATCGTTGCCACCGCCTGAGAACAGGATTGCGTCCGGCTTTCCCGATTCCATCCAATTCGCCTGGTCTTGCAGAGCGTCGATCATCCGTTGTTGTTTGGGCCAAGACATTTCGTCAGTGCTCGCGTCGCCATGATGAGAAACGTTCAAGATGATCAAATTGATGTTCCCGAGGCCTCTCAACTGGGCAATGACATCAGTGTCGCTCAGAGACAGCCCGTTGCCGGCAAGCGGATAGTCGAACCATGAATCTCCGTGCGCAAGCATCACCAACGGCCTCGCTGCCGGAGGCGCACCGCCCCTCGTCAGGCTTGCCCTGACCGCTCTTAGCCTGGCAACTCGAGCTTGGTGGACTCGTGTTCTGGTTGCGATCTCCTCATTGATCGAGTCTTGCATCTGTTGGCTCAGCGCAACACTGTTCCGCATGGCGAGCCTCCCATATTGTTACCGGGCCACTTTCTATATATTTCCTCTCGACCGGCCTGCATGGGCCAACTCCCGAGCAGCAACGTCCGGTTGCTCGAAATCGTCGTCGCCGAAGCCCCTGGTGGAGCGTTGGATGCACGGGCCTGGCGGCGGTCAGCGTTGATCCCCGATCGAGTTTTCGACCTGGCAATCACGAATACACACCAACCACCTGCACTAGAACCAAGGCATTTCGGTCATCGGTGAAAGTGTGAGTCACGCCGATGCCGAGAGTATCGGGATCGCGTTCCAGTGAAGTTATTCCATAGAAGATCTGCTCGTCCTTACCCTGTGCGAGAACATTGGTCACGATTTGCAGGATCGACGTGCCAATAGAAAGCGCGGTGCCAGCAATTGGGTTCGCACCCGTAACCAGCGTGGTGAGCGCCGTGGTGGCCGCCTTGCCCTCGTCGCTCTTGAGGGCATCGTTGATCGCTTTTGCGACATCGCGCTGGTGCTCTTTGCTTCGCATCACGAGTACGTGGATATCCAGGAACGCTGGAACAGCACCCAGCGATCGAGAGACTGTAAAGCCCGGAGCGGCAATCGGAAGACGATCACCGTCAAAGATGTCGTTGAAAATACCTGGAGAGCCAAGCTGTGCTGGTGGTCCGCCCTTGTCACTTGCGACTAGCACAATGGGATAGACGTCGGCGGCTGCGCCCCCAAAGAGTCCGCTATTGTGGTTATCCAGCACTTCGATCTCGTTCACTCGCACTAAGACTCCTTTCAACCCGGTGAGCGGTGAAAACCCGGCCATCGCCATCCGCGGTGCCGAGCTTCGGATCGGGCGGTACACGACATCCGGCACCAGCGTCAGCCGCGCTGGCTGCGGAATGGTGGCGCTGGCCAGTCTGCTGTAGCGCACCGCCCGACGGGAGATTCCAGCCGTGGTTTTGACATCAAGGCGTTCTTGTGCCTTGGCGTCGGGCGCCCAGGTCTGGCTATCTTGTTTCATCGGATCGTAGAAGCCTACGTAACCGCCCGGATTAACTCCGAATGGCGCGAGCTTGCCACTGCCGAGGAAGTTGTTGCGCCCGCTTGGCTGACTGCCACCGGCGAAATAGGGTGGCAGGACAAAGTTCGAAACCTTGACGCCATCGATGTCGTAAGTGTCGGCTTGTACGGCATCGCACATCTCGTACCAATGGAAAACGATCCGGCCCTTCTCCTTGGGGTCGGGATGTGGTCCAGCGGCGAACTGATTTGTGTTCGCATCACCGATCAGCTCGAGGGCTTCGTGTGACAAAGTGACACTCCACGGTTCGCTCAGCTTTTCCGCGAGTTCCATGAAGACGAAGCCATATGGGATGCCTTGATTGTTTGCCTGATGATAGCCGAGCGCATCAGGTACGTCGGTCCGGTCCCAAAGATAGACAATCGCGTCTCCCCTCAGTTCCGCAGGAGTTTGCGGCGTCGGTTTGTCGCCAGCTCGTCCTTCCAGTCGTAGCCGCGCACCCATGAACCAGTAAGGCTCGAAATCCTGACCGATCTGCCGATTGATCGCGCGGATCGTCGACTGGACATCGCTGTCGGACACTCCCGAAAAGTTGACCACCGAGATGATCATCACGCACCTCTCATTACCACGACCCGTCCAGGGCGCGGCGCCTAGAGAGCAGTTAATCGAGTTGGTCCTGCTCAGTTGCCTAGTTGAAGTTGGTAACCTTTTATCGGTTGGATGTCAGAAGGTCACTACAATGTCAAGGCTTATTGCAGCCTGAATGAATATATCTTGGCTATCGCTTAGACTATGCCCCTATTCGATACAACATTGAATACAAAGGAGACAGTGCCTCCCAAATTTCCAGGTTCTCGGTGGCGCTGGTATCGGACTCGCCATCCCCGAGCACGGGTTTTTTGAGCAGTCGATTTTCCATCATCAGCTCGGCCAGCAGCTTCTTGATCTGGTGAGTCTCCGCGCGCAGCCCTTGCGCAGCCCTTGACTGGATGTGTTGCAACCTTGGCGGGTGTGGCTGTTAATCTGAAAGGCCCGTGAAGAACACAACCCGACCGGCAATCTTCAAGTGGCGGCAGACGGCGCCGGAGCTGATTGTTTGTGCCGTGCGCTGGTATCTTCGCTACTCGCTCTCGCTCCGCGACGTCGAAGAGTTGTTCGTCGAGCGCGGTCTGGAGGCGGATCACACGACCATCTGGCGTTGGGTGCAACGTTACGGTCCCGAACTGGAACAGCGGCTGCGCCGTCATCTC
>JBEKBK010000548.1:0-5624 GCA_050015435.1 Bryobacteraceae bacterium
ACTGCTGGGTCCCCTGGTGCTTTCGCTCGTCGCTGCGCTGCTGAAGGAGATTCAAGAGTTGCTCTCGCCGAGGGAGCTGATTGAGACAGATGAATCACATTCCGTTCAAGGAGATTGCGGCTGTCAGTAGAGTTGCAGTCCAGAACTGGCAAAACGACAGAGCACCGCGAATGGGAGCGGCGCTGGCCTGTTATATTGCTCTTTCGTTGGCGCCGACTGTATTGATCCCGTAAGGTCCGAAAATCAAGAGGCGCCTCCTTTCGGCTCAATGGAAGGCCGGAAGACAATAGGGGAGTCACCAAGAAACAGGAAGCCGGGTGCTCTTCATTCCCAGGGATCCGGATGCGCCAAGAACGTCCGCGTAGCCTTGGCGAATCGTGTCGCACGGGCGTGCGCTTGCGTCGATCTGCACGGCCGAGATTTCACAGATTCAGGCCGCCGCGCGGTAGTAATAGGTTCAGCATGCCGCCCAGGCGCTGGCGGCGCTGGACCACATTTGCGCTTCCAATCTGGGCTGGTCCGGGGCGGATGAGTTGGTTGGCCAAGCCCTGGTGATTGCGCTCCGTGTGATAGTGAGCGACGAAGTTGTGAATGGCTGCCCGCAACGACTCCTCCCCAAACAAGATCATCCGCTCCAGACAGGACTCCTTGATGGTCCGCACGAATCTCTCGGCATAGGCGTTCAGATTCGGCGACCGCGGTGGCAGCTTCACAGATTTCACGCCAACATCAGCGAGCATATCCAGGAACGTGGAGGTGAACAGCGGATCACGATCATGGATCAAATAGCGCTTGTCATTCAAGATCCCGTCGACAGCATCGGTAAGATTCCTGCCGATCTGGTCCATCCAAAGGCCGTTTGCCACGGATGCGATGCCAGCAATCTCCACCTTACGCGTCGACAATTCGATGAAGAACAACACGATGAACCTCTGAAGCCCTCGCCGCGTCCACACCTCCACCGTGAAGAAATCCGCAGCGACTATCAGTTCCCAATGCCGCGTCAGAAACTCTTTCCACGTCGTCTTCCGGCTCCGCTCCGGCGCCGGCTCAATTCCGTGCCGTTTCAGAATCTCAGCAATGGTGCTGGGGGCCAACTCGCGTCCCAGATTGGACAACGCTCCCTGGATGCGCCGATAGCCCCAATCCCGGTTCTCTTCTGCCATTCGAAGCACTAAAGCCTCGACCTCTCCCGCGGTACGAGGTCGCCCGCTTCCGCGCTTGCCACTGCCGTCGTATTTCTGAGCGATCAGTTTCCGATGCCAAGCCAACAAAGTTTCGGGAGTGACGATGGTGGCGACTCCCGCCAGAAGCTTTCGTCCTAAACCTTTGGCCTTGGCGGCTAACCGACGGCGCTGATCATCATTGAGCCGCATGCGCCGTGCGCCGAGTTGCTCGCGAAGAACCAGGTTCTCCTCCCGAAGGTAATCAATGATCTGCAGTTGGCGTTGGTTCATCCACCCGGCCACGGCGATTAGCACGAACCGGAAAGGATCCAGGACTCTCGGCATTTCGTTAGCTCATTATCGCGAGACCCAAAGCTTCTCGGTGAAGCCCGCCCACACGAATTCAAGCAGATCCAGTTTTCGGACCATACGGGGAAAGTCGCCGCCGCCACGGGCGTGCTACTCGTCGCTCCCCCCGCCCAGGAACAGCCCTGAGATGACGGCATTCACCGGACCGTTGTTCGTCACCTTGACAATCACATACCCACTGACGTTCCAGACCACCCATTCTCCGTTGTTGTCAAAGTGCGTTACACTCCGTGTGTCCAACACCGTGTTGCTCGTTCCATCCAGGATGGAGAGGGTCTGCGCACGAGAGCTATGATCGAAATCTATGCAGTAGATCGCTAGCTGATGCTGCGCGGTGTCGCTGAAAACCACGTCGATACTAAACGATGCCGGCGTGTACCACGTCGCCGCGATTCGGGACGTTGAAGACGGCGCCAGTTGCAAAGCTCGCGCGTCGGTCGTCGAACCCGCCCAGATCCAGTTCAATTGATTGCTGGGCGTAACTCTCACACCGCTTGGATACACTGCGGTCCCGTCGATCACGTTGTATCCACTTGTGCCGTATACTCCACTCCATGACCCCTGCGTCGTCAGATCGGTCTTCACAAACTGTGCGTTGTTGGGTGAGTTGACCGCGCTGATCGCGTATGTCGCGCTCGCCAGGGTGCTATTCGTCATGCCCGGCCCATAGGCGATCGCCTTGATGGTCGCACCGGTGAGCACCGCGATGGGCACGCGGTAGAGCGTCCCAGCGGTCTCGCTGGGCGTGCTCCCGTCGGTTGTATAGCGGATCGACGCCCCCTTTGTCGTCGTGGCGACAGCCACGCTCTGCGCTGAAGTGTAGGCGCCCGATCCCGGACTGAACGCGGGCGCAGCCGCGGCGATCTTCGGAACGCTGATTGTATATGGCACCGTCGCCACTGCGCTATCCGTCATGCCCGTCGCGTAGGCGATTGCCTTAATCGTCATGGCGCTACCTACTGCGATTGGCGCGCTATACAGAGTCCCGGCGGTTTCGCTGGGCGTGCTTCCGTCCGTTGTATATCGGATCGCCGCCCCCGTCGTAGTCGTACTGATGGTCACGCTCTGCATAGAGGTGTACGCCCCGGATCCCGGACTGAACGCCGGCGCCGCCACCGGCCCGGCTGGAAATCGAATGGGAACATCCACGAATCCCGCCGGTTGAGGGGGAACAGCAGGAGTGCCCGCAGGTAGTAGCGGATTCCCGTTCTCGATGAACGGCTCGTTTGCGAGCAACATCGCAGCGTCGGCTCCGACGGCGGTGGGAATCACCGCCACATTGGACTTGTTGCTGGCGGCATATGGGGACGCGTTCCAGGATGGGTTCGCGTTTTGAATTACGTTTCCCGTGAAGATCGCGCCGGTGAGGATCGCCAGCGGACCTCCTCCTCGCGAATCGCCATACAGGTCTTGGCCAAAATAGTTATTGGTCACGATGGCATTCGACGTTGTCTCCCCCGTCAACCCGATAAGCCACCAGCCGTGGTCGTTGGTACTTTCTCTAAAATTGTAGGTGTTGTGATCAAGGACCGTGTGATTCGGCGGTCCGACGATGAGCGTTCCGTGGGAATAGGGAGCATAAAAGTTGCTCAGATCATCGAACAGGTTATTTTTAAGCGTGATGTCGTGAGCGAGTAGAAGCTGGCTCTGGGGAAACACGGACAGGTCGTCGTACAGGCCCATCAACACGCCTGAACCAACGTGCCGGATGATGTTGTTTGTGAACGTGATCGTATCCACGTGGTTGGCCGACGTCCCTCCCGACCCCGTCCGGGGGGTCATGACAATCGCATACCCGCCTTGCGCCCCGATCCAACTGTATTCGAATACGTTGGAGTCCACCGTGAAATTGTAGCCGTCCTTGAACTCCAGCAGATTTTTCACGATCCAGGGACCGCCCATCCAATTGGGAAGCTTCGCAAAGTAGTTGTATTGGATGACCCCGTAGGTGGGGACGAGTGGCGGTCCGACGTCCGGACCAGATCCGCCGATCATGACGTTCTCGGCCGCGGCCTCCAGATAGTTGTTGACGATTTTAATCGGCCCGGCGCTGGAATAGATATTGATCGTGTTGGCCTCCATATAGTCCGACACGAAACCGCTCAGATAAGAGTCCTTCACCGTCAAATCGTTGGCGTTCCCCAAGATCCCGCGGTTGTAATTGCTCACGCCGTCGCCGTGAATGTAGCAGCGCTCAAAATCGAAGTGGCTGGGAGCGTCCGCCAAAGTAGGATTATCACCATAGCCCAGCAACACAAGATTGTAATTCACCGCCGCCGGGTTGTTCGCGGTGATTTCAACACCGGTAAAGCGCCAGCCATGAGCGGGCCGCTGGGTGTGATCCGGGTTGGTCAGATCGTTCTGAATGGCGGGCTGCTCATCCGGACTAATGATCGCGGCCCTTAGGTCGCCGGGATGGACTCGTTGACCCGCCGGGATGGTCACATTGCTCGTAATCGTGACCCAGCCTGTATCGGCCCGTACCGGCAGAATTACGTGGCCCGCAAAAGCGTAGCCGTCCGGAAGAACCAGCGAGTCCCCCGCCTGGACAGTGTTCACGAAGCCCTGTAAATTGTCAGTGAGTTGAAGATAGTGCGGCTCGGGAACCAAGGCGGCGTTCAGCGCCGCGCCGTAAATAAGGAACTCGCCGCCGCTGCGCGTGAAGGTCACCGATAACGTCCGGCCGGCCGTGGCGCTGGCGAATTGGATCGTGTAAATCCTTACACCGCTTGCGGAGAAGCTCTGTGTATTCACCACGTCCGGGATGCTGCCGTCCGAAAGGTGCAGGGTCGTGGTCAGCGTCCCCGACCCGTTAAGGCCCGCGATCACAGTCAGCGACCTAAGGTTAACTCCGGCGAACGCCTCAATCGATAATTTGTCGTTGTTAATGTGCGACGCGGAACCATCGGGGGCGGTCGGCGAGTCCGCCCAGGTCAAGTTTACGTATTCGGGGTTCGGCACAATTCCGTAAAAACGAGGATCGACGTTTCCCGACGCAAATGCTCCTATGAGTCCAGTCCCCCCTCTCTTCCGGGCCGACACGCACGGTCCCCCGAGGCAGTTCATTGTCCCAAACGCCATCCAGTCGGAGGTTCCAGGAGTCGTGAAGTTGATTGTTTGCCCTTGCGTCGGCGCCACCGACGAAATGGTCATCCGCGGCGAGGTGGCAGAGGCGATGGTCCCGGTGAGGATAACAATTAGAAAGGCGAAAGAAGGAGGCCGATTCCGCCTGGTTGACAAGGTGAACTCTCGATACACATGGTTCCTATCGACAGACCTGCCTCCTTCGCTTGAATTAGGATTGTCCTTGTGGGAGGCGGGTAATTGCCCTAGGTAAGACGGAAGAGCTGAAGGGTATTAGGTAGATTTTGACTTTCTCCGACCGATTCGCTGCTCTGAGCCACATCCGGAGCTTGGGGCTGGTCAGGCCTGCTCGCGAGATCAACCGAGCATGAAGCGGGTGGGGATCAGGCGGGAAGGAGCCGTAAATTTACGGCGCTTTCAGCAAAAGGTGAAGCGGGGTGGTGTCGCAGGTCAGACCAACAGTGGCCGACTGAGATTTAGTGTACGTTTGTCGTACCTCCTCCAGGTCCTTGAAAACACTAGGAGAAGTTTCGAAGGGAGCTTTAGGTGTGACATTTCGTGCAGTGCTCCTCGATAGGTTTCAGGATGGCTTGGACCGTCTGCTTGCGGAGCACGGCGGCGCATAACCGGCGCGCGGTACCCCGATCCGTAACGTGCCCCGACAAACCCGACAACTGCGAAACGGCTTACCGTCTTGTCACCAGCGGGGACGTGCTTCGGCTCCCACCAGATCGCCCGCCTTCAGATGGAGCACTTGTCTCGGGCATCCCTCCAGAGTGCGGCGCACGGTCAGCATCTTGCGTCCTGCATCGGTGCTGACCAGAAGACCACGCTCCCGCAGGCGATAGCGTAGCGTCTGTTCGCTCACCGCAAGGCGCTCGTGGGGCGACGATCGGACCGCGCGGGACGCAGGTTTTCGCGCCCCCCGATTTCATCAAATGGGAGACTGTCTCGTAGGCGGCTCGATCAAAAATGCTCTCTGAGAAATCGGATCAAGCGCTGCTT
>JBEKBK010000549.1:0-5623 GCA_050015435.1 Bryobacteraceae bacterium
CACCGCTGGATCCGAAACGGTCCAGACTTCCGGTCCGGAAATCTCCACCACCATCACGATGGACCAGATCCGGCGGCTTCCCGTGCTCGACCGCAATCCCCTAGCCTTCCTCACGACTCAAGCAGGAGTTGCGGCTACCCAGGCGGCGGGCGGCACAGTGAACGTCAACGGCCAGCGCGAGTCCTTCACGACCATGACGCTCGATGGCGTGAGTCTTCAGGACAACTACCTGCGCGACAATGACGTGAGCTTTTCGCCCAACCAGTTGTTCCTCGATCAGGTTCAGGAAGTCACGATTGCCACGTCTTTGTCGGGAGCGGATGCGAGCGGATCTTCTCAAGTCAGCTTCGTGACACCATCCGGCACGAATCAGTTTCACGGCAGCGCGCTCTGGCAGAACCGTAACAACGATTTCGCCGCCAATGACTTTTTCGACAACATGGAGGGAAACGGTCTGCCCCGCTTGAATCGCAACAATCTGGGGGGATCTTTAGGCGGTCCCATCAAGCGCGACAAACTATTCTTCTACGCGAACTATGAATATTCGACGCTGCGCAACCAGGTGAACGAAGACGCCACGATCCTGACCGCGAGTGCGCGCGCAGGGATCTTCAAGTACATCGACACGAGCGGCAACCTCCAGTCCGTGCCCATTCTTCAGGCTGCCAATGTGCAACAAAGTCCCGCGATCACTTCACTGCTCAGCCAGGTGCCCTCCCCGGACAAGATCAACAATTATCTGGTCGGAGACAGCCAGCCGGGGCAACTGCTGAACACGGCGGGCTATGGCTATTTGGTTCAAAACAACCAGGAATGGAGTAACGTCACGGGAAAGCTCGACTACAATCTGTCGACCAAGAACGCCATCGCGGCGACGTTCGCCTGGAACCAGAATATGGTGGACCGTCCGGATGTCGCCGTCAGCTACTCGACCACGCCACCTTATTTCACCAACAACAACGTGAAGTTCGCAGCCGTATCGTGGCGCTGGAGTCCGTCGGCGACGCTCACCAACGAACTGCGGGGCGGTTTGAACTATGCGCCCGCCACCTTCAGTACGAATCAGCCCCTGCCGTCTTCTTTCATCGGAGGCCTGGACTTTACGACGCCCGTGGCCGCCGCCAGTTTCCTGCCGCAAGGACGCGACACGCGCACCCGCAGCATTCAGGACAACGCGACCTGGGTCTGGCGAAGCCACACCTTTCAATTCGGCTATCAATACCAGGGGGTCAGGATTCGCAGCTACGATTATGGTTATACTGCGGCGGAATATGACGTTACCGACCCGGCTTGCAATTGCGTGGATTCGAGCCATCAAAACCTGTTGAGCGCCGCTCAACTGCCGGGAATCAGCTCCCAGGATCTCACCAACGCGAACAATTTACTCGCTTCGCTCGCCGGGCTCCTCAATGATGATGCCGTTCTGTACAATGTGACGAGCCGCACGTCGGGGTTTGTACCGGGTGCGCCCTGGGTGCGGAATTATACCTACGATAACCACGCGCTGTACATCCTGGACAAGTGGAAAATACGCAAAAACCTCACCTGGACGATGGGTGTCCGCTGGGATTATTACACGCCGGTTAATGAGGTGAATTCACTCCAGCTGCAAGCGGCAGTGGTCAATAATAATCCGGTGACCTCCCTTCTTTCGCCGAACGGAACCCTCGTTTACACCGGTAATTCCGTAGGAAATCCGTTTTATCAAAAGGATCTTCGCAACTTCGCACCCAATGCAGGACTCGCCTGGGATGTGTTTGGAGACGGGAAGACCTCTGTTCGCGCCGGCTATGGGATGCACTACGTGGACGATCAGATGGTGGAGGTTGCGGACGGCTTCACCACTCTCAATCCCGGCTTGCAAGCGTATCCCGTGAATTTCGACCTCAGCGGCACGATCAACTCGCTGCCGGCCATACCCGTGCCCCCGTTTCAGGTGCCGACCAGCTTCGCCACCCAGTATCAACTCAATCCCACGGTGTACTTCACTCTGATGAACCCGCACCTGCAAACGCCCTATGACCAGCAGTTCGGTTTGGCGATCCAGCACGAGGTGAAAGGCACGATTATCGAAGTGCGCTATTTGGGCAGCCATGCAACCGAGCTTCTTCGAGGATTCAATGTGAACCAGGAGAATGTCACATCGAACGGCTTCCTGGCGGACTTTCTGAAAGCCCAGCAGAACGGGAACCTGGCGCTGAAGGCAACCGGTACGTACAATCCTGCGTATAACCGCGGCATCGCCGGCAGTCAGCCATTGCCGATATTCGCCCAACTCCAGAACGGAGGTTATCTCTCCAATTCAACCAATCGGACCCTGATCCAGAATGGCGAAGTAGCGGAGCTGGCTTATCAATACACGATCAACGGCGAAAACGGCAAACTTAATTTTTTCCCAAATCCCAACGCGCTCGGAGCTATCTATCTGACCAACTTCAGCAACTCGGAATATAACTCGGGTCAAGTCGATGTGCGCAGGCGCTTCCAGACGGGCCTCTCGTTCCAGGTGAATTACGTTTTTTCAAAATGGCTGAGTGATGCCGCCGGGGTGGATAACCTTCGGATGGAAGATTTCATGGACATTAATAATACCGCTCTCGAGCGAAGCCGGACTCCGACGGATCTCACGCATCAGTTCAAGGCGAATTACGCTTATGATCTGCCGTTCGGCGAAGGTCACGCGCTCCACCTGACGCATGGATTGAATCACCTGATCGGTGGCTGGACCACCAGCGGCAATCTCTCCTGGGTATCCGGGAATCCGTATTCGGTTTATTCAGGCTATGGAACATTCCTGAGCGAATATGAGTCGACCAATAATGAGGCCGTCACCTTGCTCAACAATTCGCAGCTGAATGACGTACTCGGATTTCGCATGACCGGCAATGGTCCTTACATGGTGGCCGCCTCCGCCATCGGTTCGGACGGACGTGGCGTAGCGCCGCCGGGGAATGCGCCTTTCTCGGGGCAGGTTTTCTACAACCCCACCGCGGGCAATATCGGGACACTTCAAAGGCGCCAGTTCACGGGCCCGCCCATATTCGAGATGGACGCGGCGGTATTCAAGGACAACAAAATCAAGGAGAACGTCACACTACAACTGCGCATGGACGTGCTGAATGTGTTCAATCATCCCGGTTTTGTGGTCTCGTCGGGAAATATGGATATAAATTCGCAGCAGTTCGGCAAGATTACGCAGCAGGCGAACACTTCGCGCGAATTGCAGTTCGGCGCGAACGTCAGATTCTAGTCCTGTCGCAGCGAATCCGTTGCCAAGGAACCACTCGCGGGCTTATATTCGCGCGAGGAGAAGCCGGTCTGGAGACCGGCTCGCCGCCAGGAATGGCGGCCCCACACACACCGTTCCGGCTCAGGAGCTGTGAACCTGAGTCATCGTTTCGGTGAGCTGTGCCACTTTCTTGTGGAACTTGGCCGGCACCTCCCGAACGCTACGCTCGACGATGCCCGAAGTCACCTGAAGCACGATATTCTGAGCTACGCCGTTCTCCTGAACCGCGTAGCTGCCGGAGAGTTTCCGGGTTACTTCGCGGGACAAGGTCAGGGCGTTGGTGGGTTCCATGGGGAGGATAGCGACAAATTCATCTTCGCTCCAGCGTCCGAGCATAGCGTCTTCTCCCGCCAGATTCTGAAAGCGCGTGAGGACGGCTTTCAGTGCGCCCTCGATCACGATGCGGGAATACCGGCCCTCCATCCGTTTGAGATTGCGAAGCCTCACCATCAGCAGGCAGAAAGGATCATCCTGCCGCATCAACTCCTCCATGCGCTCGGCCATTTTCTGATGATTCCAGGTGCCGGAGGAACGGTCGGTGAAGAGCGCGCGGCGTTCGGATTGAATGGCTTGGTGGAGAAGGCGAATTTCATCCTGCAATTGCGCGATGACCAATTGATTACTCCGGCGCAGTTGCTCGAAGCTCGCGGCCAGATTGGATCGCGCGTCCTGGAGGCCGTGACGAATTTCGCCGATGTCCTCGTACGTGGTGAGGACGTCGAGGTGCTTCAGCTCTTGCTCCATTTGTTTTTCGTGGTCGGCGCCATTGGAAGATACGCTTTCGGCAAATAACTTCATCGCCTTCGCCGCGCCGATCACTTCCTGATGCAGTTGATCCAGACGGCTGTGGGCGTGTTCCTGGTAGTCTCGCAGCTGACCACGCAAGGCGGTTTCCACCGCTTGGATAGTGTCGATTGACTCGGAGTCCCGCAGTTGTTTTTCAAGCGCCTGTAAACTCACACGGAATTCCGCCGCCCGGGCCTGATCGGGCGCAACCGCGTATTGGGCCATCGAAGCGATCGCCTGGGCATAGCACTCCAAGGTTGCCCGCTGCAAATCATGCAAACGGTCGAGATCGTTCGCGGTTTTCCAGAGCGATATCAAATCACCCTCCCTCGCTTACCTATCGCCGGTGTAAGGTCTAAACTTTAGTGAAACTTAATCCCGGCGAAGCTGACCACGCTGTGCGGGTCGATGTTCCATTGCTGATACCGCAGCAGGTGGCCGCGGGCGTCGGGAACGGCGCTCATGAACGTATAGATGGGCGCGGAGCCGCACCACTTCAAATCGTCCTGATTCTCGCGCACCAGCTCCCAAAACCCGTGCGCGTCACCCTGCTCCATCCGGTCGATGCGCGCACGGTCCCGGCGGGCGACTCCCTCCATTTCGTCGCGCTCGGCAGTGGCCGCGAACCGGTCGCCGTACCGGCGTCCCATGTGCGCCATGTCCACGCCGAGAACCCATAGCAGCCGGTCTCCCTCGCGCGCCGCCAGTTCCCCCAGCGTGCCGAGCATCCTTCGAACCCCGTCATTGTCCTCAGGACGTCCTCCCTGGTACAGACTCCGTGCATAGGAGCCGCACAGCACCGGCACCACGCGAATCCGCGGGCCGAACAAGTGTTGCAGGAAGATCACCTGGAATTCGACCGTGTGCTCAAAAGAATGGCAGTAATCCTCGATCGCTGCCGCATCGCCCGCACCCTGCAGGAGCTCTTCGACAATAGCCGTGTCTGGCAGCGTCTCTCCGAAAGGTGTCACGAACGGTTTGCGGGTCAGCCCGATACGATCGGGCTGGCCGTAATGTGACGTACCTAGAATCACGAACGTGCGATCCGCATCGGACGGTTGCAGAGCCGCATAAGCGGCACGGTAAGCCTCCACCCCGCCAAACGGGCTCACGTGCGGAGCGGCGACCGCCCGCACCCTTCCATTTCCATCGGCGCGATCGGATCCCACCATGTACCCGCTGAGCGTCGCGGTGAGTTCGGCGGCTTCGGCCGGGTAGCCAGACCCGGCGTGCGCGGCCTCCCGGACCGGCGCTACCGCAAACCCGCGCACGGCCGCATCCCGAATCTGAGTGAAGTTTTCGTTTTCGAGGAATCCGGCGTTACTCAGCGTGTCGGAAAGATGTTGCACCAGACGCCCCACTTCCAGGTCGCCAGTGAGTTGAACCAGGTACGCCCGCAAATCCAGTTCGCTGCGCGCGCCGTCGAAGAATTCCAGGCATGCGACCAGAGCCGGTGGGATGAGAATGGTTGCATCGGAATAATGGAAGGGATCGCGGATCACCAAGCCGGGCTTGTCGGGAACCGGCGACGGGAAGAAATCAAGATCC
>JBEKBK010000550.1:0-5622 GCA_050015435.1 Bryobacteraceae bacterium
TCGAGATGGCAGTCAGCAACTGATCTTTGGCCTGGAGCAGAGTATTGCGCAATAGCGCAAGCGCATCCATCTTCAACTGCTCGCGGGTGGCCTCGGCCTCCACCGCCGCGAGCTGGTCGGAGAGGGTGCCATACTCGGAATACAACGCCCGCCCGCTCATTTCCGACACGCGTGTTTCAGAACGAAGAAGGGCCTCACGGCAAGTCTGGACAAGCGTTTCAGCTTCGGCGAAATCGCGTTCGAGAGCACCGAGCTGATTCGCCGGTTCTTCGGGAAATACTGTCAGATGTTTCTCAACTTCGCGCAGAGCCTCCGCACAGGCATCGTGCTCGATCGCCGCTCTTTGCTGCATGCGCTTTCGATCTTCGTCCGCCTGGTCACCGCAGCAAAGTGAGAGTTCACGCGTCGATTCCTCTATGGTCTGCCGCAGTGTTCCCAAACGCGTTTGCAAGACATCACGAGCCGTGATCGCCTGTTGCAACGCTTGCTGTCCAACAATCAGAACTGCATACGCTTCCGAATACGCACGTCTCGTCTCTTCGCTCCGGCGCGCCGCAGACGATTCAAGGGCTTCAGCATTCGGGGATATATCGACCCAATGCGGGTATTGGGATGCAATCAAATCAATCCGGGCCTGAACCTCAGCCCGTTCGGCGTGGAGCATCTCAACGGTCTGGCCGGCCAGCAGGTCAGCCTTTTTCGTGAGAGTCTGCGAGAGTGCGTTCTCGATCTTTTCCGCGTGCCTTCGCAGAGACTCGAGGCGCTCCGCATCACTGGTTCCAAAGCGAACGACGAACTGATGAAGCTCGGCGAGACACTTATCCCGCTGCTCGCTCAAAGAGACATAGTCCGATGCCGGTCCCGCCACGCGTAGCCTTCCAAAGCCGGGAATGACGAACACAAGATTCGGCGCGCCGGCGATTTCAAGGATCGAGCCATTCGCCACCGCAATAGTCCCTAGCGTCTCGCCCTCCAAGACATTGATCTCTCCCGATGCCAAGGGCTCGATAGCAACATTTACCCGCGCCAATTCGAGAGAGCGGCGGGCATCACGTTCCGCATCGGCCGTAGCCCGTAACAGTCGAACGTCTGCGTCGGATGGTGCGGGAATACGCTCCTGCTGGCTACGGAGACTGTCGACTTCGGCGGCGGCCTCCGATATGGACTGAACTTTCCTGTCGAGTACGGAGGCAATCTGGAGAGCTTGCAAGTACTCGGCAGCCGTCTTGGCCGTCTTGACTGCGACATCGACATCACGTGCCTCTTCCTGCACCCGTTGAAACTGCTGCTCGGCCACAAGGAAGGCGGCCGATGCCGCCAAAAACTTTGCCTCGGCGTCTGGAAGGCTGGCAGTAAGGTTGTGGCTTTCTTCCATACCGAGTCTGATCTGTTCGCGCCAGCGCTGAATCCTCTCGATCTGGTCCGTGATCTGAGCGTATTCAGATTCCGCCGCTCGCTTGCGCTGAAGTCGCTCGGCTTTGTCCGACGTCAGTCTGGCGTAGATTTGCGCGGCATCCCTGGCGGCTTTGAGCGATGCTCCCCGGCGTTCCTTATCTGTCTGCGCCCCCGCGACTTGAGATCGAAGCTCCTCAACATGAACTGCTTCAGATTCCCACAATGCGAGCACTTCCTCCGCGGCTGCGACTTCCTGCGCCAGCCTCCCCCGCTCATCGGCGAGAGTTCGTGCTAGGGTGTTCCGCTTCAGGTTCGCAAGCTTCGGCTGATAAAACTCGCCATAACGCTCCAAGATTTTCCTCTCAACAGCAGAGCCGCCGGCGGTGAGCTGGGCGCCTACGGCCCGTTGAATCAACTCGACGACACCGGCTGCGAGCGGAGGAACGGTAAGCTCTCCCTGCGTGGTCCAAAGTATCTGTGCTAATCCCCAATGCTTTGGCTGCACGACACCGCTACCGGGAGGCGTGCAACTCAGGAGCGTACGCAAGAAGTCGTCAGCGTCATCGTTCGTCATGAATGACTTCCAGACTCCGCCTTCCTGGCGGTAAAGGCTGGAAGACGGCGTATCCAGGAACTGCTTGCGGATTCGATAGGCGTGCCCTCCATTTTCAAGCTCTAGCATGACTTGCGGTGCCAACCTCCGGCCCCACGGCCGGATGGTTTTCATCTCCGCTGCTTTGACGCGATGGCCGTCGAGCAATGCCGAAGTGATTGCCCGCGATAGAGTAGACTTACCAACTCCGTTCGGACCGAAAAGGACGTTCACTCCATCCCCGAGTGGACCAATCTCCGCCTTATTGGCAAAACACCCAAAGCCCTCCACGGACAACGCGCGGATTATCATGCTGCAACCTCCGAGGCGATCGCGTACAACTCAAGTAGGGCCTGCGTCGCTATTTCAGCGTCTCGGCCTTGCGAACACGCGATCTGGCGTAAACGTCCAGCTGCCTCGCGTACTGCTCCGACCGGGAGCTGAGTGACCCAGTCCTCGTCTTCGGGTGCCGGTCGGAGCGCCGCGCGATTGATGCGAGCGAATAGAAACTTGCCGCATGCCTTCTGGATGCGCTCGATCTCGTCAGCATCGCGCTGGAATAGGATTCCGTTCAACGTGAGATCGACCAATTGGTTTGGCGCGTCTGGCAAGCGACCCAGTGATCGCGCGACATCAGCGAGTTCGCCGTCCATCGTGATTGTGCGGTCGATCTGTTGCCAGCTCAGTAGGCCCGTCCGGACTGTCTGTATGACTGGAGATGCGCCTGGTGCTTCAATATCTACGATAAGGACGTTACCGCTGTCTCTTTCGCCGAAGCTGGTCTGCTCATGGGTCCCGGAATACGCCATGCGCTCCCCAAACATGGTTGTCGAGTGCCAGTGACCGAGGGCGAGGTAGTCAAGGCCGGCGCGCCTAGGAGCATCCACGGCAATCGGATAGCTGCCATCGCCGTTCGGTGTTTCGCCGGCGTGCCCGTGAGCGATACCAATCCGAACGCCATCGGCATCGCCAGCATTGATCCAAGCAGTTGGATCTTCGGTTGAGCGCTTCCGGAAAATGGGACAGGGGAATAAAACACCACCCGGAATTAGGCGCGGCTCCCTCGTCCGAAGCACATGAACATTGCCCGCGGTCACCCATCCGGCGTGTTCCCAAACAGAACCAGGTTGCAGCGGGTCGTGATTTCCGGGAATCACGAACACAGGACATGGCATGCTTCGGAGCCGATCGATGACATCACTAACCAGCTTCCGACTGACTCCGTTATGTTCGAAGGTATCCCCGGCCAGGACGAGAAAGTCGGCAGATTCTTTCCGGCAAACCTCGGCGACGCGCCCACAGGTGTCCAGTCGGACCGCTCTCACCCGATCTCCGACGGCGCCAACCTGTACCGCAGCCATTCCGATCTGCCAATCACCAGAATGCACAAACCTCATACTGAGATCATGCACCAGGAGGTAGCTCACGGAATGAGCTACCTCGAAGATTCTTCAATACCGATCCAATGCCTTAGAAAGATCAGCCTTTACGAGAATCCGAAGGGACTCGGGAGCCATGACCTCGACATCCGAGCCGTAGCGTAGAATGTCCATGAGCAACTCCCTTTCATGCGCGTATGGGATGGTCAAGATCAAATGCCCCGTGGCCTCGATTCGGCGCTGCTGGCGAGAGTGCCAAATCTCTCTGGAGACCCATCGGGAAGCCTCTGGCTGAAACCGCAGGACAGCCTCCTGAACGGCGGGCCCTGCAAAAATGCCATAGCCACTACCCAAGTGTTCGTTGAGTGTCTCTTCTGCGATCTCGTATGCTGATTCGGCTACTACTTCAGCAGCCTGCATCGCATCCACCGAGAAGCTTCGCAGATCCTGCCGTAAGTGGCACCAGGAATCCACGTACCAATTTCCCCGATAAAAGACCAGCCGCTGCGGTGAGATGTCTCTCTCGCTGGCCTCATCCCGCGAACGACTGAAGTACCTAATACGGAGGCGACGCCGTGCGAGCGTCGCGTGACTGACCGCGCGGAAATGCTTTGGGTCTACTGGTCGTG
Organism: Bryobacteraceae bacterium; assembly: GCA_050015435.1. GTDB lineage: Bacteria > Acidobacteriota > Terriglobia > Bryobacterales > Bryobacteraceae > Palsa-187. Next base: position 3,996 of record JBEKBK010000550.1, read on the forward strand.
ACGCCATGTGGAGGATTCGTATGCGCCGCCTGATTTCCTCCGATGGCAAATCCGGCGATCCGAGCAACAACTTCAGCCGTTCTCGCATTGGCGCGAGATGCTCATTGAGTAGTCCAGGCTGGAGCTGTGCGATAAGGTCCTGCATCAGCAGTAGTGCATGGATCTCCGCTGCCGTATACATGGGGCCAGCGAGTTCGATGTCGCGGCCATCATCAGTTTCATCGAGATAGTAACAGCGCGTCTTAGGGTCGTACGCAATGCGTTTTCGAAACGCGCCTTAGAGACTCGCTTCTGGTCCCTTAACATCTGTTGAATCTGGATGATGCGCGCAGTCTGGCTCATACACGTGTTCTCGCGGGTTCAAACTCGATCTCGTCGGACGGACCTGGCGTCGCTCACCATCGCATCGCCGCGATATCAGTTTATTCCATCACGGCGCGGCTTCCGGCGACCGCTAGGAATACAGTCGTTTCTCAGTACCTGCCAAGAACCACTCGATGCAACGGTTCAGATCATCGGTCCAATACTCGTCCGGGCAGCCCGGAACGGGCTGGAAAGTCTCGATCAGCTCCTGTTGTTTCTTGTTCGGTAACAGCCAATTGCCAACAGTGAATAGGAACCGTTTCCAGTCCCCAGTTGACGGGTGAAGGTTCACAGCCAGAATGTCAAAATCGCCGTACCGATATGGGCGTGTTTTCTGGCCTTTCTTCTCGCCGCTTCTTGTCTTTTGAACTTCGACGACATGGATCGTGCCGGGAGGACACTTCAGAGCGGCGCGTGAGCGGTTGGCGTACTCTTTTGGGATACCCTTCTCCCTGCGCTGCAACTTGACCTGAATCCGTACGCGAGCAGCATCTTTTTCAAGAAGAAAATCATAGGTCTGATCGCCGAGAATCGCGATTACGTTCCATCCATTTGATTCCAGCTTCGGAAGGATGATGTCTCCAAAAGTCGCCTCTGCGAGAATGCCACGAATGCCGCGCAGGGTAAGATCTGTCGAACGCGCGATTGCCGTCAAGATGGCCTCGGCTGTCGTCGCCCATTCCTGTTCGAGCGGGTGAAGGGGAACCCGTTGCCGCAAGTAATTGAGGACGAGACGCCTCTCTTCCTCGCTCGATCTGTCGATTAATCCGCATATTTCATCTGTCAATTCGCTCATTTAGGAGGTCTTCCCGCCGGCTCCGGCGTGAACTCTTCCACTTCCTTGCGGCGGACAAGTGCGCGCCCTCCGATTTTCAAGACTGGCAGCCGCCCCTTCTTAACCAGAAGCGCAATAGCCTGCCGCGACACTCTTCGGAGCCTAGCGGCTTCGGCCTGGGAGATCCACTCAGTCGGGTCGCGAAAATGGGTTGACATCGTCAATCAATTATGCTATGGTCGGATCATAGATAATTATAGCGACGAGAATGGAGATTGACGGCTGTTCATGGTAGGAAAACGCGCGCATACCGAGGGGAACGCAGTAGATGTGAGTGCGTTGCTCGGTCAGGAACCGCTCTATCGAACGACACACGGAGCTGCGGTCCTCGGCGACTCGCAGGAACTGCTGGCCCACGTCCCCACGGGCAGCGTGAACCTGGTTTTCACCTCACCACCGTACGCGCTTCATTTCAAGAAGGAGTACGGC
>JBEKBK010000551.1:0-5614 GCA_050015435.1 Bryobacteraceae bacterium
CGCACTAGTGGGTCAGGTCGTAGACGAAATAGTTCATCGCGATGCGGTAGGCCAAGGACGCCCATTTCTCGGGATACTTCGGGTCGTCAGACCACTCCCAGGCGTCGCCCAGATCCATGTTGTGGCAGATGGCCACCATGATCCGTCCCTTGTCGTCATAGATGGCGCGCCATCTCGGCTCATACCCATCTCGCTCGTAGGTGCGTCCGCTTCGGAACCACTGCGCGCCCGGGACCTGGAACCGCTCCTCCAAATCGTACAGGGTGTGAAAGATCTGATCGCTGTTCTCGATCTCGACAATCGGGCGGTCCGGGAAGACCTTGCTCATACTGGCGACGAACACGTTCCATTCCTGGGTACCGTGGAAATCGTCCACCATCAGGAAGCCGCCGCGCAGCAGGAAATCGCGCAATTGCGCTGCCTGGTCGTCCGGAAGAAACCAGTAACCGACCTCGACCGCATACATCATCGGCCAGTTGTAGACGTCGTCGGTGCCGTCCAGGTCCACCGGCTGCTCGACGGACCGGGTGTTGATCCGCGTCAGGCGGCGCACGCCTTGCAGCAGGTGGCGATCGGACCGCGGATAATCCATGGTCCAGCGAATCGCGTTCCGTCCGCCCATGACGCTCTGGTAATGTAGGCGCGCCCGGGTCCATTCGGTCTTGTCCTGATAGTCGGAAGGAAGGGGGAAATCTTCGTACTCGAAGCCTCGATATTCGCGAAACGGCTTTTGGGCGCGCAAGGCGGTGAAAGTGGCGAGGGCCGCGACACCCAACATGAGAGCCACGCGTAGACGCATTGGTTAGTGAGTGAGATCGTAGACGAAGTAGTTCATGGCGATCCGGTAGGCGAGCGACGCCCATTTTTCCGAGTACTTGGGATCGTCGGACCACTCCCAGGCATCGCCGAGATCCATGTTGTGGCAGATCGCCACGATGATACGGCCCTTGTCGTCACGGATGCAGCGCCAGTGCGGTACTTTTCCGGTGTCGCCCTTTTCATACGTTATGCCGGTGTCGAAATATTGTGCGCCGGGCACCTGGAAACGCTCTTCAAGATCGTACAGCGTATGAAAAATCGGGTCGTTGTCAGGAATATCCTCGATCGGACGATCGGGAAACACCTTCTTGATGCTATTGGTAAAGACTTGCCACTCGTTCACGCCCTCGAAAGTTTCCGAGCCATGAAAGTCGTCACACATGAAGAAACCGCCACGCAGAAGATATTCGCGGAGTTGGGCGGCCTGGTCATCATGTAACAGCCAATGGCCCACCTCGACCCCGTAGGATACGGGCCAGTTGTAGATGTCGTCGGTTCCGTCCAGATCGACGACCTGCTCGACCGAGCGGGTTTGAATTCGGGTCAGACGCCGGACGCCTGCGAGTAAATGCCGGTCTGACCGGGGATAATCCATGGTCCAGAATCCCGCGAACGAGCTGCCATCGCGCATGCGGACGCGGATGTTGTCGGGATACCCGTAAATATCGGGGTAACGAAGGCGCGCGCGCACCCATTCAGTCTTCTGCTGATAGTCCGCCGGGAGCGGAAAGTTCTCGTACTCGATCGCGGGATACTCTCGAAAAGGTCTCTGTGCTCGCAACACGCCCACCACTGAGACCAATCCCAGGGAAGCCGCCACGAGTGCGATGCTAGGGCGCATGGGACACTCGATAATCGGTTTCAGAATAGCATGCTCTCTATAGCACGCTCGCCGGTCTCTTACTGCTGGTTAGACGCGACGGTCTTGGTATTCCACTTATCCGCGTTGCGGGTGGTCTTCCAGAAGTCTTCCCCCCATCCCTCATCATGATCCAGTGGCTTGGTGGCGGCGGCGGACTTCATGCCGCTGTTGATTTGGATCTTAGACAGGACGGCGGGCGCGGTGGACAGCGGCAGTTCGAGCGTCATGTTGTTCTCCTCGCCGTCCGTGGTCTTGAATTGCAAGGACAGGTACTGAGTCTGCGTCTTTCCGGTGAAGCGTTTTGGGAGCGCCCATATCTTGTACAACGGAATGTCGCGCGAGTGCGTTTTGGTCGGGCCAAGGTCGGCCTTGTCGATGCTCGCGTAGGGGACGGGGATCGATTTGGCGCCAGCATTGAAATACATGGTTTTATCGTCGGGGAATTGCAGGGTCCCTCCGGTGTTGGGCGGGAGATCCTTCACGTTTCCGTCGACATAGGTCGTCGCTTCCCAAGGGGTAGCGCCGAATGCCGCGGCACCGGCCAGAAGGCCAAGAGCAAGCAGAGAGGGGGTACGCATCATAAGACGCTAATCGGCAACCGGAGGGGTGGACTTTAGACCCTTAATGCCCTAGGTACTATCGAATTTGCAGATCCCAGGCGAGACCATCGTGTTCTACGCTTTCGGTTTTGGATCCCGTCAACGCCGCTAGGGAATGGCTCGGCTACGCAGTCCGGGGCGCTGATTAGAGGCACGCAGGCCGCGGTGCCGTTCGCCGGCGTGATCTCCCCCCGGACTGTACCAGTTCAACGTGACAGTCCCGGCGACGTCGGCCAGCGGCGATAACACGTGACCGCCAGCTATGGCGGACAGAGCGCTCCGGCCGGCACGGTCCTCACGGTGCAGTAACTAACGGCTTCGCGTTTCCTTGTGGGCCAGAAGTTCGTTAACGGAAACCGTCTGCCGATCGGCAGGGATCAGGCCGTTGACGTCGATCCAATTGCGATGCGGCTCATGGGCATGCACGACCACTGAGCGTTCCAAAACAGCGTAACCATCCGCGGAAACCCGCAAATCGTAACGGCCAGCCGGAACGCCCTGGAGCGCGAATCGCCCCTCGCTATCCGTCGCGACGCTCATGACCGTTTGGTGATTGCTAATCGTGATAATCGCTGACACTACGGGGGTAGCGCCGTCGGAGACTCGCCCTCGGAGCGGCCGGTCTACCTGACTTGCACTCAAAGTGCACACGGCAACAAGAATGCCGAAAAATGTCCGAATTGACATTAGGATCTCCCTACTCGCAATCGGGCTGCCACCTGCACTCGGCCCGGCCGGGGTTCAGAGTTAACAACTTACCAATCCACACAACATTTGGATGCGACAGAGTGGCGAGAAGATGTGACACACTGTCGTAAATTACGACCAGATCTCTTGGTATTGGAAACCTGCGGCTGGTGGTGAAGACTTGAAGGTTGACGAGAATTAATTACTGCGGGACATTTGCCACGGCGATCTGCGCATTGCCCTGCCTAACAGGCGTGTTCAATCCCGGGGTACAGAGTGGTCGGACCGAGAGGGCTGCTGCGGCGTGCTTCGCGACCACGTTTCCGGCGGTGTCGAAAAGCAAAAGACGACGGCGGGTTGTGCCTGAGCCGTGTACGACGCGCTCGCGTCTGGTAAGTCCGGGGACTTTCGCGCCCGCCGAGCGCGCTGGTTTGCTAGACGATAGCATACTTTATCGTCTAATAAAAGAGACGGATGACTGCAACCGCTACGGAAGGCCGGAACCGCACCGACAGCGAGAACATCGGATTTCACAGGTCAATTAGGGCTGACAACGACCTGCGCTCCGATGTATAAACCGTTCAACGTCAGGAGAAAGTCGAGGTCGAACGTTTCCGTGGGCGTTCCGACCTGGAGGTTGAACTGCGTCACCCCCGCTACGATCCCCGGTGCTGCGCCCGCGTACACGACTGTTGTAGGGACCGACAGCGACCCCAGCATGAAGAAAGCGACCGTCTGCGCACTGATCGAGCATTGCGCCGATTCGAGAGCGTAGCACGCGTCGTTATTGGCCACGGTAGCTACTTGCCCATCGGCGAACGGAGCAAAATTGAATTGAAAACCTGTGACATAGAACGTCACGATGGAGCCGGCCGGCGCGGGGTTCGAATTCGAATTGATGGTGCCATCCTGATTGATCACTGTCGGATACGCCTTCGGCGAGGAACCAACGATGCGGATGGGATAATCAGCACTGACCGCCGATCCGTTGGTGACGCGAACCGTTGCCGCTGAGTTCGCAGTGACTTCCATGGGAATCACCGCGTTAATTTGATTGGCGGAGACGTAGAGCAGAGGGATGTTTGCGCCGTTGACGCTGACCTCGACGCCCCCCAGCGTTGTCGGGTAAAAGCCATTGGTGGGTGTGGCCGATAGGGCCGTGGCTGGACCAATGCCTGGTCCGTAAATCGCAACCACCTCTGTGGGCGACAGGCGCGTAGTGACGTTGCCTCCGAAGGCGTTCTGGAACGCGAAAATATTCTTTGCGGGTGCGGCTTGTGGATCGATGGCGGCGACGAAGGCGTTCCCCCCGGCGACGTGGATCAAACCTGAAGGATCGACCGAAACCGCCTGCTCCACGGTGAGCGAGGGATAGAGCGCGGAATAAATCAATTGTGAGCCGGAAGCATTTACGCCTACGAGGAAGTCTGTGCCCGTGGTCCAGCCGTTGGCGTTGGGGAACGTCATCGAGGTTGTCATTCCCGTGGCCCACACGTTACCGCTGGCGTCGAGAGCGATGGAATTCGGAGATTCATCGACGATCCCTGGCGGCAAAGTAAATGTCCAAACGGCCGTGCCTGCAGGATTGAGCTTCTCGATCGTGCCTCCTCCGATGGCAAGGTACGTATCTCCCGCCGCATCCAGAGTGATTGCGTTAACAGTAGCCGGAAAGGAAATCGGAGCGAAAGCGAAGCCCGCGCCTCCCGCGTTAATCTTAGCGACGAATCCGCTGTTGTTGTCGTTGTTGTATCGTAGAAACGCTTCCCCTGCGGGATCGACCGCGATGCCGGACGACGCCGGGTATGTTGCGAAAACCGTGTTTCCGGTTGGCACGACCGCGCCGGAGTAGAGAATCTTGCCGCCCGCCGCAGGGACCTCCGCGACGAACACGGCCCCCGCCGGGGTCAATGAAACCATGGGCAGACCCGAGGCCTGCGGAAAATCGGAGGCGCCGGTAAGGCCGGTGACGTAGAGGTTTCCTTTCGCGTCGGTCGCGAGCCCGGAGACGGAGCTTGCGCCGAGCGCGCCTCCAAAGTAAGTCGAATAAAAAATGGTCGTGCCATCGTTGGTCAGCTTGATGATGAAACCAGTGCCGTTCGAATTGGATTGCGTTTGTAGCGCTTCGCTCAACGGGAAATCGGGCGACGTAGTGGTTCCTCCGATGTAGATGTTGCCGGAGGGGTCGAGGGCGATGGCGATTCCGGCATCAACGCCTTTGCCGGCAAAGGTGTCGGTGAAGAGAAGGTTGCCGGACGGGTCGAGCTTTGAGACAAAGACGTCGGTGCCTGCCCCTAGACCGGTGGATGAGTTCAGGGTGACGGTGCCTGCGGTGGCGAGTTGACGGCTGCCGACGATGTACGTGTTGCCTGCAGAGTCGGTGGTGATGGCGGAGATGCCATAGGGATAAGAATCGCCGAGCGAGGTGGTGAATTGCCCTGCGAACGAAACTCCAGCGATAAAGAGAAAAAGGAGGAATCGCATGCCTTATTCTCGCTGTTCTTGCGTTGGGGCTCCCTGGGCCAGCTTCCGATAATCCTAAGGATTCTATCCGCAGTGGTTCCGGCGCGATAGAGCTTCGGGGACGGGCTGAAAGGGGTGCCGGAACCATTGCGGATAGAATTGGATTGAATTGAGCCGGAACCGGACC
>JBEKBK010000552.1:0-7035 GCA_050015435.1 Bryobacteraceae bacterium
GAAGTATAAATGATGTAAGCAAGATGGTCCCGTGTGGTGCCGGGATTCGATGGAGCGGAGGATCGGGCGATCGCCTCCGCATCGTGATCCAGATTCACGATGTAACGCGCCTTGCAGGCCATACCGGACCTAGTGATCAGCACCGGCGCCTGCGCGTCAGCTAGAATGAATTCCCGGTGCTCCGCCGGCCAGGCGGGATCGAGCGGCACGTATGCACCGCCGGCCTTCCAGATCGCGAGCGCCGCGACGACATAGTCAAAGGACCGCTCGACGCAGAGGCCCACTGGGACCTCCGGCTGCACGCCGAGCGACTGCAGATGTCCGGCGAGCTGCTCCGCGCGCCCATTCAGCTCGGAGTAACTCATCCGCGCATCACCAGCCGTGGCAGCCACCGCGTCCGGGAACCGGTCCGCAACTGACGCAACCAATTGAGGTAGGCATAGACGGCGGGTGCAGACCGGCCGCGTCGGAGGGAGAGTTCCGGCCCGTGGCATGGCCTGAGTGCGAGCCGGATTCGGAAGCAAATTCGGTTGCGTATTCATCTAGTGAGAACAAGAGAATACGCTGGGGGCTACGTTCCTTCTATGGAATCTTTGTACTGAACCCAGCCCGCAAAGTACTGGTACCCGTTAGCTTGTTACGGCTGGAAGTGGAAAACGGTACTGGCCCGCGAAGATTTCCCCGAACAGTTTCACGATCTCGTCGTGAAGCGCGCCATTGTCCGCCAGGATGTGCGGGCCGCGAAGGTTCAAGTCGCCGCCGCGCATGTCCGAGCAGACGCCGCCGGCTTCTCGAATCAGCAGAACGCCGGCGGCGACATCCCACGGATTGAGCCCGAACTCCCAAAACGCGTCCAGACGGCCGCAGGCGACATAAGCCAGATCCAGAGCAGCGGCGCCCGCGCGGCGCACTCCGTGGGTCAGCATGGCTAGCTGGTAGAAGAAGTGGACGTTCACGTTCTCATGGCGCTTGCGGGAAGGAAACCCGGTCGCGACCAGGCTGGTCTCGAGGCGCGCAACCGGCGATACCTGGATCCGGCGATGGTTCAGGTACGCCCCGCCCCCCTTTTCCGCGGCGAAAAGCTCATCGCGCAGCGGATCGAAAATTACTCCGGCGATCAGCTCTCCAGAACGTTCTAAACCCAAAGTAACGTTGAACGCGGGAAAACCATGCGCGAAGTTCGTGGTCCCATCCAGCGGATCCACATACCAGCGGTATTCTGACGCACCCTCCTGCCCCCCGCCTTCCTCCGCCACAATCGAATGTCCCGGGAAATGGCTCTTCAGGCGCTCGACAATCAGGCGCTCGCTTGCGCGATCGGCTTCCGTGACCAGGTCGAAGTCTCCCTTGAGCTCGAACCCGATGCGGCGCTCCCCATAGTTCGCGACCAGTGTGCCGGCTTCGCGGGCGATCTCGGCGGCGGTTTCTAGAAAGGAAGCCAAGATCAGTCGAGCTCGTAGAGATATTTGATGTCGTGCTTGAAAAGGAACAAATTCGGCCCATTCAAGCGGGTAATCCGAATAAACGTGGCGTCATAAAACTCAACCGTGCCTTCCACTTCCTGGTTGTCGCTCAATTTCACACGGATTGGAACCTGATCGTCGATCAGATGTTTCAAATATTTGACCTCTTCGAAGGTCTGTTCCGGCGCTTTGGTATTGCTGATTTTCCCAGCCACTTTAACGGGATTCCACCCCATAATAGCCAGTGCGAGTGAACGCCCTCAAATCCCTGCGGTTTAGTTCCACCCGCACCGTGTGGAAGCCTCGGACGTCCTGGGCCTGGCCTTTCGGATAATACCCTATCATGTATTGGGCCCGCAGGTCTCGTAGGATTTCGGTGAATGCCTGATCCAGCCTTTCGCCAACATCGGGGTCGAACCATCGCCCTCCGGTGGACGACGCCAGCGTTTGCAGAGCGTGCTCGCCGCCGGTATTGCGTCCGGCATCGTTGGTGATCGGGACCACGACGATGGGATACATGATCGCCTCCGCCCGTTGCGCGGATTCGAGGGCGTCCTTATACTTCTTCGCGCTGGTGGTGTCGCCGCCATCCGTGACGATCACGATCACGTGGCGTCCGGGACGGCCCCGCAACTCTTGCGCCGCAAAGTAAATCGCGTCATACACCGATGTGCCGCTGTCCGCCCTCAGCGACCTTAACCGGTCTTCCAGTTGTCTCTGACTGCGGGTGAAAGTGCGGAGCAGCGTCACTTCGTAGTTGAACGAGTACAGCGCTGCCATGTCCTGTTCGTTCCCTTCCCCGAAGAGCGCGGTCAGAAATTTTCCAATCGAGACCGTTTCGTAGCGCAGGTCCTTCGCGGTCGAAGCGCTGGTGTCGATCAGGATCGCGACGGAAAGAGGCTGAGTAGTATAGCGCTCGAATACCGCGATGTCCTGCGGGATGCCGTTGTCATAGACGCTGAATTCCTTGCGATCGAGAGACCCGATCAGATCCCCCGACGAGTTCTTCACGTTCACCGGGAGGCGAACGAGTTGCACGTCGACTTTGAACTGGGCGCTCGCACTCGCGAGTCCCAGCAGGATTAGGGCAAATCTCATGAATGAGCTTTGACGACGGAGTCGTCCCATTCGCCGTCGACCCAGACTTCACCGTCGACGAAATATTCTTTTTTCCAGACGGGAACCAGACGCTTCAACCGATTGATGCCGTCGAGCGCTGCTTCAAAAGCCGGCTTCCGGTGCGGCGCCGTGACCACCACCGCGACGCTCGTTTCGCCGATCTCGATTCTCCCCAGCCGGTGGATCATGCCGATTCGGCTGATGTCGTAAGAATTGGCGATTTCGACCCCAATCTGCGCCATCATTTTGACGGCCATGGGTTCATAGCACTCATAGTCCAGGTACCGCGTGGCGCGGCCTTTCGTGTTGTTCCGGGCAACTCCCTCGAAGTTGACGAACGCGCCATCCTCGCCGCGCAGCAGCCGGCGCGCAAGTTGAGCGCCATCAATGGGATCGCGGGTGATCGCGAACACGTGACCAGCCGGATCGATGATCTGCTGAGTAAATCTCCCGGAACCTCCGCTGACGGGTGGCAGGAAGGCAACCTCGTCGCCGTCTGACAGCGCTGCCGACGGCGGTGAAAATTGCTGATTCAGCGCCAGCACGACGCTCCCCGACATCGCCCGGAATCGCGGAAAACGAGCGGCATAATGCTCGAAAACAGCCCCCAGGAGGGTTTCGCCGGGGAAGTCCAGAGAGTCCTCGCGCAAGCCGACAATATCGTGAAGCACACCAAAAAAAAGGACGCGGATTCGCACGTGCTGCCATATTAACAGACTGATCCCGTTGGAGATCGGTTTCACTGCTATAATCGGCTCGCCATGCATCCAGCCCGATCACCCGTGGACGCCCGGTTGCGAGTTCGCTACGCCGAAACCGACCAGATGGGGATCGTTTACTACGCCAACTACCTGGTCTGGATGGAAATCGGGAGGGTGGAGTACTGCCGGGCCGCGGGCATTCGCTATCGGGACATGGAAGTCGAGGACGGCATTCTCCTCACCGTAGCCGAAGCCAGTTGCCGGTACCTAGCGCCCGCGCTTTACGATGAGGAAGTCCTGGTGCGCACCTCAATTGAGGAAGCCCATCCCCGGTTAGTCCGGTTCAGCTACGAAATGATCGCAACCGGCGACGGACGGCGCCTGGCCACCGGCGAGACCAAGCACGTATTTTGCGGGCGCGACCGCAAGCCCCGGAAACTACCCGAAAAATACCGCCCTTTCTTTGGAATCGCGTGAACAGGCATAATGGACCCACATGAGTACACTTTCGATCCGCGACCTTGACCTGAAGGGCAAACGCGTCTTCATCCGAGTGGATTTCAACGTTCCGCTGGCTCCTGGGGGCACGGAAATTACCAGCGACAAGCGCATCAAAGCGTCGCTGCCGACGATTCAATATGCATTGGAGCACGGCGCCGGGCTGGTGCTGGCCAGCCATCTTGGGCGTCCCAAAGGTAAGCCGAACCCGGAGATGAGTCTCAAGCCCGTCGCCGAGCGGCTCGCCGTTCTGCTCGGGCGTCCGGTCGGTATGGCTCCAGATTGCGTGGGGCCCTCGGTACAGGCCATGCTGCCCAAGCCGGGCGAAGTGCTGCTGCTCGAGAACCTGCGCTTTCACCCGGAAGAAGAAAAGAACGAGCCTCAATTTGCGCGCCAGCTCGCCGCCCTCTGCGACATTTACGTGAATGACGCGTTCGGATCGGCCCATCGGGCCCATGCGTCCACGGTGGGGATGATTGCATTCGTCAAGACGGCGGCTGCTGGACTGCTGATGGAGAAAGAACTCGAATATCTCACCAAGGCAACGAAGAATCCGGCGCGGCCCTGCATCGCGATTCTCGGCGGGGCGAAAGTTTCCGACAAAATTGAAGTCATTCAAAATCTGATGAAGTTTGCGGATCAGATTCTGATCGGCGGCGCAATGGCGTACACGTTCTTGCGAGCGCGCGGCGAGTCCACCGGAAAGTCCCTCGTCGAGGAGGATAAGCTCGATCTGGCGCGGGAGTTGATGGCCGACGCCGGCGGAAAGCTGCTGTTGCCGGTGGACCACGTGGTGGCCGCCGAGATCAAAACTGGAGTTACCACCGAGGTCGTCGACCGCGTCCCGGATGGAATGATGGGACTCGACATCGGTCCCCGCACGATCGAAGCCTATTCGCAAGTAATCGCGGGCGCGAAGACTATCATCTGGAACGGACCCATGGGCGTGTTCGAGACTCCACCGTTCGATCATGGCACGGTGTCCCTGGCCAAGGCTGTGGCTGCGTCCGGAGCGGTAAGCGTCGTGGGCGGCGGCGATTCGGAAAAAGCGATCAAGTCCGCCGGCGTTGCCGACAAGATCTCTCACATCTCCACCGGCGGTGGAGCGTCGCTCGAGTTTCTGGCGGGAATGGAACTTCCAGGCGTCGCGGCCTTGGAGACGGGCGGATCGCGAGAGGCCGGCAGCTCATAGTGTCCCTCGGCCCGCCAAACGTCGAAGAAACTGACCGCCGGCCACCTCAGGCTCCGTTGTACCGCACAGTTCTCCAGGAGAGGGGAACCAAGCCTTATTTCGGAGCCTTTTCCTGACAAACGTTAGGACCAATCCGACTCACATTTTAAACTCCCCCAACGCGATCCGTAATTTAGCCTGAAAGCGGAGGAAGGCCAACACGTCAACGCGCCATAGCCCCTTCGAGCCATCGCAATTCCTTCAGTGTGGGACCTTAACTAACGATTAAGCAGTTCGTACGGTGTAATAGAATTACAACACAAAACCTCTTGACTTTTGGTACTAGCCGCTACATTATTGGCTGTCGTTAGTTGTCCAGAATTGATCGCTATTAAGAACTAACTATCACGATTGCAGTCAAATCGACGAAGTAACTTAAATGGCCGTGACTTTACAGGCTGGGCGATAGTCAGCCTCCGGCTCTAAAACTACGTTGGCGCCGTGAAAATGGCTCACAAGCGGTGGCGCCGGAGTGTGCGCAGGCGAATGGAATTCGCGAAGCCTCACTCGGTGCAGTCGCTGGAAGTGCGCCCGGACACTAGGAGGAGTCACCATGCAGAAAAGTGGCATTATTTTCATCGGTATTATGTTGAATCACGTGGACCCAGGCTCCATGTACCATCGTGTCTTCGCCATCGTACCGCTGGTCGGCGCCGGGACGCCGACGGACCCCAAGCGGCCGATGTTTGCACCACTTCCGTCGGAAATCAAATCCGACCACTCAGGCATTCTGGCGTTCCAGATGCAGTTCAGCGACGACCGAAAGATGGCTCTTGTGGAAATCGTGGCTGCAAATCGGGCCGCTCTGAGCAACATCCTCACCGCAACGGCGCCTGGGCTAGCGGTCTTTGAGGTCGGTGTAGCTGCGAAATCCGACATTGAAACCGCGTTTCAGACATACAAGAAGGGCTTCACGCTCAACAATTGGATTCCTGCGAGGCCACAATGAAGCGCGCTATTAGTGTAGTTCCGGCGTCGTTTTATCGGGTCGCCGCGGTCGTAGCGATGGCGACATTCGTCCCACTTACGCCTGCATTTGCACAGTATACCTACTATTACTTGAATTTGCCGGACCCGAACTTCCTGACGTATCACGCATACGATTACGGCACTGGATTGGCGGTCTCAAACACGTACCCCACTTCTCCCGGAGAAGCGGATATGACGATCAGCATTAACCCGAGCAATACCGACACCGAAATTGCCTACCTCGCCGCAAGTCCCTACACATTCGTTGGTGGCGGAGTCGGTCTCAATTCCTACCTGGCCGTTGAGGTGACGGGCACCACGGTGGCCGTAGTTGGCTATAGCCAAGGCACCACGTACAATTTCGCGGCAGCCACGGTCAGTAGCTTTTCATCGGCGGTCGTCCGGGGCGAGCTGCGTACCGACGGCGGTGTGGCGGTCTACGTGAACAACGCGCTCGTGCTGACGTGCTCCGGTGCAGGAGGCTTCGGAAACTCGGTTGGCGTTGGTTGGGCCAATTACGGGGGCTATCCGGGCTCACCGGCTTTCGGACCACCCGACGCGATCGCGCCCAATCCAATTCCCGCATCAAGTATCGGCGTCTCGGCGGGCGCGACGTATGTCGACTTGCAATGGCCCGCCGCAACCGACGATCCGAATGGGACCGGCATCGCGTTCTATCAAATCCTGCGGAACGGGCAGCTCTTGGCGACCACGACGAGCCTCTCATACTCCGATACGACTGTGGTTCCGGCGACCTCGTACTCCTACACGATAAGCCCTTACGACTTTTTCTTGAACTACGCCAGCACAACAATCAACGCCACGACGCAACATGTCCAAACCAATGGACCCTTTCCGTCGACGATTCCAGATGGGCGCCGAGTGGGCGTGGCTTCGACTGGCGCGTATTGGGGCGCTGGAAATGAGGAAATTGACGTCATGTCCGGGAACGTTAATTTTTCAGCGCCTATCCTGACAGCCATGCAACGCAACAGCGCAAGCGTGGCTTTCAAGTTGAGCTACAACTCACAGAACTGGCGGCAGGACTCGGGCG
>JBEKBK010000553.1:0-5597 GCA_050015435.1 Bryobacteraceae bacterium
GAAGTTCCGGCGCGTAAATCCACGACCCAGAAGTTCATTCTCTTGTCTTGGGGTGAGTTCCACTTTTATCTCCTCTTTAGTATCGGATGGGACATTCGAAACGTGCGGCATAGCACAAACTGACCCGCCACCGGCCGGTACAGATCTACGCCAATGCACGGAGGGCGGCCTACGGATACGCCGTTAGGTTAACGCAATCTGAACCGAAAGTCAATCGCTATGTGCAATGGCCTTGGAGTTTAGCAGTACTGGGACCGGGCTCCGCCTACTGGCGTTCGGCTCGGTCCGGCGAGTGAGCGATGCCCATGTACGGCGTCTCTTCAAGCGTCGGCTCACCCCGACCCATCGATTCCCGATTTCGCGCTTAAATTTGATTTGAGCCGAGCTCTCTTTGGAGATCCTTGGGAGCCTCGTATCTTCAGCTATCTTTATATTTATAAAGTAGTTAGCTGAGCTCATCCCGCGGCAACCCGAGTCTTGTGCGGCTGATCGTACAATGATATTCATAAAAATATTGAATAAGTTCGTGACAAGGGACCGATGTTGATGTAACATGCTCTAAACAGGTTCAGGTAAGGTTGGGTCTTTCGCAAGAAGAAGTGCATCCCAGGATGCTAAGCGGTTCGAGGCCCAGCGCCCGGAACCATGGCTGTTTAGATAACCCAGTCAAGGGGGTCACTTGTGAAATCGCTTCTCGCTTCTCGCTTCTCGACTTTTCTGGCCGCACTCGCCATCCTTTGTGCGTCCACACTCTCCGCACAGACCTTCGTAGGCGGCCTCCGCGGCTCAGTTCAGGATCCGGGTGGCGCCGTCATTGGCGATGCCAGGGTCACGCTCACGAATGAGGGGACCGGAGTCTCCCGGACGACGAACACCAATGCTCTGGGTGAATACGTGTTCTCCCAACTCGAGCCGGCGACATATTCCATCTCGGTCGAGTCCGCGGGTTTCAAGAAACTGACCCGGACGGGTGTCATCGTAGGTACGCAGGAGAACGTCAACGTCGACCTCAAGATGGAAATCGGCCAGGTCTCGGAAAGCGTGCAGGTGACCGGCGAGGTGGCGCTAATCGAAAACACCAACGCCTCGAACGGTCAAGTGCTTAATACTCAACAGGTTGACGATCTCCCCAACCTCGGCCGTAACACCTTCTTGCTGTCAAAGCTAAACAACGGCGTGGTTCCGTCCGGACCCCCTTCGTGGAACCGTTTCCAGGATCAAACCGGCTCGTCGAACCTGTCGATTGGCGGCGGACCGATTCGCGGTAACAACTATCTGATCGACGGCGTCCCGGTGACGGACTCGAACAACCGGGCGGTTATCATCCCCTCAGAAGAGGGCGTGCAAGAGATGAAGCTGCAAACCGGCACTTACGACGCCACGATGGGTCGAACCGGCGGCGGCGTGTTCAACACCGTCATCAAGTCCGGCACGAATGACCTTCACGGCGACATTCTCGGCTATTACCGCCCCGCGGATGCGACGGCGAATAATTTCTTCAACAACGCGGCCGGCCTACCGGCTACGCCTGAGAAGTGGGAAAACTGGGCGGGTTCGCTCTCCGGACCGATTGTGCTTCCAAAGATCTATAACGGGCGGAACAAGACCTTCTTCTTCGTAGCGAGCGAGGGATACCTCGATGCGCAGCCGCAAGCGCAAGCATTCGTGGTTCCCACGGCTGCCGAAATTGCTGGCAACTTCTCAGCAGCTGGCAAAACCATCTACAATCCACTGAGCAACGTAGCGTGCACCGCGACCAGCGGGTGCCCCTCTGGCGCCACGGTCATACGCGTTCCTTTCGCCGGCAACATCATTCCGGCAAGCCAAATCAGTCCCGTCGGCCAGGCAATCCTGTCGCAGTTTCCGACCTCGAACACCAATCAAACCGGTGTTATTGATTCCAGCAACTTCCAAGGCAAGGATTCGTTGGGAAATCACGCTGAACAGTTCATCTACAAGATGGAGCAAGACATCGGCCAATCGCTGCGCCTGACCGGAACTTTTATGTATTACAAAAGCCACGAGCCGGGCGGCAACAGTTTTGACTCTCCCATCGGAGCGGGAAGTACCTCCTACCTGCTCGATCGCCATGTGGATGCGACCGTGCTCAATGCAATCTACACTTTGAATCCGACTACTGTGGCCACGGTTCGATACGGCTTCAACCGCTTCCCGAATGTTACGGATTATGTCGACCGCGGGTTCAATCAGACGAAGCTTGGATTACCGGCGAGTTATGTGAACTCCCTGCAAGTAGCGGAGTTCCCGGCCATCAACTTGTCGGAAGGCGGCGAAACCGTCGGCGGATCAGGCCCTTCAAACGATACCTTTGCATCGGACAACCTGTCGTTCGCCGTTTCAAAATTCGCAGGTAAGCACAACCTGACGATGGGTATCGATTACCGCAAGCTTAAGGTTGGCGGTATTTCGTGGTCTGGCGGCGAGGGTACGTTCACCTTCAACGGAATTTTCTCGCAGCAGTACAATACCACGACGGCATCCACCACCGGCGCCGATATTGCCGATCTCCTGCTCGGATTTCCATCCTCGGGAAGTGTCGGGACCGCCTCGGACGAGTATTACTCTGTGAACTATTATTCCGGTTACCTCCAGGATGATATTCGCGCCACCAACAAGCTGACCTTCAACGTCGGGCTGCGGTACGAGTTTGAAACCGGTGAAGCAGAGAAGTATAACAACTTCATCGTTGGTTTTAACCAAACGGCATTTAACCCGATTCAGGCGTCGCTCCCGGCCGGATCCGGCGTGGCGGCCTATGGCGCTCCGCTGATTCAGGGGCAGAATGGAAATCCGAACGCGTGTTGCAATGCCCGGGACAACAAATTCGGTCCTCGCGCCGGCTTTGCGTATCAGCTTAACGACAAGACCACGATCCGGGGCGGCTGGGGAATCTTCTACGCGCCGATGTTTTTCAGTCTGGATACCCAGTACTCGCCCGGCTTAAGCCAAACCACCACCTATTTGGCTAGCGCCGACGGCTTCGCCACACCGGCCAATTCGCTGAGTAATCCTTACCCGACGGGCGTGATCCAACCGGCCACCGTCCAGAAGGGTGTTCTGCAACAACTGGGCGGCAGCACCTACTTTCCGGACCTGAACCGCCAAAATGCTCTGGTGCAGCAGTTCTCCGCGGATATTCAGCGCCAGCTGCCACTTGGGATCGCGCTCGAAGTCGGCTATGTCGGGTCGCGTTCGAGCCATCTTATGGCCTCCTACAGCGGGGCTGCATACGAACCGATTAATCAAATTCCCACACAGTATCTATCGATGGGATCAGCTCTTGCCACGAAGGTAGCGAACCCGTTCTACGGTCTCCCGAATGTTAGCGGAAGCCTCGGTGCCGCGACCGTTTCGGAAGCCCAGTTGCTGCTGCCGTTCCCTGAATACTCTCAGGTGTATGACAGTGCGAGCTACGGCAAAGCGCAGTATGATTCGCTCATCCTTAAAGCCCAGAAGCGGCTCTCGAAAGGCCTGGTCTTCCTGACTACCTACACGTGGTCGAAGAGTATTGACAACACCTACGGCGGCGCCGGAGCCAACTACTTCAACAACTGCAACGGGCCTTGCACCGCTGCACCGGCTTATCCGCAGAACGTTTACAATCTCGCGGCCGAATGGGCGCTCGCCGCAGGTTCGCAGCCCTCGCGCTTCACCGTCGGATGGACATACGAGCTTCCCTTCGGCACGGGTAAGCCAATGCTCGCGAACAACAGAGCGCTCAACTACGTCGTGGGCGGGTGGTCCATCAACGGAACAGGCATCATCGCCACTGGCTTCCCGCTAGGTGTCTTCCAGACCAATGCCAATACCTCAATCGGCACGTTGGAGCAGCGTCCCAATGCAACTGGAGTCTCTCCTGTCAACTCGGGCAGTCCGGAATCGCTCATCAACTCATGCAACGCGAAGACGAATCCGGTTTGCTATATCAATGCCGCCGCGTTTTCCCTGGCACCGGCCTACACCTTCGGAAACACCTCACGCGAATTGCCGTTCTATGGACCCGGGATAGCGAACTGGGACATCTCCCTGTTCAAGACCGTTACGATCAGGGAGCATTACAGAGCCCAGTTCCGGGCGGAGGCTTTGAATGCCTTCAATACGCCAAATTTCGCGAATCCGCAGCAGCAATTCCAGGGTGTGACTACTGCCACCGGCAAGCCCGTCGGGCCCTTCGGCCAGATCAACACTCAGTTTAATATACCGAGAGAGTTGCAGCTTGGCCTCAGGTTCAGCTTCTAGCGGAGCGATCTAGACTAAGGGGCGCGGCGGCACATCTTCCGCCGCGCCTTTTTGCGTCCCAGTGAAGCGGTAGCCTAAAGCGCATTTGAAGACGCCGTTTCCCCCAGTATTTCCCCTTTACACCCGCCGCCAATTCCCGTACACTGACTCCGGAGCTACGTTAGCTTCGGCTTCTCCAGGTGTGAGAAATGCAACGCGCCCTGACTTGCGTGTTATGTCTGACGACTTGTGCGGCTTTCGCGCCCGCAGGTTCGATGCCCTCCCCGAGTTCGCCCTCCGCGCCGAAATTAACCGTTGTCCTGAATGTCACGGGAGCTTTTTCGCCTCAAGCCGCAATTGAGATGCAGCATGAGGCCGGCGGGATACTGAGAGAAGCCGGTCTCAATCTGGACTGGCTTCCTTTGAGCGAGGCGGCGAAAACTGCCGTTCAGGATCTGGTGGTAGTGAAATTCAACGGAGCCTGCGTTCTCGATCCCGAAAGCTTAGACGAGGGCCAAGCGGATATTCATAGTGACCCGCTGGCCTTTACTTACAGCACGGATGGGGTGGTACAGCCCTTCAGTGAAGTGGCTTGCGATCGAGTAGCGGCCGCGGTCCGCTCGGCCCTGTGTAGCTGCGACTTTCCACGAGCGGATATGCTGCTTGGTCGCGCGCTTGGCCGCGTGGTGGCGCACGAACTGGTTCACATCCTGACCAGGTCCCAAGAGCATGGCCGCGATGGCGTCGCAAAAGCTGCCCTGTCCGGCAAGGAGTTGATCTCCCGTGCTCTTTCGCTGAGTCCGTTCGATCTGAACCGGCTCCGCCAGATCTTGAGCCAACACCCCTTGGCGCACGCCGCAGACTGAACGTTCAGTAAACGTCGAGATCCTGGCCGAGCACGACCTTACCGTGATAGGTCCGTCGAATCTCCGCCAGGAATTGCTCGTCGGTGAGTGCGCCCCCGCCATGGTGATAGACGATTAGGAGTCCCGGTTGTGTCTTGTTCGCAATATCGGCGAGCTGGGAAGTGGTGGTGTGGTACTTCGGCCGGTACTGCTGCCAGGTCGGCATGTCGGCGGGAGAGAAGGATTCGGCGAACGCCTCATGTATGAGGACATCGCACCTCTGGCAGCTATCGATCAACGCAGCGCTGGGACTGGTGTCGCCTGAGATCACCACCGTTCGATCGGCCGTCTGAAACCGGTAGCCGTACGCCTGCAATTCACCGTGCGCGACAGGAATGGCGGTCACTTTGACGTTGGAATCCTGATAGATCAGCCCAGGCTTCACGTCGTGCGCCTCGACGGCCACGCCAGCCTTATCGCGTTGTTCCAGGCCCTTGGTCCGAACGTCGATGT
>JBEKBK010000554.1:0-5584 GCA_050015435.1 Bryobacteraceae bacterium
GGGACGCAGCAGTCCTCCCGGCGGCGGTCGAGGTGGGCGGGCCGCGCCCCCAGCGAACGGCGACGTTGAGGTCGATGTGGGTGAGTACTCACCGGACCTGGGGTACTCCTATGGCGAAATCCGCGGCATCAGCCGAAGCTTTCACCGAAGCCAGGGACAGGGCACGCCGCAAACCAAAGGCGCGATCTACAGCACCTACGCGAACCTTGCCGGCGACAAGGCAACCAAGGATATCCTCGATGGAATCGGCAACTCATGGAAGGCGTACCCGGAGCTCGAAAGCATTCTCGACCAGGCGCGGGACACGCTCTCACCGCTTCATCCCGAGCTTCTTCTGCCGCTGCTGGCGCAAGCCAGACCCATGATCGCTGGTATGAAGGACCCTATTCTCGCCCATCGCAAGCTGGTCGACCTGGACGAGACCATGGCCCTTTGCGCTGCGATTTCGCTTGATGCGACGGCCGACCGCTATGCCGTCTCCCCAGGCGGCAGCTTAAAAGTGAACTTCAGCGCGCTGGTTCGCTCCCCTGCGCAGGTCGCCTTGACGGGCGTGACGCTTTCGGGCATCGCCGGTGCGCCCACGGTCGATCTCGCCCCTTCCGTTTTGCCGTTCAATAAGCCGATGCAGTATCAGGTCTCCTTTCGGATCCCCGAGCAACAGCCCTATTCGCAGCCTTACTGGCTGGAAATGCCGAAAGACGGCTGGCTTTATTCGATTCCAGACGGCCGTATGATCGGTCTACCCGAAAATCCGCCGGTGCTCGATGCGCATTTTCGCTTGAGAGTCGCCGGGATCGAGATTGAGCTCCTGCGTCCGATTCACTACATCTATGTGGACCACATCTATGGGCAAGAGACCCGTCCACTTGCGATCGTTCCGCCCGTGGGAATCGACCTGGCGGAGCACTCCTTGGTTTTCGCCGATGCCCGCCCACGCAGCGTGGAGGTGACCGTTCGTGCGAACGAACCACACGCCGCCGGAGAGGTTCACTTGGAGGCTCAAGACGGCTGGAAGATCGAGCCTGCGTCGAATCACTTCGAACTGGCGGCGGCCGGCGAGCAAACCACCGTGTCGTTTGAACTGAGTCCGCCTGCATCCGATGCTCGCGGCGAACTACGCGCCATCGCGACGGTCGGAGACCGGAACGTTTCTTCGGTGACCAAGCCGATTCTCTATCCGCATTTTCCGGCGCAGATGTTGTTTCCGCCAGCGCAGAGTGCCCTGGTGCGCGCCGATATTCGCACGCTCGCGAAGAAAATCGGGTATGTGATGGGAGCAGGTGACGAAATCCCGGACGCGCTGCGCCAGATTGGATGTGACGTGACGTTACTCTCGGCCGAGGACTTGGCGCGCGGCGAGCTCTCTCGCTTTGACGCGATCGTAACCGGTGTCCGGGCGTTCAACACGCGCGCCGATCTGCGTGCCAATTACCAGCGGCTTTTCGATTACGCACGAGACGGCGGAACGGTCGTGGTCCAGTACAACTTTATCGACGGTCCAAACGGATCTACCGACCAACTCGATCATATAGGACCGTATCCGATGCGCCTTACTCGGGATCGGATCACCGACGAAGACGCGCCCGTCGCGTTCCCCGATCCAAAACTTCCTTTGCTGCATACGCCCAATCAGATTACGGAAAAAGATTTCGAGGGCTGGGTGCAGGAGCGTGGTCTCTACTTTGCCACGGAATGGGACCCCCACTACAAGTCAGTCTTTTCCTCGCACGATCCCGGAGAGCAGCCGCTGCTGGGCGGCGAGTTGTACCTGCGCTACGGGAAGGGTGTGTACATCTTCACCGCCTATTCCTGGTTTCGTCAATTGCCGGCAGGTGTTCCTGGAGCATATCGCCTTTTTGCGAACATGCTCAGCGCGGGTAAGGTTCCGTGAGTCTGAACGACGAGCAGCGCCAGATCGCGGATGAGCCGCCCCCGATTCTCGGAACCTGGCCGCGGGTCTACTGTTTCGTCCTTGCATATCTCGCCGTTGTGATCTTTTTGTTTTACGTCTTCACCCGAATGCTCGCCCCATGAAGCCACTCGACTGGGTGGTCTTGTTCGCGTGGCTCGCATTTCTTGTCTCCTACGGGCTCTGGCGCGGCCGCGGATCCGATACCGTCAACGAATTCATGCTCGCCGGAAAGACCATGCCGTGGTATGCCATGGGTCTCTCCATCATGGCGACCCAGGCGAGCGCGATCACCTTCATTTCCACCACCGGACAAGCATACACCGACGGTATGCGATTCGTGCAGTTCTATTTCGGACTGCCCGTCGCCATGGTGATTCTTTGCGCCACTGCCGTTCCGATCTTTCATCGCGCCAAGGTCTATACCGCCTACGAGTATCTGGAGAAACGTTTCGACGCAAAGACGCGCGCGCTGGTCACGGGAATATTCCTGATCAACCGCGGGCTTTCGGCCGGCGTCGCGCTTACTGCTCCGGCCATTGTTCTGTCGGTCGTACTCGGGTGGCCGTTCCGCCTCACCATCTTCGTCATGGGCGGCCTGGTGATCCTTTACACCACTACCGGCGGAATCAAGGCCGTGACATGGGCGGACGTGCAACAGATGGGCGTGATCCTCGGAGCACTGGTTCTGGCCCTGGTGATCGCGGTTACGCGGCTGCCGGCCGATGTGTCGTTCTTCGACGCGATCCGGATCGCAGGAGCGGCTGGAAAGCTCAACGCCGTCGATCTGCATTTCGATCCGAACAGCCGTTACAACCTCTGGAGCGGCCTGATCGGAGCGTCGTTTCTCATGCTCGCGTATTTCGGCACGGATCAGAGCCAGGTGCAGCGATACCTCACCGGACGTTCTATCGGCCAGAGCCGCCTGGGCCTCCTGTTGAATGCGGTAGCCAAGGTCCCGATGCAGTTCTTCATCCTATTCATCGGAGCCATGGTGTTCGTTTTCTTTCTTTTCGTACAGCCGCCGCTGCTTTTTCACCCGGTGGAGATGAAGCGAGTCGAACAAACCTCCGGCTATCAGGCGCTCGAAACCCGGCATATCGAAGGGTTCGAACATCGCAAGACCGCGGCCCTGCATTTGAGGGACGCTCATGATCCCACCGCGCGCTCGGCCGCGATCGTCGAATTTCATGCGGCACAGCAACAGATGGATGAGGCCCACGCCGACGCGCTAAAGCTCGCGGACGAGAACGATACGAATTACATCTTCATGTCCTTTGTCACCCACTATCTTCCGGTGGGAGTGGTGGGACTGGTCCTGGGCGTGATCTTCACAGCGGCCATGTCTGCCATCTCCGGCGAGGTCAATTCTCTTGCGACGGTCACCGTGATCGACATATACAAGCGTCATTTCCGTACAGACGCGACGGATCATCACTATCTATGGGTATCCCGCGTCGCGACCGTGTTCTGGGGCCTGTACGCGATCGGCTTCGCGAGCATTTTCGCGCGCGGCTTCGGCGCGCTGATCGAGGCCGTGAATCAAGTGGGCTCCTACTTCTACGGCGGGATGCTGGGAGTGTTCGTACTCGCGTTCTTCGTGACCCGCGTGGGCGCGAATGGAGCGTTTTTCGGAGTGCTCGCCGGAGAAGTTGCGATTCTCCTCACGGCAAAATTCACGTCCATTGCCTATCTTTGGTTCAACGTAATCGGCTGCCTGGTGGTCATCCTCGTGGGTCTGGCGATCTCTTATGCGACCGAGCGAGAACCCGTGGAGGCTGGAATTTGGAAAAAGTGAATGGTACCGGACGCCCCGTTCCCCGGGACCACAGAGTATTTTGGCGATTCCAGTAAAGTCTGGATGATCAATTTTCGCGTCCGCGACCTCGATGCGATGGTGGCGCAACTGCGTGCCGCAAGCGTCTCCGTCGAAGTTGATCTACAAAGCTATCCGAACGGCCGCTACCCTGCCTGCCACGCTCTCCAACCGGAGTCCCGCGCCAGGCGGCTTCGCGAATAAAGCAAGGGCGCGGCCGCCACGGGAATCAGACGATAAACATACTTATCGTTAATAAAAAACTAGAGACAGAGTACCATTCTTGACGGAAAAAAGCGGAGATGGGTCCGTCTAGGTATGCCGGGATCTCCGCTTGCCGCCGTCGCGAGCCCCAGGCCGATGTACACCGTTCCCGAAACATGCTGTTGGTGGCGCAGGAAAATCCGGTTGCGTTGCAACCAACTGGCGGCGGAACCCGCCGTTAACGCCCACAAGCTATCACTGACAAGGCCCATAACGGTGAATGCCATTCCTAGGGCCAAGAACTGCAAGGTTACGGGCCCCCTTGTGGGATTGACGAACTGGGGCAGGAAAGCAAAGAAGAAGATCGCAGTCTTCGGGTTGAGAACTTGGACCACAATACCTTGCGTGTAGATGTGACGTAATGATGCCGGCTGGACGTGTTTCACGCAGCCAGCGGCGACGGGGTGCTCACGAAGTTTCATGATCCCCAAATAAATGAGGTATGCGGCGCCTGCATATTTCACGACTGAGTATGCCATCGCCGATGAGACTAGCAAGGCCGAGAGTCCTAACGTCGCAGCCAGGACGTGCACCAATCCCCCAGTAGCAATCCCGGAGCACGAGGCCAATCCCGCCTTGCGTCCCTGATCGACGCTGCGCGCCACGATGTAAAGCACCGCTGGCCCCGGAATGGCCAACAAGACGATTGCAGCCGTCATGAAAAGAAGCAGATCGCGAGCAGGAGGCAAAAGATTCATAGGCTGGTACGGAGACTAGCATACACCTCGCCGGGCCAGTCCACTTCCGATAAATGTGGGCTTACCGGAAGCTTGGCGGCCCTTTTGCCAGCCACCGGATCGCGTCGGCGCTGGCCAATTTACGTTACCGTCGTGAAATCCGCTGCTCGGCTTCCATGATGTTCCGCAGGATATCGTTGATGCGGGTCAAGTGACCCTCACCCTTTGATTTCAACCACGCCAGTACGGTTGGATCGAGCCGCACACTGACTGGCACCTTGGGCCGCATGTCGCGCAGACGAACCATTTGCGCCAGCTGCTCATCTGTCAACCTTGGAATCTCGTCGTAGTTGATGTCGGAATCGTCTCCGGCGGCTTGCTTGGCAGCGTGACGCTTAAACGAACGTCGCTCCGCTTCAGTCCATTTCCTGGCCTTGATATCTTCGGACGTCATTCTTGTCGGCCCTTCGGGCCGAGATGATGCGGGTGATTTCTTCGCCATCGATTTCCTCCGTGTAAACGTGAACGACGAACAGCACGACCGCGGCATCCGGGCTCAATCGAGCCGCCCCAATCGCATGCCATCGTTGTTCTCCGGTTTTGTCCACACGGTCGGGACACACAAGGCAGCGTTCGTCTTCAAAAACCAACGCAGCCATCTCGAATGAGATCCCAAGCGGCTACGCGGAAATCGGGAAGACCAACGCTGAAAAGCAGAAGCAAAGCAATCTTGAGCCACAGATAAACACTGATGAACGCCGATAAGCCAGTTTCTTTTCAATCTGTGTCCATCAGTGTTCATCTGTGGCAGGCGATGTGTTAGATCGGGAGAGCAAACCATGCCCATGAAAAACCCACCCCATCCCGGCGATTTCATTCGGACCGAGATTATCGAACCTGCCGGCTTGTCGGTGACCG
>JBEKBK010000555.1:0-5584 GCA_050015435.1 Bryobacteraceae bacterium
GGCCGCAAGAATGGGAGTATCTAGAACCTTGCCGAGTGGACCGTCGTATTCGTGCATCATCCAAGTGTCTCTGTACCCCCGAGCAGCGGTCAGAATCTCATTGATCCTTGCATCGGTTATATCGGGGCTGAATACTGTAAGCAGCGGCGGCACGATGCGTTTCCAGTGGGCTTCTGCTTCAGAAGCGGATTCAAGGTCCGTGGTGAGAAGACAAAGAAGTAGGCTGGTCTCAAACCACAAGAACCGCCCACGGTCGGGCGGAACTATCCGCTCAAATGTGTAAAGTCGCCCAGATACGAAGCCGTCAAAACGTTCCTTCATGAAGACGCTCAATAATTCGACCTGCGAATGCGTCAGAGACGTTAGTTTGGGGGGAGATGCTTCCTCTTGTGGTTCCATCTGAGACTTCGGTGGTCGGCGGAACTGCGCCAACAGCTGAGCCATTCCAGTTCTCATTTCCGTGTCCCCATCTCCCGAACCGCTGTCCGACAGTCCTATAATGCAACAGGAAGAAAGCTGCCAAGGTGGTGGTGCCTAAGCAGATCGTTATCTTGTTGTCCGGAATTCCCGCAACCGGGAAGAGCAAATTCGCTGGGCATTTGGCACGCGAGTACGGCTTTGCACACTATGATCTGGAGCACCACCCACGCGGCTGGCCGCACCCAGAGTTGAAGGAAATTTGGGAGACTGACCGCACGGCTTTCGTGCAGCAAATTCGCCAAAGCCACGATCGCGTCGTCCTCGATTGGGGCTTTCGCGTCTCTTACGTCTCTTGGGTAGAGCAGCTGCGGGATCAGGATGTGCGACTGATCTGGTTTGACGGCGACGCTGACCGAGCAAGGGAGGCATTTGTGCGGCGCGGCGGGAGCGATGCGACAAGCTTCGATAGACAGGTCGTGGACATTCAGCAAGCCGGATATCCGGAGTCCCTTAGGTGTTCGGTTGTCCCTGCCATGTCCGCCAGCGGAATCTTTTTGAACCAGCACGAGATTGAACGCATAGTCTTCCAGTGAATGGTGTGTCGCGAAAAGGGTCCTTGACGCCCGCGATCCTTTTAGCAGGGCTACTCATGGCGGTGTATGCACCCAATAGCCGAGGGCAAAGAAGCTGTTTTAGATCACTTGGAGAAAGAAGCCCCCTAAAGCGTTCTGGCGGTACACCCGGCGTCCACAGATTGGAACGTGATGATGTTGGCAACTTGGTGGCCTTCATAGCGGGCCATAGTTTTATTGGTTCCGGCACGATTTCTCTCGGCGGCAATCGGCTCCTCGTCGTCGACGGTATCTTGGTCAATGTCCAAAAGCCGTAAGTGTCCACTCCGGTTTCAGGAAGGGTCCACCTGTAATCGCCCGAGCGCAGAACGAATGACGTTCGCCCACATCGATAAGCCTCTCGGCTTCGGCCTGACAGCCGCGGTCGACGGCCGCTCGGTTTTGTATACCCAGACCGATCGGGGAACAAGCGACCTCATTCTCCTGGAAAACTTCTGGTAGCCCTCAGCTTGGTGTAGCACCTTACGCAGTGCGTCCGAAGAGCCGACGATGTCCTCGAACATCGAGTCACGATCGATTCGCTCCCGCAACACTAGGTTCTCGTTGCGTGTCCTCTCTTCAGCTTCGACGCGATTATTGATGTCAGTCCCCGTCGCATACCAGCGAATCACCCGTCCCTGGTCGTCAAGCAGCGGGTTGTAGTGGATTAGAGACCACACTGGTAGTGTCCTGTTTTCACCCAGCTTTATTTCGAGCTACGGCCGACACATCGGCCCGCGCGGGAAACGTGTGCATGAGATTTGGAGCGGGAGCTCTCTGACGCTAAACTTAAAGTAGATGTTGCCGACGGTCAACGTCGGGATTGCTGGACCCGTCGCAGCGATACTGCTGTTGAGCGGGTCTGCTACGGCCACATCCATAACCGCCCAGGTCGATTCCACCCGAATACTCTTCGCCGCCGACACCCATGGCGATAAGCTTGACCCCGGCTCGCAAACCAGTGACGAGATTGAATGCAAGATAGTCCCGCTCGGTCATGCCGCCTCGGCAATCACTGGCAACATGGATTACGTTCGCAATCGAGCTGACGACCCCATCGCTTCCTGGGATTCTCTCACTGATGCCCGCGAAGCATACGCGGCGCACAACGGTGACCTCCTGGCGACGATAGCAGACTGGACTGAGCGAGGAAAGCGTCATTATTTGTCGTTTTACCGTGCCAATCCGCCACGTGTCGCTCAATTGGCCGGCGCGAATAATCAGAACACATTGCTGGCAGGACTGTTTGTCGGTTTCCTGGAGGGGAAGGCCACACTGGTTATCCAGATGGTATATCTCGACGAAAAGCAACTAACGCCGATTCTGGATAAGCAGATTGTGCTTCCGGCTCGGGATGTCCCGTACACAAGCAACGGGATTACCCAGGAGTTAATCGAGGGGAATTCCGAAAGAGCGACGGCTTCACAGTCAGCTTGGGCAGAGAAAAGCAAAACAGTTCCGGCGTCAGAGCAAAAGCAGCGGCGGCTTGAATTCTTCATCCAGGAAACCTCGAAATACGATAGGGCAGTTGGTACGCACGTCAATATTCTTGAGGTCTCTCCCGATAAGGAGCAGCGGTGGGTGCAAAACTCAACGTGTCCGGCGTTGCCCCAAAAACCTTGACCGAACCCACAGAGAGCGCGGCGTCCTCCGACCCGAAATGGATATTGTCCTTCTGCGAGTAAGCGGTCGGAGTTGCCGATAACCCCAGACATCAGGCGGTAGACAGCCGCAATTCTGGACTCTGATGAAACGAGTCCACGGGCTGCGGAATGCTGCCTGAACTAATTGCGCGCCGCAGTGCGAACAATCTTCGTGAACAAATCCGCCTTCTCGAGATTCAAGTCTTTCTCCGCGCGAATCGGCTGCGCGATCTCCAGATAGGCCTCGTTTCCTTTCTGAAATGCAGGCCATTCCGGCAAACCCGCCTGATTGGGATCCCCGGTTTTGGCAAACTGCGTCCAGTAGCGGACCATCGCCTCTGAAACCTCCCGCGTCTCTTTCGTCGCTTCCGCCGGAATCGTCCCAAACACATACACCAGTTCCGAAGCATGAGACACCCCGCGCTTCGGATCCCGCGCCCCCGGCGCCAGATAGTTGAAGTGATACTCCCACGTCTTGGACGGAACCGTGAACTCACCCCTCAACTGCGACCGCGCCCCCAGCCCGAACCGCGAATCCGTACGAATCGCCACCTCCTGCCAGTACACCTCCTCCGGAGACTTCGCCGGATACAGCGCCAGCACGGTCTTCGCCGATTCTCCAAACCGCTGCCTCACCGAAGCCTCGTACTCCTCCACCGTCTTCGGAATCTCGCCATCGCGCCCGAAAAAGAAAGTGGCCTCGTCGTGGTTGTAGCCGATAATCATCGGCACATTGTGCTGCTTGCCCTTCGCCCAGAACGCGTTCGGATGATCGGTCAGCGCATACCCATCAATCACCGGACCACCCCTGTAATTCGCCGCATCCGGAAAATCCTTCCAGGCTTTCCCGCGCAGCGTCGCCAGCAGATTCGTATCTCCGGCAAGCCCCATCTTGGTCACCAGCTCTTTACCCGTCGCCTCCGCGCTCTCAAGCGGCGTCAGCGTCGCAGCCGATCCACTCTCCACGATCGCCTTCTGCAACAAGCCTTCGGTCAGCGGCGAAACCACCAGCGCCGAAACCGCGATGCCGCCCGCCGATTCGCCAAAGATCGTTACATTGTCCGAATTCCCCCCAAACGCCTGGATGTTCCGCCTCACCCACTGCAGCGCCGCGATCTGATCGAGCAACCCGTAGTCCCCTGACCCGTGCCCCGACTCCCTGCTCAGCAGAGGATGCGCAAAGCCAGCCAGCACATTCAACCGGTAATTGAACGAAACCACGACCACACCATGTTCAGCCAGATGAACCCCGTCATAGATCCGCGTCGAAGCCGAACCGTAGGTAAACCCTCCGCCATAAATCCAGACCATCACCGGCAGCCGTTCGGACGCGGACTTTGCAGGCGTCCAGACGTTGAGATAAAGGCAGTCTTCGCTCTGAGGGTCAGTACTCTGGCGTTGCGGTGGTATGGCGCTGAATTTGGTCGCTTCTAGAACCCCGGCCCAGTCCTTCGCAGGCTGCGGAGCCTTCCATCGCAGTTCGCCAACCGGTGGGGCCGCGAACGGTATGCCCTTATATACCGAGACATCGCCCGCAGTCCCCACGAGCGCGCCCGAGACGCGTCCAGTATCCAACCGCACTGGTCCCTGTGATTGAACCTGCCCAAACGCGAGCGCCGCAAACAGTGCGCCGCCAGTTAAGATTTTCCGGATCATGGAAGTCTCTCCTGCGGCGGAGTGTATCACGAATCCGGGGGATCCAGCCCGGATCAGAGGGACATCAGGAATCGGACCTGAATGAATGAATTAGGCATCCGATCCGAAGAGCTGACGGCGCGAAGTGGAGGGTATTCAAATTTAAGAAACAAAGAGAACCCTGCGCCTTGGCTGCCATTAACGTGAGAAGATCAACGCTGGGGGGAGTCCGATGTACTTCTTGTACGGGGAGCGAGCCCAATTAATTCGATTTGTGACGCCAACGGAAAACTGGCCTGAACGCATGGATAACAAGATCTGCGTTCCGAGCCAATGGCCCTTGATGCTGGTTCAGCTGCTCATCCAAGAAGGACAAGTGAATATGTCGAGTGTGCTCGGAGTCTCACCACGGACCGCACGCGACCTCGCAATGCAGGGCATCTACCAGTATTCTTTCGATGACCTTCTCGATGATGTCGTAGCGGCGATCGAACAACATTTTAATAGCGCGCTCGTTGACTTGCAGAACCCCGTCGACGCGTTATTGGTCAATGTCATCAAGCCTCGCCTAACGCTGATCAAGAAATGATCCAGCAGGCTTGAAGAGGCCCGTCACTTCTGCGACTTGCCGACAAAACGTCCGCGTGGGTTTCCGATGCAGGCGCATTTGTCAGGACGAATCGGATAGGATACCATCATCAGTGGCGCATTGTGCCGCCTGACGGTTAGCGGCTCAAAACAATAAACAATGCTCCTCATCGGAGAATCAAATGCGGAAGAACAATATCAGGATCACAGCGTTAGCATTCGTTATTCCGATTCTTTTCCTCTGGCCGGCCTATGCACGAGCGCAAGCTGCGAAGGCTCCCTATCCGGTCATGGCTCCTCTCGATCAGTATTTGATTCCGGACGAGAAGGCTGAGATCGCGCTGGCCCGGAGTTCCGCTCCGGCATCGATTTCGGATTCAGCCGAAGTGATGGTGCTGCGACGGGATGGCTACGCAACGGCTGTAAAGGGCTCGAACGGCTTCGTCTGCATCGTCGAGCGATCCTGGGCGAAGCCGACAGGTCCGCGCCCCGAACTGCTTCAATCCGGCAGCCTAAAGGACGTTTCTGCCCATCCTTCTGAAGAAAACCAAACTTGTGCTGGCGGGAAAATCTAGCCAAACATATTTGAAATTTTCCGATCAGGCCACCTGAGCGAGCCTGCGGGTGGGATAGCCGAGGATAGTGGTGATGCGTGCGGTTTCCCGGTCGATGAAGACGAAGGCGTCG
>JBEKBK010000556.1:0-5583 GCA_050015435.1 Bryobacteraceae bacterium
CCCGCGGAAGCCACCACGCGCACATCCAGACTCGTCATGGAAATTTTATCGCCCGCTTTCGCGACAGTGTGCTTTGATTGGGCGTAAAGCCGTGGGTACGTGTTCTTGAGAAACGTATCGGCGGATTCGCCCGGCTGGACGTTTGGGCCGTGATCGATGAACTCTCGAATCGGTACTTTGGAAGCTAATATGGCCATGCCGCCAAAATGATCGCCGTGCCAATGTGTGGTGATCAGACGATCGATCTGCTGTAGTCCGGCGTCCTTGACCGCATCCACGATACGGCCCGCGTCGCGGGGAGCCGCAGCGCCGGCATTGCCGGTATCGATCAGCAGCGATTCGCCAGAAGGCGCAACGAACAGCGTCGCGTTGCCGCCTTCGACGTCGATGACGTAGATGTCCAGCGTTTTGGACGATCGTGTCTGTGCCACGCCAACCGGGGATACGAACGTCGCGATCGCAACCACTCCTAAGCCAAATGCCGCTCCGCGCATTCTCAGCCTCCTCAAAGGTGCTGTCGGGCTCCCGAATGCTGACCATTATAATGGCGAATTTGCAAAAAAGTGTGGGGCTGCTCAATCCCCAACGATTTCGGGCGCGAACGAAGGCGATCTAGCAGTCCAAATCGTGGACCACGCGAAGCCGAGCAGGAGCAGGCCGGCATACAGATAAGGAAGATACGAATACGGCGCGGCTGGAACCGGATACAGGTTGCCCAGGAGCGCTATCGCCATCGCGAGAACTGCCACCGTGGAAAGTCCAAGAGCCTGCGGCGTCAAGCGGCCGAGCGAGCGCAGGTATATGGGCACCGCGGCGGAGACCAGGATATAGGCAGTGACAAACCCGAACGTGGCGAGCGTTCCGATGAGGCCGTAAGTGTCAAACAGGCTAATCCCTCGCACGGTCATGATCCCGGCGGGCACGAAGGCGGCGATCGAACTTATCAGCACCGCGCGATGCGGCGTCTTATTTTCCTCATGCGCTTCTCCCAGCACGGAGTGCAACGCTCCATGCCGCCCCATCAGAAACAGCACGCGGGCGCCGGCCGTGATACACGCCAGAAAGCACGAGAAGAAAGTGAGGACCGCGCCGAGATCGGTGAGCGTGCCCACCAGCGGCGGGAGTCCGGCTTTCTGCGCGAGTACGTGCAACGGGGCGACACTCTTGTTCAGAGTCTGTGCGTCGCCTCGAAATCCCAACACTTCCGCGTACGCGCACAGGAAGAAGAACATGCCGGCCAGGATCGCGCTCCACTTGACGGCTCGTGGAATGCTGATCAACGGATCGCGCGCCTCAGAGCCAAGCGAGGTCGCACTTTCAAATCCCACGGAGCTGAACATCGCGAGCACCAGTCCCAGGCGAAGTTGTTCCGGCGTCACACCGCGCAGAGTGAGCTGTCCCACGTCGAGCCGCCAGCCGTGTTGGATAATAATTCGGAACGCGATCAGAGCAATCAGAGCCACGGATACAGCTTCCAGCCAAAGCATGAGCCGCGCCGAGATTTCCACATCGCGGTAAGCCAAATAACACGCGAACATCGTCACCAATGCGATCAAGAACACCGGAGAACCCTGCACGCCGAAGCGGTCCCGCAAAATCACGTTGAAATAGTTGACTGCACCGGCGCTCACCGCCGCGGCCGTGCCCGCATACGCGATCAACAACGCCCATCCGGCGAGCACGCCGAATCTGGGATGCATGTGATCGGTGATATAGGTGTATAGCGAGCCGGGTGAGGCCGAAATCCTGGCAAACTGATTTATATTGAGCGCCACTAGCAAAATGGTGATCGTGGCGATCAGAAAAGCAATGGCGCAGCCTTGACCCGCCAATGCGTATACCAGGGGCACGGTCATGACCGGTGCGCCGGTGGGCGCGATAACAGCTACGGATTGAGCTAAAGTCTCGCTAGGCGACAGGGCGGCGGATTTAAGTCCATAAGAAGTTGATGTTGGACACTCTGGCGCGGACCGGGCGGGGGATTTTACCAACCTTACCGAAGGATTGCCAAGCTCCATCCACTTAGACTAGCATCAGGCTTAAACGTATCGTTTTCGGCAGAAGAGAGGAAGCAACATGGCCCTACCAAGTGATGTCGATCTGGGGTTTTCGGCACAAAGTGAGATATTCCGCCATCCACTCGATCCGATGAATGCCAGTGAACTCGAAGAAGTGGTGCGAATACTGGAGCGGGAAGAGTGCTTGGGGGACGGTGTTCGGAT
Source organism: Bryobacteraceae bacterium (assembly GCA_050015435.1). Lineage (GTDB taxonomy): Bacteria > Acidobacteriota > Terriglobia > Bryobacterales > Bryobacteraceae > Palsa-187. The sequence goes on from JBEKBK010000556.1 coordinate 2,223, forward strand.
TGCGTCCGTCAACCTGATCGAGCCCGCGAAGACCCTGGTCCAAGCGCACCAGCCCCGGACCACGTTTGAACGGATGGCGCTGGCTGTTCTGCTGGACCGCTTCAAGCGCACGTCATACGAGGCGGTCGTGGATCTGAATGGCAAGTCTGTCGCGTCCGTTACGCAGCTTCCGCCCGGTGTCCAGCCATCGATTATGCTCGATGAGTTCAGCGAGTGTGAGCAGGCCGTCCGCCGTTCGCCGGTGTTTCAAGCCGCACTGCGAAAGCGCGGTGTGACGGACCCGGATCTGGTGATGGTGGAACCCTGGTCGGCGGGCACATACGGCACTGAATCGCCCGAAGAGCAGGGTCTGCGGAGAATGCGAGCGCTCTTTTCGTACGGTCCGAGCCGAAAGACAACGGCTACGCGCGGCCGATCGACAGCATGGTCATCGTGGTGGATCTGTACAAGATGGAGGTGATCCGCATCGAGGAATACGAACCCGCGCCGCTACCGCCCGAACCCGGCAACTGGACGCGTGAGTATATTCCCAACGTGCGTAAGGATTTGAAACCGGTCGATATCGTGCAGCCGGAAGGCCCCAGCTTTACGGTGGAAGGCAACCAGGTCCAGTGGCAGAAATGGAAATTTCGCGTAGGTTTCACCTCGCGCGAAGGTTTGGTGCTTCACACCATCAGCTACGACGACGATGGTGTGGAACGCCCCATCCTCCATCGGGCATCCATTTGCGAGATGGTGGTTCCGTACGGCGACCCGGGCGAGCAATATTACCGCAAGAACGCGTTTGACATTGGCGAATACGGCCTCGGGATGCTGGCGAACTCGCTCGCCCTGGGTTGCGATTGCCTTGGCGTCATCTATTACTTCGATTTTCCTCTGGTGGACAGTCGCGGCAATGTGACACCGCTGAAGAACGCAGTGTGCCTGCATGAGGAGGACTTCGGCATTCTATGGAAGCACACGGATTGGCGAACCGGCCAGTCTGAAGTTCGAAGATCACGGCGGCTGTCGGTCTCCTTCATCGCCACGGTTGGGAATTACGAATATGGCTTCTACTGGTATTTCTACCAGGATGGATCGATTCAATGCGAGATCAAGCTGACGGGGATCATGAACACCACGGCCCTGGCGCCCGGTCAGAAGTCGGCGTACGGAGTAGAAGTGGCGCCGCAATTGAATGCGCCGTTTCACCAGCATATTTTTGCCGCCCGGCTGGTGACGGCGGTGGATGGTCCGAACAACTCGGTCTACGAAGTGAATAGCGTTGGCGTGCCCACTGGTCCGGGCAATCCGCACGGCAACGCCTTTGTGGCCGAAGAAACCCTACTGGCCACCGAGACAGAGGCGCAGCGCCGGGTGAATTCGGCGACCGCGCGTTTCTGGCGCGTGGTGAACCCGGGCAAGAAGAATCGGCTCGGCCGTCCGGTGGGCTACCGCCTGGTTCCGGGTGAAAACTGCCCGCCGCTGGTGCAGGCTGACGCTGCGGTCATGCGCCGCGCTGGATTCACCTCGAATCACGTCTGGGTGACCCCCTACAATCCGAAAGAGAGGTTCGCGGCAGGGGAGTATCCAAATCAGCATCCGACCGGCGATGGGCTGCCCTACTGGACTAAAGCGAATCGCCAGGTGGACGACACTGAGATCACGCTCTGGTACGTTTTCGCGCACAATCACGTGCCGCGTCCCGAGGATTGGCCCGTGATGCCGGTGGCGATGCTCGGATTCCAATTCCGTCCGGACGGATTCTTCGAGCGCAGTCCCGCGATGGATGTGCCTCCCCCGCCCCCGAAGACGGCATGCTGCCATTCATGATTTAAACGTAAGTTCGCCGTGTTGTAACGTTTCAATCACGAGTTAACGTAACGAGTCGCCGCCAGCATTCTGGCAAATGTCGAACAAGTGTCGGCCTTTCGGCAACACTTGTCCACATAATAAGTCCACATTGAGTAGAGATTATTGATTGTCTGATTTGGAATGCCGCTTGCCTCGAATTGGCAAAACATGGTGTTGTACTCAAACGAAAGGAACACTAATGCCTTCAGTCGACACGGAGTCTGACCAAACTTCACCGGCCTTTAGATTAGACGTACCGTTACATAGCTTGCTCACCCAACCCGGCTCTCGAACAACTGTTCCCCCGGCAGTTAAACCGGAGCGTTTGCCCGATCCGGTGTTCCCGCGGCACCCCGAGTTACTGGGCGACGACGGCTTAGGTCCGCCGATGCCCCCGCCAAAACGCCATTGCAAAGCCGAACACATCACCCGCGCTTTCCGGGGTTGGGCGGTACCTTGGCTGAAGTCGCGCGTGCATCCAGGGGATTTTCACCCGATCATCGCCTACCTGTTCACCGAGTGGAAATGCAATCTCGATTGTCACTATTGTTGGGCCTTTGATAATCGGGTTAAGGGGGGATGACGGAAGAGATTGCCAAGCGTTCCATAGAGTGGCTGCGCGAGAGAGTGGCTGCGCGAGAGCGGCGCCGGGGTGGTGAGCCGCTGCTGCGTCCGCAGTTCGCTCACAAGGTCTGCTACTACGCTGCGAAGAAAGGCTTTTGGATTTATGTGCCGACGAACGCGCGTCTGCTAAGGCCGCAAGTAACTGATTGGCTAGCGGATGCCGGCGTGGCCACCTTCAACTTCGCCGTGGATGCGGTGGATGAAAAACCTGGCCTTCCAAAGGCGCTCAATCCCATCCGATCCTACTTCAACTACCTAGTTTAAAAACAGTACTAGTACGTCTATATCATGTTCTTCAACATCAACATTCTGTCGCAACAACATGAACGACGTGCGGGAACTGACAGAGATCCCCACGATCACGGTATCGCGACCGACTATCACATCAATGAATCACCCATGATGGATCAGCCCGACTTCAAACATTTCGGTAACAATGAGACGTTTATCACATCTAACGAGTTTGCCCAAGTGGATGAGTTGGTGGATTGGCTTATCGAAAAGAAAAAGGCCGGTTACAAGATGGTGAACTCCGCTAGCCGTCTGGACGAGATGCGTTTGTTCATGCGCGGGAAAGTGCAGGAGTGGAATTGCCGTGCGGGATTCAATTCCTTGATCGTGCGGACCGACGGCACTCTCGCCCCCTGTTTCCCGATGTACAACGCCACTTACGATTGGGGGACTATCGAAAACCACAAGTTTGAAACCAAGCATCTCACGGAGATGAAGAAGTCGTGCCAGCCCCACTGCTTCTCTACTCTGAACCACATTCTGGCGTACTGCTATAACCGGCCCTATGCACAGGATCTTGATGGGTTGACTACAAGGTGAAAGCGGTCAACCGTTTGGGGACTCTGAGAATCCTGCGGTAAAACAGGTTGGAGTAGCGAAGATAGCGCTTCGC
>JBEKBK010000557.1:0-5579 GCA_050015435.1 Bryobacteraceae bacterium
ACAGCCATTCACGAACTTCGTCAATCGGCGCAGATGTCAAAATGTAAATCCGGTCTGAAAAGGGCCATTCTCCGTGTCTCCTTCAATCACCTCGTTCACCTCCACTAGCACATCTTGAACGGATTCATTTCCGCGGATCGACCTCAACGCTCCGAAGAATGCCTCTGGCCCCGGACTATTCCGGAGATTGCAACCGATCGAGCCGTGGTCCAAATTGCCGACGAAAAAATCTTCCAGGGAAACGACGGGGGGCCGCGCTCCGGACGCCGGCGATCCTTGGGCTTGAATCTTTCTTATGAGCGTGGAACGAAGATCCATGGACTTTGCTTACCGGATTATCTTAACCTGCGCGATAGCGCTCGGGTCATTCGCCTGGATGCGCTGGGGCGTGCTCGAATCCTTAGAGTCGGATTCGCTTCAACCGTAGACTATTGGAAACCACACTCACCGAGCTGAGGGCCATGGCCGCACTGGCGATCACGGGACTGAGCACTCCGAAGGCGGCCAGCGGGATCGCGATGACGTTGTAGCCCAGAGCCCAGCCCAGATTCTGCCGCATGATCTTCCACGCGGCGCGCGAAAGCGCGATGGCCCGCGCGACGCCGTTCAAATCCGCATGCAGCAGCGTCACGTCGCCGGCCGCAATCGCGACGTCCGTGCCGGACCCCATCGCGAAACCCACGTCTGCCTGAGCCAGGGCGGGTGCGTCGTTGATGCCGTCGCCTACCATAGCGACGATTCGTCCCTCATCCTGCAAGCGATGAATCGCCGCAACTTTGCCCGCGGGCAACACACCTGCGATCACCCGTGTGATTCCAGCCTCACTGGCGATTGCCTGTGCAGTCTCGATGCGATCGCCGGACAGCAGGACAACCTCGAGCCCCATGCGCTGGAAATCGCGAATTACTTCTTTCGCTCCGGCTCGCAGCGGATCCGCAACCATGAGCGTTCCGGCGAACTTTCCATCCACGGCCACCAGAATTCCGCCAGGCGAAGATCCGACCCCGTGTTCTTCGAGGAAGGCCTGATTACCTGCCAGAACCCGGTGCCCTTCGACGCAAGCCTCGACCCCACGGCCCGTCTCTCCGCGAAAATCCTCGACGTCGGGAACCGTGAGCGCGCGTGTCTCGGCGAACTGCCAGACGGCGCGGGCCAGCGGATGCTCTGAGCGGCGCTCCAACGCGGCCACCAGCCGTAGATCGTCGTTACTGATTTCAGCCTGAGTCACGCGTGGACGGCCTTCGGTCAAAGTGCCGGTCTTATCCAGCACGATCGTATCCACGCGCCGGAGTTTCTCGAGCGCCTCGCCGCCTTTGATCAGCAGACCCATGCCAGCGCCGCGTCCCGTCGCGACCATCACGGCGGTCGGTACAGCTAGGCCCATGGCGCAAGGGCAGGCGATGATGAGAACCGCAACCGCAGCCACTGCGCCGCGCATCACGTCTCCGGTCGCAATCATCCATCCGGAAAAGGTCAGTACCGCCAGGGCCAGAACCGCCGGCACGAAAATCGAGCTGATCCGGTCCGCCAGGCGTTCGATTGGCGCTCGCGAGGCCTGTGCTTCGCGCATCAGCGTCACGATGCGAGCCAGTACGCTCGCTTCGCCGAGAGTCGTGGCCCGATAGCGGAAGCTGCCGGTCGTATTGAGTGTTCCGCCGATCACCTGATCAGCGGGATGCTTGGCCACTGCGGCCGACTCGCCGGTCAGCATCGATTCGTCGACGTAGCTTGAGCCGTCAACGATTTCACCATCGACCGGAATCTTTTCTCCAGGTCGAACGATGACCGTCTCGCCGCGTTGCAGTTGCGAGACTGGCACTTCGAGTTCACCGCCGTCGCGCAGCACACGGGCCGTGGGCGACTGAAGCCCGATTAATTTTCGAAGGGCGCTCGTGGTTTGACGCTTGGCGCGAGCTTCGAGCGCCCGCCCCGAGATAACGAACGCCAGGATCAGCACTGCCGCCTCATAGTACACGTGCGGCATGATTCCACGAGCGTGAAAGAAACCTGGAGCGATGGTAACTGCCAGCGAATAGAAAAACGCAGCGCCCGTTCCGAGAGCGACCAGCAAATTCATATCCGATGACCCGTGTCGCGCCGCGGTCCAGGCTCCCGAATATATCTGGCGGCCCGGCCAAGCCATCACGAACACGGTAATGATCAGTGACACGACCCAAACGGTGGGACTCTCCATAGCGCCCATCGAGAGCGCCATTACGACTCCACCTAGCACCAGGCTGACGATCGCTTTGATCCCCAAGTCTCGTGCTTCTTTGGACTGGGCCCGTTCACGCTCTTCCTGCTCTTCGAAAGCGCTCCGGCCGGGAGGCGAAAAGGTAGCCTCGTATCCTGTCTCACGAATCGCCTCGACTAGAGCTGGAACTTGAACCGCCGCGGGGTCAAAGGCGACCATCGCCTGACCGGTCATCAAGTTCACCGCCGCTTTCTCGACACCAGGGGTGTGTTCGAGCGCCCGCTGCACGTGAGCCTGGCAGGCAGCACAGGTCATGCCGTCAACGGTGATGGTTACGGATTCGCTCATTCGGATTTGCGAGCCTCGTAGCCGGCTTTGCGCACCGCTTCGAGAACGGTGGTTTCTCGAGCAGAATCCGCCGTAACCACTGCGGATCCCACTTCCACCTGCTGGATCGCGACGCCTTCCACTTTCTCGATCGCCTTGCGGACCCTTTGAACGCAAGCTTGGCAGTGCATACCGTCGATGGCAATTCTCATACAACCATTAGATGCCCGCGGCGCTCCTTCGGCTCAACAGCAGTTCAGATGTTCAAAACCCGATGATCCGGGCAATCCATCCGCACTGCCTCGTAGAGCTGATCCACCAGATCCAGGCCATGTTTCGCGAGGAAGGGAAGAATCGAGTAGAACCGCTCCTGCAAGTGCCGATGCGGGTACAGCAGATTCGTCAGATAAGCTGCATCTGCCGTGGCGCGGTCATTGCGGCGGAGCGTTTCGCGGGCAATCTTCCTCCGCATTTTCTCGAGTTGGTAGAGCACCTTCGCCCGGCTCTTCTCGGCACTGGCAGCGAGTGTATGATCGAAGCGTTCCAATTCAGCCTTCAGCCGTTCGAGTTCGCGCCCGACCCCCGCTGAAGTGTGCTCAAATGCATGTTCTACCGATTCCGGGACTAGCGTGTGTGCGACCAGCTCTCTAAGGGAGTCCTGATCGACCAGGATGTCCTGAAGCGTCAGATGATATCGATCGAGCAGCGTGGACGCTCTGGTTTCGAGCAGCGTGAATCCGCTGCGGGAAATCATCACCGGCATCCGGCCCAGAAGCCGGTCATAGATGACCTGCGATTGCGCCAGATAGGCCAGCTCAGCCGGGCCGCCGATATAGGCGACGGTCGGTAGCAGGTAATCCTGCACTACCGGACGCAACAAAGCATTGGGAGAGACTTCCGCGGCCCGGTCGCGCAAATCGCCGAACTCGGAGTCCTTCCGGCGGAGAGGTACACGGTCGCCTTTATCCAAAAGGAAAAACAGCGACGTTTTCGGCTCGATATGGACCTGCGCGTGATATCCCGCGTCCAGAAGCTCTTGATTTCGTTCTAGCAGGCGCGCTTTCAACTCGGGGGCGGCATCCAGGGCCTCGGCCACCAATGGCGCACCGATCTGACGCACTGCCAGATCCAGGGGGTCCAGGAACAAGAGTCCGAACTTGCCGAGCAAATCCTTTAGCAACGCCTTGAACCCGGCACCGAAGGTTGCGCCCGGGGCGTACGCTTTCCGGACCAAGGCCGCAACCTCTTCCCCATGCGTGAATCCCGCGAGCGACCGGACCAGTTGATCGACGGGCGGGCGTTCCATAACGATGTTGCCCACCGGCCGTTGACGGCCGTTCAGATCGGCGGGAGGATCTACGTGCAACAGGAACGGCTCATGCGAGCCGTAGTCGAAACTCCAGACGTGGCTTACCTCGGCGAAATCGTGATCCTCGGTCGCCAGCCAGAACACCGGAACCGCCGGAGTGCCCTGTTCAGACAAGGTCTGCGCGAGCCGCACTGCGGTCAAAGCCTTGTAAATCGTATAAGCGGGACCGGAGAACAAACCGACCTGCTGCCCGGTAACCACCGCAATCGTTCCGGGCTGCGCTAGACGATCGAGCGATTTGCTCGGGCCATTCTGGCCAGCCAGCGCCTTTACCATCGCCGCGCGCCGCTCCTCGGGATAATCCAGCTCGCGGACCGCGTCCGCAAGTGACGCGCCATCATGAGGATTGTGGCGGTAGAAGCGTGCAACCCGATCAAAATGATAGGTGAAATCGGCAAATAGCCGGGAGGTACCTGGCAGCTCGGTATGTCGGATACAGGCCGGTTCCATCATTTGCCGCGCCGTGGGGCGAACGGTCCAAGGTTAACAGATGACCCGGCCCGAAAGAAAGTCGCGAAAAATTAACATACCGCTGCGCTATCTTTGGAGTATCCCAAATGGACGAACAGGAATTCAAGAAACGTGCCGATGAAGCGCTGACCGTCCTTTATCGCCGTCTCGCAGCGGCGTCAGACGAGTTCGATTTCGAGGCCGACTTCAACTCCGGAGCGCTCGCCATCGAGTTCGAAGCGCCACCGGCGAAATTCGTGGTTAGCCCCAACGCGCCGGTTCAGCAGATCTGGGTGTCGGCGCATTCCAAGAGCTTCAAGCTGGATTGGGACACCGTCCAGAGCACTTTCGTGCTAACCAGCTCGGGCCAGACGCTAGTGGAGTTGATCGGCGACGCCATCGGCCAGCAGCTTGGCGAGGAAGTGGTTCTTTAACCCATGGCTGGGGTGTACATTTCTTATCCGTTCTGCGCTCAGAAGTGCACCTATTGCAACTTCGCCTCCGGAGTGTTTCCCCGCGAGCTCGAAGCGTGTTACCTGGAGCGCCTGCGGACCGAAATCCGCGATGCGGCGTGGACCTGGAAGCCCGAAACGGTCTACCTCGGCGGCGGCACGCCGAGCCAGATCGAACCGTCCGCGCTAGCCGCTTTACTGGGCGAAATTCCTGGAAGACCTTGGGCCGAGGCGACCATCGAAGCCGCGCCTGGCACGATTGCACCTGACAAAGCTGCGGCGTGGAAAGCGGCCGGCATCGATCGCGTCAGTTTAGGAGTACAATCCTTCAACGCCCGGGAACTTGCACGCACGGGACGCAAACATACCGCCGAGATCGTGAAGGCTGAAGTAGCCTTGCTGCGCGAGGCGGGAATCGATTCGATTAATATCGATCTGATCGCGGGGTTGCCCCATCAGACCCGACAAAGCTGGATCGAATCGCTCGAGTGGCTGGAGCGGTTAGGCGGGCCGCACGCTTCCGTATATATGCTGGAGGTCGACCAGGATAGCCGCTTGGGGAGCGAGATCCTCGCCAGGGGCGCGCGCTATGGCGCTTCTGATGTTCCGTCAGACGACCAAATTGCCGAGTTCTATGAACTGGCCGTCGAACGCCTGTCGCTTGCGGGGCTGCGCCGGTACGAGATTTCGAATTTCGCGCGCCCGGGATACGAGTCGCGCCACAACCTGAAGTATTGGCGTAGAGAACCGTACCTGGGGTTCGGCGCGGATGCACACTCCTTCGACG
>JBEKBK010000558.1:0-5568 GCA_050015435.1 Bryobacteraceae bacterium
ACCGCTTTCACCTTGTAGTCAACCCATCAAGATCCTGTGCATAGGGCCGGTAACACCAACCCGGGGACTTATACGATCGTCGTAAACAGTCCCGGCGGAAGCCAGTCCAACACTTTTTCCTTTACGGCTTCTCCACCATAATCATTAGTGATCCGCGAACCGCTCGCCCGGCGTTCTGCAACCGTATGGCGGATGCCGGTCAAGTGAGCAACCTCCATCGCGATCGGAACTCGGGATAATAGGTCAGCTATATCTCGAAGGAAAGAGGACCGACGAGTTTGCGAATTGTGTCCTAGGCCTCTTTTCCTACCGCAATGAACAGCGTCGAATGCTTCAAGAGCTGCTCGAACTCGTCGCAGACGCATCGGTAGGTGTGGGCCCTGTGGTGCTTACGATCCTCCTTTGAACTCTCGCACTTTATCAAGTCGGTGAAGTGCGCATGCTCAATCAGATCGCTGAAATGCGTGAGCTCGGTACCCACCGCATTGTGTGGCAGCGCACGGGCTACAAGGGGGGCTCTGAGGGAGCGAGCAGCTACGAAATCGACTACAATGCGCGATCTCCACTGTAGATGATACGGAGCCAACCCATTGATACACTCCTGTGGGGTGACGTAGTGGAAAGCTGTTGTTCCTTGGTGTTGCTGGGGGAGACGCGTTCGCTTTGGGCGTCCGGACCGGCCTTTTTTATGAAGTGCACATCGAAAACATGTCACTTCGGAGTCGAGACGGCTGGGGAAGATCGCATCGCGGTCGTGGAGGACGAACCGGCAGGGATGATCGTACTTCAGAAACTCGCGAAATTGATTACATGCGCGATACAATGAGGGGCGTCCGAAGTGTAGGAGGTTCCCAATGATTCACGGCGTTGAAGCAGTTTATGAACATGGAGTCCTTCGCCCGCTGGAACCACTGGGCTTGGAAGAGCACCAGCACGTGAGGCTGATTGTCGAAGAAATCACTAACGATCCGGCCGACGCGTGGATCGATCACGCCTATCACGCTGCAATCGCGGCGTCTGATGAACCCGAGCCGACTCTCGAAGAAGTGCGCCACGCCTTGTCTGGTATTGCTGGGAGTCTCTCCGACGCTATACGCGCGGAGCGAGACGCACGGGGCTAAGGTCCGGAAGTGGCGGTCTTCCTTGATACGAGCGCCTTGGCCAAGTTGTACCACCAGGAAAAGGGTACTGCTGCTCTGGAAGAACGTCTCGCGGCGGAGCCTGCCGCCTTTGTTTCCAGAATCGGCGTACTCGAGATGCATTCGGTGTTGGCCGGTCTGTTGCGGACAAAGGAACTCGATCTGGCGGCAATGGAATTATTGCGCCGCAAATTTCGAAGCGACGCGCGGAAGTACAGATTTAGAGTAACAACGCTCGGAGCCAAGCATTTCGAAACGGCGGAGAGGTTGCTCGTCTCGCATGGCTCAGTTGGGTTACGTACTCTTGATTCGCTTCAACTCGCCGTGGCCTTGGACCTGTTTGAGCATCAACTCATTGATACGTTCATCGCCGCGGATCGAATCCTCTGCCACGTCGCGCCGTTAGTGGGGCTGAGAACGTTCAATCCAGAAGACAGAAGCTGACTTATAAGCCCGCGCGATGCCATTGCCCTCGGACGACAAGCCGGAAGAACTTGCGGGTGCCCTGGCCGAGACCGAGCGCCTTAGACAACAGATCCGGCAACTGAAGGAGACTTTGGCACGCCACTCCATCCCAATTCCGGAGCTTCCTGCCAAGACAACCCCAACGGAAATCGTCCTGCCCGATGCGTCTGTAGTGGGACAAGTTTCTGCACCGTCAAGCAATTCGTCGAAGGTCGCTTTGTTCCGATCCCTTTTCCGGGGACGGGGAGACGTTTATGCCGAGCGTGTCCGGGTTAAGAGTGGCGATTGGATCTACTGTCCGGCAGGGCAGAAAAACTGGGACGCGGTTCTCTCAGCCAAACCCTCTGAGCGAAAGATCGTTGATCAACAGACACGCAAACTCTTCCCGTTGACCGACTCGGCTGTGCAGCAGCACTTGCAGGGCAAGAAGACCTTGGGAATCTATCCTCTTCTTCTCGATGAGACCTGTTGGTTTCTGGCAGCCGATTTCGACAAGACGGCTTGGCGGGACGATGCGTTGGCGTTCCTCTCTACCTGTCAGCGCGCCGGTGTGCCCGCTTACCTGGAGCGATCCCGTTCCGGGAATGGCGGCCACGTCTGGATCTTCTTTGAGCGACCGGTTGCCGCAGCGCTCGCCCGCAAGATGGCATGCGCCATTCTAACGCAGACGATGGAGCGTCGTCATCATCTCGGTCTCGATTCGTACGATCGATTCTTTCCGAATCAGGACACCATGCCCCAGGGCGGTTTCGGCAATTTGATCGCGGCCCCATTGCAGTGGGTGCCCCGTCAGAACGGCAACAGCGTCTTTGTCGACGATAACCTGGAACCTTATTCCGACCAGTGGCAGTTGCTGGCATCGCTTCAGCGTGTTCCTCCAGATCGACTCGACTGGATTGTCAATGACGCCGCCCGGCGCGGGCAGGTTATGGGTGTGCAACTCGTAATGGACGACGAGGAGGCAGAGAACGAGCCGTGGAAACGGCCCCCATCGAGAAAGAGAATCGAGCGAACGATTCCGGGACCGTTCCCGGAATCCGTCGAGGTTGTTCGCGGCAATCAGGTGTATGTGCCGAAGGCCGAACTTCCCGAGCCAATGTTAAACCGGATCCTACGGCTGGCGGCTTTCCAGAATCCGGAGTTTTATCGGGCGCAGGCCATGAGGCTGCCGGTTTGGGACAAGCCTCGAGTCATCGCCTGTGGTGACGATCTCCCCCAATACATCGCAATGCCGCGAGGCTGTTTGCTGGAGGTCACGGAACTACTCAAGGCTCACGGAATGGGCGTCTCGATTCGAGATGAGAGGAACTCGGGACAAGCAATAAAGGCGAAGTTTCGGGGTGCGCTTCGCCCGGAGCAGGCGGAAGCCATCCGCGAGATTCTCCGGCATGATGAAGGCGTCCTCTGCGCGCCCACGGCGTTCGGCAAGACAGTCGTAGCAGCCAAACTCATCGCTGAGCGGGAAGTAAATACTCTGATTCTGGTCCATCGACGGCAATTACTGGAGCAATGGTGTGAACGACTCCTAGTGTTCTTGGAAGTACCCGTGAAATCCATCGGGCGGATCGCGGCGGGGAAAGCGACGTCGAGCGGATGCGTTGATGTTGCGTTGCTCCAGAGCTTGCATCGTAAGGGGGAAGTGAAGGATATAGTTGCTCATTACGGACAGGTCATCGTAGATGAGTGCCACCACCTTTCGGCCTTCAGCTTCGAGCAAGTGATGAAGCAGGTGAAAGCGAAGTATGTGACCGGTCTCACGGCGACACCCATTCGCAAGGATGGACATCAACCGATCATCTTCATGCAATGCGGGCCGATCCGATTCCGCGTGAGTGCACGCGACGAAATTGCGCGCTCGCCCTTCCAACATCTGGTCCTTCCCCGGTTGACTAGCTTTCATGCACCGGAGAACCTTCGCATCCAGGACCTCTATGCCGCGCTGACTATTGACGGGAAACGGGATCAGCAGATTCTGTCGGACGTACGCAAGGCTATCTCGGAAGGTGCCACGCCCCTCGTACTCACGAATCGCACCGATCACTTGGACAAACTGGCCGCTGGACTCGACGATATTGAGCATGTCCTTGTGCTCAAGGGCGGCATGGGCAAGAAGGAACTGAAGGCTGTTACGGGCAAGCTTGCCTCCATTCCCGAAGGAACGCCTCGCGTCATACTTGCGACCGGCAGCTACATCGGGGAAGGATTCGACGATTCCAGACTCGACGCGCTGTTTCTAACCATGCCGATTTCGTGGCGCGGAACGCTCCAACAGTATGTTGGCAGGTTACATCGAATTCACCATGGTAAGAAGGTCGTGCGGGTGTTCGATTACGTCGACAGCCTCGTTCCGATGCTCGCCCGAATGTACGAAAAGCGTCTACTCGGTTATCGCGCGATTGGGTACGAGGTCGGGCTCGCGGTTGTTGAAACCGATAGGAACTCGTTGGATACTTGAGGGATTCAGCAGCTACAGAATTGACTACATTGGCGTTTTTTACGTGTAGACGATTTGCCTTTAACGCAAGGAATCACAGGGCTTTATATGCCCGGAAGGTGCTGACGCGCCCGATGTCTTGGGCGCAGGGGGTCGGGCGTTCAAATCGCCCCGCCCCGACCAATGAAAACAAGTGCTTTATTTGCAATGGCCGGGCACGGCGCGGCTAGCGCACCTGTGGCGGCCTGTGGCGTTTTGGGGCTCTTGGAGGCTTCGGGCAGCTACAATTTTGACTACATCGCATGGGACGGACCTCCGGGGTGGACCCCTCCTTTTGAGACAATCTGCGGTTCCAACATCCGGTCGGTTGATCTTGGTCGCCTAGTGGGGTCTCGCATGAAGCTCGACCAGTGCACGGCCGGAAGTAGGACTGCGAAACGAGCGGAGGGCGCGCAAGTTGTTTACGGGATGTGTGCGACTTTTCGATTCCAGCAGCCGCAGAATCATTCCGCTTTGTTCGCACCTTGACACTGATACCACCACGAAGGTGGAACACGAGAGAAGTGTGCAGTGGCTGCACCAGTTAAGGAAGCAGTATTGCGAGTCGAATTACTTGTCAGCAGCCAGCGGCCGGCCTATCTGGGCAGGAGCGAGGTCAAGTCAGAATAATTCGGCTTGCGCCCGCCTGTTTTGTTTTGTCTCTGGAGTGGACGAGCGTTCGAAGCGCACCCTGCTCGCTTCGAGGTACTCGGAAACGCGCTCTATCGCTATCCACTGACGCCGAAGACCTTCAGCCACCACACCCGTCGTATTCGATCCAGCAAAGGGGTCAATGACTGTATCGCCCTCATCGGTCAGCAGCTTGATAAAGAACTCGGGCAGAGCCGAGGGGAACCGAGCAGGATGCATCTTGAGCCCCAGTTCCTTGCTTCGCTTTGCGTACTCATCGTTTGCGGCGTTGTTGCCGAATTTCAGCATCGCCTCTGGAACCGGCACTCCTAGTTCTTCCGGCAGTCCATCCTCGACAACGTTAGGAGGAATCGCGCCACCAGCCTCAACCTTGTCGAACGAATCCCGAATCACGTGCCCCGAAGGGCGTACCGTGGGCCTCACTCCGCGGCGGCTCAATCGAATCATGTCGGGACTGTATTCCTTCAGAACTCGCGCATTGCTCGCCTTCGGCCAAGGTGTCTTTGATAGCCACCAAACGTACTCCACGGAATCTTTGATGCGAATCCGCCGAACAGTTACCCATTCGGCTGGCATTGGCATTTTTGCAGGATTGAACCAAAAACACTCCTGCGCCAGATGGAAGCCGACTTCTTCGACGAGTGCGATCAGCAAATGGAAGTGGTACAGCGAACGGGTAGGGTTCCCTTCGTTGTAGCTGCCGCCGATGTTGAGGACGAAGCTTCCATCGTCTTTCAACACGCGCAGAATTTGAGTAGCAAATGGGATGAACCACCGCACATAGTCACGTTTGTGGGCGTTGCCGTACTCCTTCTTGAAATGAAGCGCGTACGGTGGTGA
>JBEKBK010000559.1:0-5563 GCA_050015435.1 Bryobacteraceae bacterium
CCCGCTGCTGCGCCGATGCCGGCGCCCATGCCAGCCGCTCCGCTGAGGCTGCCCGCCAGAGCGCCCACGCTCGCGCCGGCCGCCGCGGTTTCGCCGACGGTGCGGGTGTCGCCACTCTTGTTCCCTTCACTCTTGATGGATCCTTCTTTACGGTCCAATTCTTCGCTGGCGCGTCCATCGAGTCCGCTCACGCGCGCCCGGAAGTCGCGAGTAGTGCCATTGGGCAAAGTCAGCGAGTCAAAGCGCAGATGAAACTCACCGCGTCCTTTCATCTTGCCTGGCCGCTGCACTTCGGTAATGGTTCCGGAAACATAACTGCCGGGAGGAATTACGATGCGTCCGCTGACCAGGATGGGGAAAACGGTTTCTAAATAAACGCGATCGCCCGGCACGGAGTTTTTAGTGCTGACGCTATTGATCAGGCTCAGTGGAATATGCGTGCCCGGTTCCACCAGAAACGATTTCGGCGCGGGAACAACTGGCGCTTCGGGGGCCGGATTGCTGTCTTGAGCATAAGCCGCGAAAGCTAAGCCGAGGAAAATCGGGATCAAACGTGCCACCATAGACGTGTTTCTCCTCTAAGTCTATCCCACATTCCCTCCAGGTACCAACGAAATCATGGCTGCACGAACAGGTGACGGCCCGCCACGCTCAACACAGCGCTCGATCCCACTCTGATCTCGGGATTGGCGGGCGCGTCATCGGGTATCCGCACATTAATTTGAAACAGACCCGCGTATCCTGGCGTTACGCCGGCGTAAGCCACGCGGGAAGGGTCAACGGCGACGCCGTTCAGCACCACTTGAAAATCACTCGAGGCGAGGCGCGCGGCGGTCTGCGGAACCTGGTTGGGCACGGCCGCCGGAACGGTAGGGCCCAGGCCGGTGGCGTAGAGGACGATCCATTCACCTGGTTGAGCCGGAGCGGCGGCGGTGATGATCGATCCGTTGAGATGCGTGCCCAGCACGTCGGTCGCGTCCAGTTGGAATAGCGAAGGCGCAGTCGCGCCCAGCATGATCGTGATGGGCGGTCCGGCGATCCCGTCAACCTCCAATTGCACGACCGCCGGGCCCGCGACCAGAGAGGTGGGAACCAGCAGGTTGACGAGCGTGGGCGAAACGTACCAGATATCCGCCGCGATCTGGTTGATGAGGACGCGAACGCCGGTACCGATGAGGGCCGTGGGAAGAATTCCCGCTGCGAGATCAGCTTGAGTAATGGCCTCCGTCACGTACGAGAGGTTGGCGCCGTAGATGCTGATGAACATGTCCGGCGCGTAGAAGCCGGCGATGGCGGAAGCAGTGTTGGCGATGCCCGCTGCGGTGTAGGACGGCGCACCGCTATCGCCGGTTGTTTGAGCCATTAACGGCCCGAGCGTGAGCGCTAGCAGCAGGAAGGACCGCTCCCTCACGGTCGCGGCTCGGAATGTGCTAACGAGCCGCGCGCGTCAGCAAGCGGTGTGCAAACACAAGCCATAACAGATAGTTCATTTCGGATCGAGAATTCTCGCGAGAATTTCAGGAATCTCGAAGACCGCGCGATTTTCGATTTCCGCAACGTTCGCACGATAGTCGTCGAGCGAGCCGAGCATCTCCCTCACCGCCGCATCGATTTCGCGAAAGTTCCGCAACACCATACCGGTGCGATTTTCAATCACCCATTCCGCGTTATAACGCTCCTGAGGAAGAGTCCAGGCGTTGCGCTCGACGATCACTGGAAGCTTCATCGCGATCGCTTCACTGATACTGCCCGGTCCGGGCTTGCCAATGAAAAAATCCGAAAGATGCATATAGTAGGGGATCTCGCTGGTAAATCCTTGGACGAAGCGCGGAGCTCCGCCGCGCATTTCGTGGAGCTTGGTCGCCAGTGCTGAATTACGCCCGCAGATCAGGATCAACTGCGTCTCGGACAGACGGCGCGCGATTTCAAGCATGACTTTGGAACCCTGCCCTCCGAATAGCACGAGCCCCGTTGGGCGTTCGGGATCGAGTCCCAGGCGGGCACGCTCTGCGGCGCGGTCGATGGTAACCGTTTCATAGAAGTGCGGCCGCAGAATCATGCCGGAGGCTCGAAAAATTCGCGGCTCGGCGTGTCCCAATGCACGCGCTTGTTCCACCGCTTTGGCGGTTCCGCAGATGAAATATTGTTCCTGCCGCTCCATCCAAAAATGAGGCGGATAATCCGCAAAATCGGTCAGGATGGTAACGTAGGGCGTGCCTGGACGCGCGGCTCTCAGACTTTTATAGAGCTCGCGATTGAAATTTGGTATTACCGACACGACTAGATCCGGTTGTTGGCCGGCCCAGTACTTTTCGAGTAAACGTACTATGGAAGGATGAAGGATCCGGATCACTCCGTGCATGAATTTCAGGCCTTGCGCGGAGCCCAATGTCCAGCCCTTTGCGAGCATGAGATTGTAGATGTCCTCGAGCCGGATACCACTGATTTTCCGAAAGATATCGAGAGAATGCAGCACTTCCTGAAGGTTTACAAGCCGCACTTCCCAGGGCCTGTTCTGCTGCTCGATCAGCGTCTTCAGCGCAGTAGCAGCCGATCTATGACCACCCCCGGCATCGAAATAGACAAAATCTACTTTTACAATATTCGTCACAAATGTTTTATACCAGTGTCACACCGCTGTCATTCCATGGCGGTAAAAGGGTAACAGGGAAAGAGTCAGTATGGCAGTCTCGGTTCTCCACCTGGTAACGGTCAGCGATCACCGCATCATGAAGCGTGTGAATGGCTGGCGCCCGCCGCGCTGGCTCCGGCTGTGGATGATGGCCGCGACTCGTGGAGGCGACGGATGGCTGTGGTACGCGATGGGTTTGGTCATAGTCATGCTGGGGGGCTCCGAACGATTCCGGGCACTGCTGGCGGCCGTAGTGGCGGTGAGCTTTGGTATCGCCCTATTCCTCAAGTTGAAGCGAGCCTTCGGGCGGAAGCGCCCGTGCGCATTGGAACCGCATTGCTGGGCCACGCTTCTCCCGCCGGATCAGTTCTCGTTCCCGTCGGGACATACGATCACGGCGTTCGCGGTAGCAGTATCTCTGGGGTCATTTTATCCCGCCCTGTTTCCCGGCCTGCTGTTCTGCGCGCTAAGCGTCGCGCTGTCGCGAATCCTGCTGGGCATGCACTTCCTGAGTGATGTCGTGGCCGGAGGCGTCCTGGGTGCGATTCTCGGCTACACGTCGGCTATCCTGTTTCACATTCTTCCGCTCTAATGTAACTCGCGCAAAACGGAGTGCGGCGCGATCAGTTCCTGGCCCGGCAATGAGGTGCGCGCCGCACCCTTTGCGCTCCGTTTAGTTGACGTGGAAGCTTCCAACTGACTGAGCCAGAACCTCGGAGAAGTTGACTCCACTTTCCGACCACAACTGGCGCCGCTCCAGATCCAAGTTGCCGTCGATTTCGCCCACCAGGTGCAGCAGGCTTCGAACATTGGATTGCACCATGCGCAGCGAGCCTTCGATCCCCGGTTGCGGCAGAAATCTCGAATCGACTCCAAACTCGATCCGCAGGTGATCGCCCTCCTCGTTATCAAAAGCCGGACCGAAGCAGCAGAGGACCACCGGGGCCGGTTCCAGTTTCCAATCGCGTTCATGCTGCCACAGGTCCCAGGAACCGTCAACCTGGATGGCGCAGTCGTCATGCGCAAATTCGGTCGCCGCCGCGATCAGCAAACCTGGATCGGCGAGCGGAGGAAAGGCGCGCTCGAAAAGGGGCGGTTCCGTGTGTTCAATCGCGTACACCCGCAGCACCGGACCACGGGGCGAAAGCTTCGAGAATGGAAAAATGCCCAGCATTTTCTCAAAGTGCTGAAGCATGTTGGATTCGCTGAAGCGTCGAATCCAGCAGGAAAGATAGAGACGGTCAGGCACGGGCGGCTCCTCAGTAACCGCGCCACAATGGAAGGCCGTGGCAGCAATGTGTTGAAACTGCGTGTGGGGGCCACAGCCTCCTGTGGCACATCCAATTGGATTGTACCCTGGTAGTCAATGGTTACCGATCTCGTTCAGATCCGGCGCATGGGCGAACAGAACCGGGACGAGAATTCCCGTTTTCGCCGGTACATCAAGTCGCACAACTTCGTAGAACGCCAGTTCCGGCGGGCGGCCGAGCAGATTGAGGATCAAATCGATTGCCGGCAGTGCGGAGAATGCTGCCGGGTGGGCGAGGTGGAGTTAAAGGAACGCGACGTGGAAAAGCTGGCGCGCTTCTTCCGGATCAGCGTGCAGCAGTTCCTGGATCAATACGCGATGGAGAGTGAAGATGGAAACGTCATCCTGCGGCGGACAGAGGCAGGTTGCGTTTTTCTAGCGGGCAACGAGTGCAGCGTTTATGAGGAGCGTCCCGGGACTTGCGAACGTTTCCCGCACTTGATTCGCGGACTTGGCTCGCTACAGAGCCGGATGTGGCAGTTTGTCGACCGCGCGACCTACTGCCCCATCGTCTTCAACTGGATGGAAACCGTAAAAGGTCTGACCAACTTCCGGCGTTAAGTTAGCCCGCAAAGAGCCGCGAGGCTCCGTTTTGCGGGCTGTGGCCCAATTGATTACTGAGCAGCCGGAGGAGCCGGCCCGCCAGGCCGAGGGCCGCCGGGTCCGCGTCCGGGTCCTGGTCGAGGCATGAATTCACCGGGTCCTCTTAACATTTCCAGGTTCGCGCCGACCTTAGCCTGCTGCTCCGCGGTGAGGGCGGCGTACATCTTGGCCACACTCTTAGAGTGCTGAGCGATTTGCTGTTGATGCAAGCTGGCCATTTGTTGGGAGAGGCTATCGATCTCACTCGTATTGCCCGTCTTGATCGCTGCCGTGAGCGACTTGTTTAACGTCTGCATCTGCTCGCGGTTTCCTCGCAAGATGACTTCACGTTCCGCAATGATAGTGTGAATCGAATTCTGCTGTTCCGCCGTCAGACCCAGCCTTTGGGTCAGCCTTTGTTCAAAACTGGGCGGAGCGCCGCCACGCCGGCCCCAGTCCGGACGCGTGGGGGCTGTCGTCTGTTGCGCCGCAAGAAAGCTGGCACCTACCGCGAAAAGCAATAGAATCTTCATATTGGAACGACTCCTTGGTTGCCATAACGAGCGATTCGGAAATTAGTTTACGCTTTTTTCATCTTTTGATGCGAGCTTGGCTCCCGGATAGCCCCGGACAGCTTATCGATGGCCGCGTCGAGCTCCTGAGGCCGTTTCAGAACGCCCTCGAAGAGCTCCCCGACCCGGTCGAACCGCGCGAGGGCGTTCCCGATGTGAAACTGGTCCGGGTGAAGACGCGGCGTGACCTCGCGCCAGGCAAGCGGTGTCGCGACCGGCGCGCCGGGATACGCTCGCAGCACATAAGGGGCGGAAATCGTTTTGCCTTGGGCAATCTGCGCCCAATCGAAGTAAACCTTGCCCTTCTCACGCTTGGAAAGTGCTCGGGGAGTCGTGAACAAATCCGGACGTTCGGCGGCCACCATCTCCGAAAGCAGTTGAGCGAGCGACCGTACCTGCTCGTAGCTGTAATGAGGGACCAGAGGCACGAAAATGTGCATGCCGTCGCCGCCGGTCGTTTTCGGGTAA
>JBEKBK010000560.1:0-5546 GCA_050015435.1 Bryobacteraceae bacterium
TCCTCGGCTGGACGCGCCGCCAAAACCGCTGCGCCCAAAGTCCCCGTTAAGAAATCGCGACGATCCATTTGCCCCCCCTCTTTCGGTAGAGCTAATCCGTCGAATTGCCCTGCCAGATCACGTTCGGGATTCTACTCCTCATCACGACATTTATCAAGGACAGCCTTTTTTCTGTCACTGCCACGTGAGAATGGGCTCTTCCGCAATTTTGGTGCACGTTACGGAACAATATACATCCGAAATGTTTTAAGCTTTTGGAGCGATGGCACCTCCCCCGAGCCATTCGCAATCCCTTCTCCCGAACCCTGACGTTCTGATCCTGGACCGAGTCGAACGCGATGCGGACCGATTCCGTTTGATCGTCCACGTTGAGCAGGATCCCGTCTGCCCGCTTTGCGGTGAAGTGTCGCGATCCCGGCACAGTTGCTATTCTCGTTGCCTCCAAGATTTGCCATGGCAAGGCGTCTCCGTTCAGTTGTGGGCGACAGTCGGGCGGTTTCGCTGTCGGAATTCTTCGTGCCCACGCAAAATCTTTTGTGAGCGGCTGCCCAGCGTGGCGCGGGTCTACGGGCGTCAAACCGAACGGGCTTCGGAAATCGTACGGCTGATCGGTTATGTGGCCGGTGGCCTTCCGGGCCAACGACTCCTCGATCGGTTGTGCATCGCGACCAGCGACGATACGGTTCTGCGACGTGTTCGGTACAAGTGTGTGCCGGAGGAGGCAGCGTACTCCGTTCGTAACCTTGGCGTTGACGATTGGGCTTGGCGCAAGGGTCAAGACTATGGAACGATTCTGGTCAATCTGGACTTGCACCGTGTCGTGGACCTTCTTCCTGATCGAGCTGCCGAGAGCTTTTCCGAATGGCTCAGGCAGCATCCGGAAATTGTAACGATCTCGCGAGATCGCTGTGGTATCTATGCCGAAGGCGCGGCCCTCGGGGCACCGCAATCGCAGCAAATCGCCGATCGCTTTCACCTTGTCTTAAACCTTTCGGCGACGATGGAGCGGGTGCTGGAGGAGCGGAGCCGCCAATTGACGTTGCCTCCGGCCGACGGTCCGACGGATGGCTTTCAAACGGACGCCGGCGCGGATGCCCACAGCGATATTCAGCCGCCGCTGCCCGCTCCCACGCAGTCGCAACTGCGGCGGCAACGTCGTCTGGAGCGCTACGAGCAAGTCGTCGCTTTGTTCCAGTCAGGCCAGTCGCAGGCGGCGATCAGTCGCACCCTTGGGATTCAAAGGAAGACCATCCGGCGCTGGCTCCGACGCGGAGAGTTCCCTGAACGGAAGCCACCACATCGCCCGCCGCCGAAAGTGAATGAGTTCGGCGCCTACCTTCAACAACGCTGGAATGAGGGTTGCCACAATGCGACGCGTCTCTATAAGGAGATTCGGGAGAAAGGCTATCGAGGGAAACGCTCCATGGTGGCACGCTTTGTTGCCGATTGGAGAAAGACCGGCAGAGCCGCACGCCCCAAGTCTCCCGAAAGGATCTCGCCGAAACATGCTGCCATCCTGGTGACGCGCGCAGCCGACCGGATGACGGACGAGCAGCAACAGCTTCTTAATCGCATCACCGATCAATGTCCAGAAGTCAGCGATCTGCGTCGCATCGCTCTGGCCTTTCGCGCTGCGCTCACGGCGGACAAGTCAATCCAGCTACGACAGTGGATCGAAGGCGCTAAACGCAGTGAGTTCGGCCATGTGGTCCGCTTTGCGTATGGTCTACAGAAAGATATTTCGGCCGTCGCGGCGGCGGTAGACACGCCGTGGAGCACCGGCCAAGTGGAAGCGCAGATCAACCGGCTCAAGATGATTAAGCGTCAAATGTATGGTCGGCCGGCTTTCAACTCCTCCGTGCCCGTGTCTTGCCCTACTCGGCACCGGCCGCCCTTAGTGGACCGGCTCCATAACGTGCACCAAAATTGCGGAAGAGCCGTAAAAATCCCCATATAGTCAGTTGAAAATTCCCCACCCTCGGACGAGGGTATGAAGCCGGCCGATCCTCGGTGGAGGAGGGCCGCCATTGCTAAGGGGAACAGACGTGCAACATCTTATAGAGATGAAGCGAGAGGGCCTGAGCACACAGGCCATCAGTAAACTGACGGGATACGACAGAAAAACCGTGCGGAAGTATCTGCTGAAACCGGAGACAGTCCCGCGCTACGGTCCGCGACCGGCGGGGCCGAGCAAACTCGACCCGCACAAGCCGTATTTACAAGACCGGATGAAGGCCGGCGTGTGGAACGCCCAGGTGCTGTTGCGCGAACTGCGGCAGCGTGGTTACCAGGGTGGCTACACGATTTTGAAGGACTGGCTGCAGCCGCAGCGAGCCGCTGGGATGGCGACCGCCGTTCGCCGGTTCGAAACGCCGCCTGGCAAACAAGCGCAAGTGGATTGGGGACATCTCGGCTACCTGGACACCGATGGCGAACGACACCAGGTCTGGGGCTTCGCGATCACGCTGGGCTACAGCCGGCGAATGTGGGCACAAGCGGCGCTCGATCAGAGACTGGGAACGCTGCTGCGGATGCACGAGGCCGCGTTCCGGGAGTGGGGCTCGATTCCAGAAGAGATTCTCTACGACCGGATGAAAACCGTGTGGCTGGGCAGCGACGAGCGGGGCGAGATCATCTGGCATCCTGTGTTTCTGGACTTCGCGCGGTACTGGGGCTTCCGGCCGCGACTGTGCCGGCCGTACCGGGCACAGACCAAAGGCAAGATCGAGTCGGGCGTGAAGTACGTGCGGAGAAACTTTGTGTGCGGACTGTTGGGCCGGGAGCCATCCTGCCTGATGGACTTCAACACCGAGTTGCGGCAATGGGTGGAGGGTGTCGCCAACCAGCGTGTGCACGGGACCACGCGGGAACAGGTGTTGGCGCGTTGGGACATGGATCAGTTCAGCATGCCGTTGCTGAACGGCCGGCCGCCTTACCTCTATAGTGATGACGAACTGCGCAAGGTGGCGCGGGATGCGTATGTGAGCTGGCAAGCCAGCCGGTACTCGGTGCCGTGGCAGTATGTGGGCAAAGAGGTCTGGGCACGCGAACAAGGAGTCGATGTGGAAGTTCACTGCGGCGGACAGCGCATCGCGGCAGCACCGACGATGCGGCGAACTTTGTTTGCGCACCCACGCAGTAGCTCATTGGTCGTAACGCCGCTTCCTGGTTCACACTCGCGCGCCCCAACCGGCGCCAGGACTTCGTAAGGGCCCGAGCTTGCCGCCCGCGGATAGCGGCATCTTAGGAGTTCAGCCCAGTTTATCCGATCCGCATGCGCCTAGCTCCTGAGTCACGGCCTATCCTTCCACTATCTTTCCCAACGATCCTACCAGAACCGCAGCTCAGAGTAGTGGTCGCGCGAGTAGCGGCGTGTGACGCTATTTCCCGATCGGCACTTTGCGCTGTAACTCGTCTGAGAAGTTTTCGAGGAAAACCACGTGGTTCTGCGACTGCTGCGATTCTGGCGTCTCCGCCGGCATCAGCGCGGCGATACGCTTGCCGGCAGGCGCAAGATCGAAGTTCTTCTCGGTGGCTAGGACGACGCCCCCGAGTTTCTTCTCCGACCACAGCCTCGGTTTGTCGGGCATAAACGATTCGCCCTTCAGCGTATACGCTGCGACCATGATGTGGTTATCCAAAGTCCCGAAAAACAGGTCGTGTCCGCTGCGTGACCACACCGGTAACTGGCCCCCGCCGTATGAGATCTGCCACTTGCCCCCCTTGTCCGGAAACGCCCGCACATAAACCTGGAATGTCCCCGACTCGTTGGACATATACGCCAGCCATCGCCCGTCTGGAGAAAAGGACGGGTTACGCTCGTCCGCTGGCGTTTGCAAGAAAACTTCCGGCTTTCCGGCACGTAGCCCAGCGCCATCGCTCTCCAGCAGCACAGTCCAGAGATGAAATGGAGTCCCGGAAACTTGTTCATAGAACGCCAGTCGCTTTCCATCGGGCGTGAAAGACCACGGCCACTGTGCGTTTTTGCTCTGGGTCAATGGCTGGGGCTTGCCCGCTCCGTCGGAACGGGTTACGGACATGCCTTCTCCCTGCGCTCGGTACGCGATGTACCGCCCGTCCGGGCTCCACACCGGTCCGAGGTTGTTTCCGGCAAATGTCAAGCGCGTCATCGTGTCCCGCTGCCAGTCGTAGACCCATATGCTGTTGGCCGATCCATCCGGTACGTCAAGCGCCAGCTGCTGGCCATCTGGAGACAGGCTGTGACGCCCATAGACGCCCGGTTTCGCTAACAGCAGCTGCGCCTTCCCCGCGCCGTCAAGCCGCGCAACTGTCAGGAGTCCACCTTCCGAACCGCCGCTGCGGTACACCAGAGTTCCGTTTAGCGAAGAATCCAACTGTGCGGAGCCGGTTCCAGTGTTGTAGGCAACCTCCTCCAGCACCGCCGAGGGCGTGCCGCGCACCTCCAGCTTGTCGGGATCGAACGGCACGGCAAACAGGGTTCCTTTGTTGATGTAAACCAGGTGGCCAGTCCCATTCGTCGCAGGCAGGTACCGGCCAAAAGTGCCTCCGCGTTGGAGCGTTTTCCTGCGGTGATCGGCCAAAAAACTGACTTCGATATTGGCTCCATCGAATGCACTGGCTGATGTGTTGGAGGTGAATAGTACCGCTTTGCCTCCCGGTAGAATCTGCGGCCACCGATGCGTGATTTCTCCTTGTGCCAGCTCTGTCACTGGCGTTGGCGCGCCTCCAGCGGAGGGAATCCGCGACAGCCCGACGGCGGCAGAGAGTGCCGCGATGATGTTGCCGTCCTCGCCCCAACTGCCTCCGTTGCCGGTAAGCGCGTCGCACAACGCAACGGCCGCGCCGCCTTCCACCGAAATCTTCTTCAGCTTACTATTGGCGAAAAAAGCCACCCACTGCCCGTCAGGGGAGAAGAAGAGAGCGTACGCCCCTTCCGTTCCCGCCAGCTCGACTGCCTTGGGCTGGTCCATTCTACGAGTAAAGAGTTCTCCCTGCGAAACGTAGACGAGGCGCATGCCGTCGGGTGAGATGATCGTGTCGGCTCCGGCTTGAGAGTCGAGCGACACGTTGGTCCCGAGATCGACATCCAGGCGGACAAGCGGCTTTAGTTCAGCGGGCCGCGTCGCGCGGTACCAGCCCGCGAGCCCAACCGCTGCGACAATCGCCAGGACTCCCGCCGCGATACCGGTCAACCGACCGAGCCGCGACCGTGAAGCCGTCACTAACCCCGGCTCATCTCGCTCCGGATTCTCCAGTTCGATGCGCGCCTCGCCAATCGCCTGCAACCTCTGTTTGCGATCCTTCGCCAGCATCCGCTCCAGCAGCCTCCGCAAATATGCCGGCGTCCCAGCAGGCAGCGCCGACCAATCCGGATCGTTCTTGACCACTGCTTCCAGCACGTCCGGCGTGGTTGCGCCAGCGAATGCACGCTTGCCAGTGAGCATCTCGTACAGCACTGCGCCGAAGGAGAAAATATCGGAGCGGCGGTCGACAGCCCGGCCCACGGCTTGCTCCGGCGACATGTACGCCGCCGTACCCAAAATTACCCCTGTGCGAGTGTGGCC
>JBEKBK010000561.1:0-5535 GCA_050015435.1 Bryobacteraceae bacterium
CACACCGGTCTGGCCGTGAGGAACTTCTTCGAAGGTGTAGGGATCACGCACGATCACGTCGGCGAAGTTAGGAGGGTACAGGTAACCATCATCGCCTTCCAGAAAAACGCTGCCGACTTGTTCCACCATGCCATAAAAGTTGTAGACCCGCGTCAGGCCCAAGGCCTGGCGCAGCGCGGCCCGAAAATCGCCGGCAGTAACCGCCTGCTCCTGCAGCATCTTCCAACCGCCGCTATGTATCAGGATGCCATTGGAAAGGTCGAGTCCGGCATCGACCAGCGGTTGATAAAGCCGGCTCCAGACCAAAAACGTAAAGCCGAAAATCACAAACGGTCCGCCGCCAAAGCGCTTCAGGAAGTTCTTTAGTTCCGGCAGGAGCAGTTCCAGATTGCTGTCCAGCGCGTAGAAATGGTCTCTTCCGAAATTGAGCATGCCGAGCACGCCGGCAGCGCGCGCGTTGAATTGGCGACGGTCGCGAATCAGGTCTGCGGTCTCCACCAGAATCATGGGGAGCCGAGCAGGGCCGAGGACACTGGTCATGATGCGGCTCAGGGCCAGCGTCTGCAACTGGGCTGTTTCGCGATCCAGCACAACGCGGCTGGGCGTCTGGCCGGTGGTTCCGCTCGATTGCAGGATCTTGAAGACTTCGCTTTCAGGGACGCTCGAAAGAAGGTGCTCTTTGAACAGGGCGACGGGAAGGTAAGGAAGCTCGGCGAGATTGTGAGGATCGGTGCTCCCCGGAAAAAGTACGCGCGCCAGCCGGGCATACTCGGGCGATCGTTCCCGATGGCGCTGGCCGAGAAGCGTCAACTCGGCCAATAGGACCGCCTCCTTCTCCGCCTGCGGGACGGAGTACTGGGGCTGCTGGATGAGATCGTCAAGCGTCATACTCGCGCCATGAGCTCCTCATAGTTGATCTTTCCGGTTTCTTTGGTGGGCAAGCTGTCGACCCGCCGGAATTCGAAAGCGCTATGGTGGATCTTGAGTTTCGCGGCGAGAGCGGCGCGGATTTCGCCATGCGTAGCTTCCGTGCCGAATTCGCAGAAGACGACCACACGGTCGGAAGTCGCCACTACGGCAGCGGGACCCTCCCGTTTCACGAACGCCTCCAGTTCATCGAGATTGATACGCAAGCCGAAGAGCTTGGCGTCGCGCTTGGATCGGCCCAGGATGAAAACATATCCCTCTGCATCGAGGCGGGCCCGGTCGCCGGTAAAGAGGCAGCCGCCGAGCTCATCCCCTTTGGCCAGATCCTCGCGCTCGGTCGCATACCCAAGCATGACATTAGGGCCGGTATACACCAACTCGCCTTCGATATCGGGATCGGTGACGGGATCTCCATTCTGATCGTGGATGCGGATCACGCCGCCCGGAATGGCACGGCCGGCGGAGCCCAACTTCCGGGGCAGGTCGATGGAAGGCAGAATCGAAATGCGCGCAGTGGCCTCGGTTTGCCCGTACATCACAAAAAAACCTCCCTGGCGCTCGATCATGCGTTCGTGGAAATGAGCTATATTGCCGGTATCGAGCTTGCCGCCCGCCTGGGTCATGACGCGCAGCGTGGGAGCGTCCACCTTGTCCAATCCCAGGCGGCGCAGCATCTGGTAAATGTAAGGAACACCAGAAAACGAATCGACGCGGTAACGGCGGATCACCTCCCAAAATGCCTGGCTCACCAGTCCTTCCCGCTCGAGCACGATGGCTGCACCGGCGAGCAAGTGACTGTTCACCACCGACAAACCGTAGGAATAATGGATCGGCAGATGAGCCACCGGCACATCCTGGTCGCTGATGGTGAGCGCCTGCCGGATGGACTCGGCATTGGCTTCGACGTTGTCACGTCGCAACCTGACAAACTTTGGACTACCCGTGCTGCCCGAAGTGGATAACAGCAGGGTCAGATCGTGATGGAGCGGTGCACTGTCCAACCGCCTGCGCCGCCAAAAGCCGGCGGCACCAGGACTCTCGTACTCCGCCTGATCGACAGGCAGAGAGGCCAGCACCCAGTCCGGCCGATACAACGAGATCAGGTTGGCAGCCAACTGCGCGTCGACCTGGTCGTTCAGCAAAGCCACGGCGTGCCCCGCTTCCATCGCCGCCAGATACGACGCTACGGAAGCCAGATCGTTGCGGCAGAACAGGAACAGCAGGCGTTTTTCGGCATCCGCCAGGGAATCGCGACGCCGGGAAACCTCATCCGAAAGCTTCCCATAAGTCCAGGATTCGTCCGCGGCTCCGTCGATCAGAGCAATACGATTCCGCCGGTCGCGATCATCGATCGAAAAGATCATTTAGATAATCATCCCGCCGTCGACGCCGAGCACCTGGCCGGTCACGTAGGAAGACATGTCGCTGGCTAAGAACACGATCACCTGCGCCACTTCCTCAGCCGTGCCGATCCGGCCCATGCGGATGCCTGCCATCCGTTGCTGAAACTTCTCCGGGGGCAATTGGCGAGTCATCGCTGTATCGATGAATCCGGGAGCAACCGCGTTGACGCGGATATTTTTGGGAGCCAATTCCTTTGCCGCCGCCATGGTCATCCCAATGACCGCGGCCTTGGAAGCAGCGTAAACCGTCTGGCCCTCGTTGCCAAACCGCCCGATGATGGAAGAAAGGTTGATGATGGAGCCCTGCCGGTTACGGGTCATCAATCGCGATGCCTCCTGCAGATGCACCAGGCTGCCGACCAAATTAGTGTCGATCACCGCATGCATGGTCTCGTTGCTGATCATCCCTAGCAGCGCATCCTGCAGAATACCTGCATTGTTGACCAATACGTCCAGCCGTTTGAAACGGCGAAAGATCTCAACATAGCAGTTCTTCACCGCGGGAGCGTCTGTCACGTCGGCTACCAATCCCATCACGGTCCCGTGGAATTCAGCCTCAAGTTCCCGGCAGCGCTCATCCAGAAGGGCGGCGGAACCACGATGGTTGAGGATCACGGTGGCGCCGTGGCGGGCGAATTCACGTGCGGTTGCCCATCCTATGCCGCGTGTGGAACCGGTTATGAATGAGACCTTGTCCTGTAAGATCAAGCGAAACTGACTCCGTTTCGGGCTACGATTTCCTTCGCTTTCAAGAAGTTGCTCATTCCGATCACATCGTCGGTAGCAAGCATAATGTCGAATGCAGTCTCGATCTCGCTGATCAAAGCCATGTGCGCGATCGAATCCCAACCGGGAGTCTGGCCGTAGGCCATGGATTCGAAGTCGCTATCAGGACTAACTCCGAGGGCTTTGACGAACGCATTTCTCAGTTTTTCAGTGGATGAAGTGATCATAGCTTGAGCGTTTGCCTTGACAAACAATTGTATCCGACGACCGGCGATTCTTAGGAAGGCCTGAGGCTTGCGGAGCGCGCTCATCGTAGGAACCACATAACGTCGACCCCGGTCTGCTCTTTTCGGAAGCTCTTTCACTGGGCTTCTTAATTTGCATCGCCTCGGAACTCCGAACCCACGCCTTGTCCGGAAACGAGCTTTCCACTGCTGTAAAAAGGGCCGCGTAGGGACTGCCAACAGACCAGGTAGTTGAGACCTGCGATTGAGACCTGCAATGCAGCTCCGTTGTAGCCTCCCGTGCGGGAACGAAATTGTGTCTCCTGACGTTGGTGCGCAGGTCGTCGGCTCAGCCGCAAATGCGTTCTGGCGTGGCATGCCGCGCAGAGCGCGATCAAGTTCTCCTCGGAGTCGGCTCCCGAATGGCTGCGGAACTGCCTGTGGTGCGCCTCAACATTCGTCATCGTGCCACACGATTGACACCTCCAACCATCGCGATGCAGGATCTGCTGGCGCAGACTTTCGTACGACAAGGGGTCCAGCCGCAAGGGAGCGGCTTTGGGGCGAATCATTCTCATGACGCCTTCTCACGCAGGTTTTCGAGGAACGCCTGCTGCTGTTCGCCGGGCAAGAACCTGTAGTAGCGTGAGATCGAATGGAGCAGGATCTCCGGGTTGCCATCGTCCAGGTGCGCGCCGGCGAGGAAGTCGGCACAGATCATCTCCAGACAATAGCCGCTCGATTTGTCCGTGCCCAGCATGAGGGCTGCCGTCTCGATCGCTTGCTCGATCACCGGGATCTGACTCTTGTAGACCTTGAAGTAGATGATCTCATGCGGCTCGGTCTCCCTCCCTGTCAGTTCCTTTTCCACCACCCGCGTGAACTCTTCTCTCGGCATGGAGCGGGCTTTGTGCAACCAGGTTGCACAATCGAAGTGCTGACCGTCCCGGCGCGCGAGTTTCGCCAGTTCCAGCTCCTTTGTCCATCCCACTTCCTTCAGTTCACGTCCTGCCTGCGGCGGCAGGTGGTCGTGGATGGACATCAGGTAGTACGCCTTCCTTCACGATTCCGGGAACCGCCGCGCCAGGAACTCGTCAAACGACTTCAGGTTCTCTAGCCTCCAGTACTGCCCCGCCCGCACCTCGCACAGATACCGGCCAAGCTCGACGAAACGGGTATCGCGGCTCTGCCTCTTTCTGCTTTTCCCACGCCAGGATCTCGTCAATCTTGGTGAGGACAAACAGCGCGCGCTTGCGATTGAGCTTGGGCGGCATCGGCATCGGCCTAAAACGAAAGTTCGTCAAACAGACCAAGATCAACTCCCGGCTTGCGCACGAGGGCGGCTTCGACCAAGTCACGCTTATCGAGGCAGAGCCCTATGAATGGGCAGGTTGTGCAGGGATTCTGTGGAAAGCGGATCCCGCTATGCGGGGTGAAAGTTCTTCCCAGCGGGCGGCAGGGGCAAAACCGTCGAGTCGGAGCAGGGAAGCGCCGTTGAAAAAGATGTGGCTAATCTTGACCACGCCCTTCAGACCGACAAGCTGAGTTTCATCCACCTCGTCCCGTCGGAGCATTTCGGTGTCGTAGCCAAAGTCGCGCAGGAACCAGTTCAGCTTCCACAGGGCTTTGGGGTTGCAATAGAGGCGGCTGGAAATGACATGGCCCGCAAGACGGCTGGGCTCGGGGATGGTCAGGCTGAGCGTGTAGTAGGGTTTTTGCGCTTGCCGACGAAAATGGACTCGTTGCGCCCGAACGAGGAGACTCCGTCGGGGATTTGGTCGGCGGCACAGCGATCCGCGGCGAGCAAGCCGGCGATCTGGCGTTTCATGCCGCACCTTCCTTCTGGCCGAGATAGCTGTTGAGTTGGCAGAGTAGGGCATTGCGATCTTTCCCGGCCCAGTCGGCCAGTTGCTGGACGAAGTTCTCAACCTGTTCGCGGGTGGCCTCTCGGAGCGTCTTTGTGCCGCAGAAGTCGACGGCGTAAACCTTAACGAGTTCTGGGTCGAGCTTGTGCTGGCGGATGATCTGACAGAGGCGGTCCCGCACCTTGGGGCCAGCGCCGTTCCCATTGCCGTTCGCATTCTGTGGCGGGAGCTTCTCAGCCATACGCGGGCTCGTCCCGATTTCCTCGACCGAGCAGATGCCGATGCCGTAGGCCTTGCGCAGGGCGCGATTGACGGCACGGGTTTCGGCCACCTGCATCTCGGCCCCGCGGACGAGCGAGGAGACGTTGGACGGGTCGGCGTCGCCGTAAC
>JBEKBK010000562.1:0-5503 GCA_050015435.1 Bryobacteraceae bacterium
TCCGTCATTGTTCGAGGAACTGTCGGCGTAACCGACTCGAACCGCCGTGTACGGACCCGTACGCACGGTGGTGTGGCAGGGGTCGGCGGGTGACCGTCGCCCCTATGCCGATCAATCCGGCGATACGTCCCGGGGCATTTGTGAGGTGCCGTTACAAATGCCCAGCGGCTCAGGCGCGCGCTACAATCTAGCTTCCTGCATGACCACGAACCGTCTGATCCATGAGAAAAGTCCGTATCTCCTCCAGCACGCACACAACCCGGTGGATTGGTATCCCTGGGGCGAGGAAGCGTTCGCCCGGGCAGCGCAGGAGAACAAGCCCATTTTTCTCTCGATCGGATATTCGACCTGCCACTGGTGCCACGTCATGGAGCGCGAGTCCTTCGAAAACGAGGAAGTAGCGAAGACGCTGAATGATTTCTTTGTGTCGATCAAAGTCGATCGAGAGGAGCGCCCGGACGTCGATCGAATCTACATGTTGTTCGTGCAGGCTTCGACCGGCAGTGGAGGATGGCCGATGTCCGTATGGCTGACGCCGGAGCGCAAGCCGTTCTTCGGAGGCACCTATTTCCCCCCTGACAATCGTTACGGACGCCCAGGATTCCGGGCGATTCTCGAGAATCTCGCAAGGGCGTGGCGAGAGGATAGAACGCGCGTCGAAGAATCCGGCGCGCAGGTGCTTTCCCAGCTCCAGCAGTACTCAGAGGTGTCGCGCGGCGCCGGCACAGCGGGCGAAGCAGGCAAGGAGGCGCTGGATTCCGGGTTCTTCGCGTTCCGCCGCATGTTCGATACCAAGCTTGGCGGATTCGGCGGAGCGCCCAAGTTCCCTCGCCCCAGCGTTCACAACTTCCTGGTTCGCTACTTTGCCGGGATCGGGAACGAAGAAGCGCTCGAGATGGTATTGCTGACCCTTCGTGAAATGGCAAAGGGCGGGATGAACGATCAACTGGGCGGTGGATTTCATCGCTATTCGGTCGACGAGCGCTGGTTCGTGCCGCATTTTGAAAAAATGCTGTACGACCAGGCTCAACTCGCGACTTCGTATCTGGAGGCGTTTCAAATTACACGCGATCCGCAGTACGCCGACGCTGTGCGCGAAATCTTCTCGTATGTACTGCGCGACCTCGCCCACGCCGACGGCGGTTTCTACTCGGCCGAGGATGCGGACAGCGCAACCGATCCCGAGCACCCTCACCGAAAGCACGAAGGAGCCTTCTATGTATGGACCAAAGCCGAAATTGAAGGCGCGCTAGCCCCCTCCGACGCCGCGCTATTCTGCTATCGATTCGGCGTAGAGCCGCAGGGGAATGTCGCCGAAGATCCGCACGGCGAGTTCGGCGGAGCCAACATACTTTATCAGGCGCACACCGTTGAGGAATCATCCACACATTTCAAGGTGAGCGCCCAGGAAGCGCGCACCGTGCTCGCGAACGCGTCCGCCAAGCTGCTTGACCGGCGGTCAACGCGTCCGCGTCCTCATCTGGATGACAAGATTCTCACCGCGTGGAATGGTCTCATGATCTCGGCCTTCGCCAAAGGCGCGCAGATTCTCGACGAGCCGCGTTATGCTGACGCGGCCCGCGGCGCCGCCAGTTTCATCCGGCGCCGGCTGTATGACGAGTCGCGGGGCATTCTGCTCCGCCGCTATCGGGATGGGGAGGCGATGATCGACGGCTTCCTGGATGATTACGGATTCCTCGTGAACGCGCTTCTGGATCTTTACGAAACCGCGTTCGATCACGAGGACCTAATGTTCGCAGCGCGGCTGGCGGCCAAGGCGAGGGAGCTGTTCGAGGATACCGAAAACGGGGGATTCTATAGCACCGCCGCCGGGGCGGACCTGGTTCTGCGCCTGAAGGACGACCATGATGGCGCGGAACCCTCGGGAAATTCAGCGATGGCGATGGCGCTGCTGCGCCTGGCGCGCATGACCGGACGCGACGAATTTCGCCAATCCGCGGAAGGAACGTTTGAGGCGTTCGCGCACAGGTTGAAGTCCGCGGGCGCTGGACTCCCGCAGATGCTCGCAGCCCTCGCGTTCGCGCTCGCGCGCCCCCGGGAAATCGTGCTGGCGGGCCCACGCGAGGATGAGCATATGCGCCAAATTCTGGGCGTAATTCGCAAACGGTTCCTCCCGAATGCCGTGGTGCTGATGGGCAACGATGCCCCGACCCTTATGCCGCCCATCGAGGAACGTCCCACCGCGTACGTCTGCGAAAACTACACCTGCCAGTTGCCGACCACGGATCTAGGGGAATTTGAGAATCAATTACAATGAGCCTATGGAAAGACCAGGAGCAACTACACTCAGAGGTAATCCGATGACCGTCGTTGGGCCGGAGCTGAAAACCGGCGACAAGGCGCCCGATTTTCAAGCGGTCGATGATTCGCTAAAACCGGTCGACCTCGCGGCCACCGGGAACGGCGTGCGAATCTTCAGCGTCGTCCCTTCGCTCGATACACCGGTGTGCGATGCCCAAACCAAGCGCTTCAATGAGGAAGCCGGTAAACTGCCTAATGTCAGCATCTACACCATCAGCATGGATCTGCCGTTCGCGCAGAAGCGATGGTGCGGCGCGTTCGGTGTGGATCACGTCAAAATGGTTTCAGACCACCGCAATGGTTCCTTTGGGGAGAGTTACGGCACCCTGATCAAGGACCTGCGGATTGAAAGCCGGGCCATCTTCGTAGTGGACAAGGATAACGTGATCCGGCACGCCGAGTACGTAAAGGAAGTCGCCGACCATCCCAATTATGAGTCGGCCCTACAGGCTGCGAAATCACTCGCCGGCGGCGCGACTACGGCTGCCTGACGTCCCTCCTCCTCCATCCCCCTTCGACCCCGGGACGTAGGTGACTCCTAGAACCTTCGTCCCGTCCGTACTATTGGAAATACAGAAGTACCCTATAGAACACGATTCATCCTCTCGATAGAGTTGGAGAAGGATGGATCGCTTCACGGATGGGAATTTTGCCTCAAGCCCGTGTAATGGCCGGGTTGCGGCTACGGTT
Source organism: Bryobacteraceae bacterium (assembly GCA_050015435.1). Lineage (GTDB taxonomy): Bacteria > Acidobacteriota > Terriglobia > Bryobacterales > Bryobacteraceae > Palsa-187. Next base: position 3,013 of record JBEKBK010000562.1, read on the forward strand.
TTCTTCCTAAGTAGGAGTGAGGGTCACTCCTAGGCACGTGCGCTCTAGACCGAGAGGGTAGTACTTAGGCGCTTTCCTCTTCAGATTCATTGTGGTATGCTTGGTTTTACTAGAATAGCCGGTACTCCTAAGGCGTACTGGAAAATGGCAGTCGGAGGACGTCATGAAAACAACATTGAGCTTTATTGTTGCGGCACTGGTGGGAGCCAGCGGCGCAAATGCTACAACGATTGATCTTGGCTTCTTTGCGGTAAGCCCACAGGGGACTTTCCTATACCAAAGCGCGAGCGACAGCTGCGGCGCGTACGCTGGCGTGGTGGCGGGTTGCAGCAATAGCCCCACCTTCATCAACTTGAGCCAATACGTCGGCGACACGATCACGGTTACCGATGTGGGTGGCTTATGCGTTTTCTCAGGAACCAGTTGCCAAGTGTATCCGGCATCATCATCATACCTGGCTGGGGTCTTCTCCAACAGCAATACGCTGTTGGCTGTGAACAACGTCATTCGGCTGCCGGGTGAGGTTTCCTCCGGCTTGCCCAACATCAACAACAATCCGAACCTGACCTCGTCCGATGGCACGAACACGACGATCCCGGATGATTTCTACCTACCGGTGACAAACCTGGTTGTAGCGGCGCCTTATTTGGTAGTGGGGACCCTCGATAGCTTTTTCTCAGACAATAGTCTGGGTACCCCTAGCAGTCCGGGCTACCAGGGCGATTTCGGAGTGGATATCCAAGTAACTACACCGGAACCTGGCTCAGCCGCGCTCTTACTGACTGGGGTTGCCGGACTGTTGGCCTTCCGCCGCAAATTTGCTAAGCGCGCGTAAGACTCGCTAACCTCTGAAAATATTCGGAGACGGCATCGAGCCCTTTCGAGTAGTTTGAAATCGACATCTTCTCGTTGGGCGCATGGATGTTGTCGTCGGGAAGTCCGAACCCCATCAGCACACTAGGAATTCCGAGACTCTTTTCAAACAGACCCACGATAGGGATCGACCCGCCGCAGCGTACGTAAACTGTTTCCCGATCGAACACTCGCTGCATCGCAGCCGCAGCTTCCCGGATGAACGGATTTTCCGGATTCACCACGCACGGAGCAGATGCGGAGAGCAGCTCGAAACTGGCTTGAACACCGCGCGGAGTGGCATGAGCGATGGCATCCCGGAGTTGGCTCACCACCTCCTCCGGGCGCTGATCGGGAACCAGCCGCAGGCTGATCTTGGCGACCGCGCGGGCCGGAATCACGGTCTTGGAGCCTTCTCCAGTAAAGCCCCCGCGGATGCCGTGCAATTCGAGCGTCGGACGCGCCCACAACCGTTCGAAAAGCGGGATTTCGGGCTCGCCCGCGAGCGCTGAAGCCCCGATCTCCTTCTCACGGTATGCCTCGACGTCGAAAGGCAGTTTGCGCCAAGCGTCCAGTTCCGCCGGGCTTGGCCGCTCCACGCGATCATACAGGCCAGGGATGCGGATGTGCCCATCCCTGTCCTTGAGCGCGCACACAATCTGCGCGGCCGCCTCGATCGCATTCGGCGCGGCGCCGCCGTAGTCGCCCGAATGCAAATCGTTGCGCGCGCCCCGCACCTGGATCTCCCCGTAAACGATGCCGCGCAAGCCGGTCGTCAGGGTAGGAAGGTCCGGAGCGAACATCGCCGTATCGCAAATGACGGCTGCGTCGGCGCACAGTTCGCCCGCGTGGGCGGGCACATATCGTTCGATGTGTTCACCGCTCGATTCCTCCTCGCCTTCGATCAGGAATTTCACGTTTACCGGGAGGCCGCCGGGTTCGCGGAGCCCGCGTGCGACCGCCTCCATTAGAATGAACAACTGTCCTTTGTCGTCGGCCGCGCCGCGCGCGTAGAGGTTCCCCTCTCGGATTACGGGGTCGAACGGAGGTGAAACCCACTCCTCGATCGGATCTGGAGGCTGGACGTCGTAATGGCCATACAGTAGCAAGGTGGGTTTCCCTTTCGCGCCCATCCATTCCGCGAGCACGAGAGGATTACCGCGTCCCTCGACCAGACGCGCGTGATCGAGCCCGGCCTGTTCCAGCCAATCCCGAACGAATGCGGCCGCCCGGCCTATGTCGTCCGAGTGCCCGGAAAGCGCGCTGACGCTGGGAATACGGAGAAAAGCGAACAGATCCTTCAAGTACAATATAGTAGCGCGTCCACTCGATGCCCTCTCACTTCCCGAGGCTCTTCTATGCATTGGAGTTCTTACTGGCGGTGTTGTCGATTTCGGAGTTGTGGAGCCAAGTCGGCGGGCAGGGCCATCTGGACATGATTCCGTGGTACACCAACCTCGGCTTGACGCTCGGCCTCGCACTGGTCACCGTATTGGCCACCGTCTCCGCGGTGGCGCACGAGCGGGCCTGGAACGCGAAGACGGTAACTTGTTTTGCGCTCGCGGTCCTTCTGGCCGGCGGCATGGCGGCTGCAACGTATTATGCCCATGTGCATGAGAATGACGACACGGATACTGAA
>JBEKBK010000563.1:0-5433 GCA_050015435.1 Bryobacteraceae bacterium
AGAACGAAGCCGAACGACCAGATGTCCGCGCGCTTATCCACCGGCTTCCCGCTGGCCTGTTCGGGACTCATGTACGCCGCCGTGCCCATGATCACGCCAGATTCCGTCACCCCCATCGTGAGCGTAGGCGAGTTCGTCGGGTCGCTGGCATCTGAGCTAGAACCCGGCGTGACCGCCGCCAGTCCAAAGTCCAGCACCTTGACCACGCCCGCCGGCGTGACCATGACGTTAGCGGGCTTGAGGTCGCGATGGATGATCCCTTTCTCATGCGCGGCTTCGAGCGCTTCTGCAATTTTCTTCGCGTATTCGAGCGCGGTCTCAAGCGGGAGCGGTCCCTTGAGCGTCTGTCCCTGAACCAGCTCCATCACCAACGCGCGTTCTTCCACTCTGTAAATTTGCGCGATGCTGGGATGGTTCAGCGAGGCAAGAACTTTCGCTTCGCGTTCGAATCGTGCGAGACGCTCCGGGTCGTGCGCGAGAGCCGCGGGTAAAACCTTGATCGCTACTTCGCGATCCAGCTTGGTGTCCCTGGCCCGGTACACCTCGCCCATGCCGCCCGCGCCGATGGGCGCGATGATCTCGTAGAGGCCGAGACGGTCGCCTGCCTGGAGTGGCATAACGTTGACTCAGCTTAGCGCAGTTGTAAGACCGGTGAAAATCGCGCTAGGGGCGCGAAGGCTGGGATTCAAACTGTTGCACGAACTCCGATACCGGGCGATAGAACCATTCGAGGTTGTTGCGAACAGTTTCATCGGACCAATCCCACCAGGCGATTCGCAACAGCTTTTCGATCGTTTCTTCGCTGAACCGGTACTTCGTCACGCGAGCAGGGTTGCCCACCACGATCGCATAGGGCGGAACGTCCGCAAAAACCGTGGCGCGGCTCGCGATGACGGCGCCGTGCCCAACGTGTACTCCGCCGGCGATATGCGCGCCATATCCGATCCAGACATCACTTCCAATCTCGGTGTTGCGCGTGGTCCTGTAGCAGCGAGTCGGATTCGGTTGGTTGAACAACAGGGCTTCGAAAGGATAGGTCGAAATGGTGTCGGTCGCGTGATTGCCACCGACCATAATACAGACCTGGCGGGAAATCGAGCAGTACTTGCCAACGATGATCTTCTCCGGAGGCATGTAGTTGATGAACTTCGTCTCGGCAGGGATGTAGTAGGTGTGCGCGCCGATCTCGACGAAGCTGGGCAAGTTCGGGTCGGAATTGCCGACGGCCCTTATCGACGGCTTTTTTATCGCGGGCTCTGGCGTGCGATTTTCCGGAACGACCTCGGTTACGGCTTGAGTGACAAACGTGAGACTGCCGGGCGCGCCGCCAGGGCGAGGCATCCCGACCACCCCGTTAAGGACAATTGGCATGCCTATGAATCGGTTGGAGCCGGGAAAATCTTTCGCCTCTGGGCTAAAGTTTTTGGTGGGGTGCAATCATCTGTACGCGGAATCGTGATCCGCGTGGATCGAGAGAAGCCTCAAAAAATCACGATCCCGATAGCCAACCCCCCGGATTCGCTGAGTAACACGAAAACTATAAATGCGCGCGCCGCCCGGCCCGGATCGCGACAGAATCGCTTCCCATCGCAGCCCTCGATCGCTGTACAGCTGTTGCCACTCCATTTGATGGATCTTGGTCAGCGTGGCCAGGACGGCCAATGCTTCTCCGCGCTCCAGCGCGAACCAGGATTCCTGAAACGTTGGATTGTTCAGATCGAGCAAGACCCCCGGCACATCCTGCTCACTTGTGCCGCTTCAGCCGCGTTTCCAACTTCTTAAGGTCGGATGGGCGGGGCGGATTCTTCTCCGCCCATTCGATCGCCCGATCGAGTGTCTTCTTGACCGCCGACTCGTGGAGCCACAACTCGTTGTCGGGGATAATTCGTGCGGTTCTTACCAGCCACACCCCCTCTTCGATCTCTTCCACCGTAACGGTCCGCCCGGCATGTTGTTTGCCGAAAGAGATCTGTCCGCTGGAGCCAATCGTTTTTACAAGCGTCTCCATGCTGTCATGCCCTCATGCCGCATGATAGCATGAATCGGCATTCTCAAGCGTGGGCCACGCGCGAGGGCGCTTTGTAGCCTGATTTGCTCGCTTTCTTCAGCGCTTCGATTCCTTCGTGCGTTGTCATCAACGGGGTGGTTTTAATGGCGCGGATGGCTCCTCCCGCGGCCGCCGCCACCGAGAACGCAGCAGCCTCGACGTTGCTCGGCATCTCGACGATGGCCACCAGATCGTAGTCGCCGAAAGCGAACCATCCATGTGCGATCTTGCCGCCTAGCTTTTCCACCACTGGGCGAACTTCACCAATTCGATCGCGGGGATCCGCGATTAGGCTGGCCCACGCTTCGGGCGTGTAAGCCACTTGCAGTAGATAACTGGTCATTTACAGAATCCTCCTCTTGCGATCCCGATGATAGTCCCGGAGTTCGTCAAACGCAATCGGGGGGTCGTGCGCCCACACGCACAGCGCGATGTATCGAGTTCGGCTTCAGTCATGGGGAAACTTGGCGATTCCAGATGCAGGCCGCCGTGCGCTGCGCAATCCGTGGCGAGCAATTCCCCGCGCCGGCTGATCACCTGCTCGAACACTGGTACTCGGAATGCCGCCCAAAGCCGCTCCCGATCGGAGTCAGTCAGCCTGGGACCATCTGCCACGGAAATCACGATCACCGCGTGGCTCGGCGCAGGGATTCCGAGCTCGATGAGTGACCCGAACTGGTGCAGGGTCGCGGCGATCGCCTCGGGAGCGTACCGCCGTGCAGCTTCATTCCAGCCGTCAGGGAAGACCCGGACCGATCCTCGTGATCGGAAACCAGGGACCAGCACTGCGGTCCGAGGCGCAGGCCCTATCGGATAAGAAAAAACCGGCAAAGGCATCCGCCAGCGGATACGTACAATCACCTATCAGGGGTCGGATTAGCCCGAAATTATTCTCAGCAGATTTTCACTGAAAATGGACCGGGCGTCGCCCATGCTCAGATCCAGCTCATACAGCGCACGCGCCTGCTCCTCGAAGATCTGTTGATGCCAGCCTCTCGGGAAGTAAGATGAATCCGATCCAAACAGCAAGCGCTTCGGACCGACCACGCTCAGGGCATGATGAAAGACCTGGCGCAAATTCAGGTTGGACGCTTGATAGAGCATCCAGCGATTCGAGCTGGAGGTGTCGAGATACACGTTCGGGCAGAGATCGGCGAGCATCAAGGTCTCCCGAAAATAGCCCGCGCCGAAGTGCGGCACCACGATCGGCACGGTAGGATAGCGCAGCGCCACGGATTGCAAATCGATGGGATTCGAAAAGCGCATATCGAACGGCGAATCGAGCCCGAGTTTCCGGCGCACTCCCACGCTCAAGACGCCGCAGTGCACGAAAACCGTTCGCCGCTCCTGCTCCGCCCAGTCAAAAACGCGCCGGGTTTCAGCGCTCTGCACGGAGTACCGGTGCATCGCTGGGAACAAGCAAACGGCGCGGATTGCGGCCAACTCGGCAGGACGCCATCCTCGCGAAGGATCCACCATGGAGTAGGCGAAGAATCGGTCCGGGAACGCGCGCGCGGCCGCTTCCACGGAGGCCTCATCCCCCGGGGCACTGGCGATCAACGCCGCGTGCGCGACTCCATGTTTGTCGAGCTCCTGCGCCCAGAGCGCCGCAAGTTGCGCAGGCTCCGTCGGCGGCATGTGCCAGCCGAGTTGCGCCTGCATGGCCTCGATCGTCAAGCCGGGCTTTTGCGCCGCGAGTTTCTCGAAAAATGCGTAGGAGAAAAAATGAACGTGCGCGTCACTAACCGCGATCGGTCCCCACGGCGAATCCCGCTTGATCGGATTCATCGTTAGTCGGATTCATCAGAGGCTGCCTGACGAGTAAGCTGAGTCAGTCCGGTGGACAGGGCCAGTTGCGTCAAGCCCGCGACGTTATTAACACCTAGTTTCTTCATCATCGTTTTCCGGTAACTGCGAACGGTCTGTTCCCGCAAATCCAGCATGACCGCGATTTCTTTACTGGTTTTGCCCTCAGCCACCATGCGCAGCACTTGCAGCTCGCGCGGCGAGAGCACTTCGAGCACCGGCGGCGATTGCTTGGCTTCCAGATCGCCCTTCTGAATTCGATTCAGCAAGCGATCCGAAACCTGGGGACTCAGGTAGGCGCCGCCCCTCGCCACCATTCTCATCGCGTCGAGCAGGTCCGTGTCGGAAGCTTTCTTGAGGATGAAGGCCCGCGCGCCGGAGCGAATGGCGCCCACCACGGAATTCTCGTCGTCATACATGGAGAGGATGACGACTTTACATTCCGGATGAAAACGCAGAATCTCGGCGGTGGTTTCGACACCGCTGAGGCCCGGCAGTCCGATATCCATCAATACCAGGTCAGGGCGCGACCGCTTCACGAACTGCACGGCATCCGTGCCATTTTCGGCTTCGCCGACCACCCGGAACTCTTCACCCCGTCCCAGAATGGCTTTAATGCCGTCCCGCATGATCTTATGATCATCCACCAGAAGAACGTCGAAGATCATGATGAATCCAGACAATTGTACCCTTTCCGGCAGCAACCTCCAAAGTTACGTTGGCATGACGGGCGACCCGTGCTGCCAAAAGGAGGTCTTTTCCCGTGCCGCGAGCGTGCCCGTTGTCCTTCACACGCACGCTTAGACGCTTCGATCCCCGGACCGAAATTTCGATTCGTGAGGCCTCTGCGCGCTCGATCGCGTCGCTGATGGCCGCGGCCGTCACGTCATAGATGGCCACGGCTGCGTCGAGAGGCGGACGCGCCGGGCTCGTGAATCCGAACAAAATTTTTCCGCTGAATTTTTCACGGTAGGAATCGGCCAATTGCTCGAGGGCATTCTTGAGCCCGGTACGATGAACCGGTGACGGGCTCAGACGCTGGCTTAACGCCCGCACCCGCTCCATGGCGTCATCGAGCGTTTGCAGGACTTCGTTGAGGCGCGCGGCAGCATCCGGAAAATCCATTCGAAGGAGCTGCAGCCGCAAGCCGGCCGCCGTGAGCAGGGGGCCAACCTCGTCATGCAATGCGCGACCCGCCTGCCGCCGTTCCCATCGCGAACCAGCCAAAGCTTCCGTCAACATGTCTGCCATTGCTTGTTTCGGCATGCAATCTCTAAAGGGTACACTGGCGAGGTGCGTGCGCTCGATCGTCTCGCGGCTTTCAAAGGGCAGTTCGGATCCAAGGCGGCTCGGCAGACCGCCGTGTTGCTCGCTGATTTGCGGCGCACGCGATTCCGGAATCCGGCACATTTGATTAAGCTTCATGAGACCGTCCTCTTTCTGCGAGCGCATCCGCAAAGTCAGCGGGTTCTGCGGCTGACCGATGAAATTTTGTTCTCCTTCGAGGAACGCTTGAGCGGCGTCGATCAGGTGCCCTTCGAAGATCCAGAAATATCGGGCATTGCGGGCACGTCGGTCTC
>JBEKBK010000564.1:0-5418 GCA_050015435.1 Bryobacteraceae bacterium
GCAACTCTTGGAACGCGACGGGCGGCCTCCCTCGGCCGAGGAGGAACGAAAACAGAAAGAGAGGCTCGACAAGTTGAAGCGGGAAACTCCAGAGCAGCGGATCGAGCGATTACGCAGGCAGGAGGAGGAGAACGCGTCAATCGTCCTGGAAGTTCCCAAGGCCTTCGACTTCCAACTCGTGAGCGAAGAGGTAGTCAACGGCCGCCCGGCCTACGTACTTCAAGCGACGCCGCACCCCGGCTACCACCCGCAAGGCACGTACGGCAAGATTTTCTCCAAGCTGGAGGGTAAGCTGTGGGTCGACAAGCAGGACTCCGGCTGGATCAAGGCCGATGGGCAGGTAATCCAGCCATTCTCGATCGGATCATTCCTGGTGCGCGTGCTGCGCGGCTCACACATTACGATGGAGCAGACGCGCAGCGACGAGGGGATCTGGATGCCGGAACACATTGAAATACGAGCGGCCGCGAAAATCTTCTTCGTGAAGAGTCTCATGATTGATCGTCTCCTGACTTTTTCGGAATACAAGCGGGCAGAAGCCGGCGAGCTCACGATGCCTCTCAGCAGTCAAAAGCCCCAGTGACCGCCAGGAGGCAACCGTGATCATGCGAACCAAGAAGATGCAAGAGCCTGGCGCGCGCGCCGCGCCGGAAAGCGCTGCGCTACCTCTTACTGCTTACTGCACTCCTCTGCTTGATCGTGCCTACGATCTGTCCTGCGCAGGAGGCAGACCGCTTCCAGCTTTCTGGTTTCGCGGGTGATACCCTGCCGAGCCTGGCTTTACCGGATGCCACTTCACAGGATGCCCTTTTGGCGGGGGCACCCTTCCCGGTCTCCGCGCAGCAAGAGGAAACCAAGAAAAACGCGGCGGCCCGTGCCTGGAACCGCCGCCGCTCCTTAGATGGCAAGACTATCAAGGTCCATTCCAGAAGGTGGTCGAGGCTTTCGCCCGGAAACTGGAGCTCAAATCGGCGCACCCTCCGCATTACAAACCCGGAACCGTACTGTGCTCACTCGCGGTCAAAGACAAGTTCATGCTGTTCGTCCGGGATACCTTTGATCCAATCTCATTTTTTGAGGCCGGGTTCAACGCAGGATCGGATCAGGGATCCAACCGGGACCCCACGTTCGGACCAGGCGCCGAGGCTTACGGAAAACGCTTTGGCGCCGACTTCGCCGGGCAGACAACCTGGAGATTTTTCACGGATTTCGCATATCCAACGATCTTTGCGAGGACCCTCGATATTACCGCCTGATTCACGGCAGCGGCAGGCAGCGCTTCTTCCACGCAGTCGAGCATACCTTTGTCGCGCAGCGCGATAGCGGCAAACACATGTTCAACATCTCGCAGTGGTTGGGAACGGCGACCGCGGTTGGGCTCAGCGACGTCTATCATCCGGGCAACGAACGCGGGCTTACGCCCGCCCTGAGGGTAAGTGGCTATGCCCTCGCGGTAAGCATGGGGACCGACGTCCTTCGGGAATTTTGGCCGGACATCGCTCGCAAGTTCCGGATGCCCTTCCGCGATACAGGTGGCCCTCGGTAAGCATCGCGCTCAACACCAACATATTCAGCGCACTTGTGTCGCAGGGGCAGCCTCTGGAAATGCTTTCAGCCGATCGAGCTGGTCGACCAGCTTCGCTGCTTCGGCTCTTTCAGCCTTGGTGGACTTCGCGGAGACGGTCGGGTACGCCAGAATATTCTGACGAAGGTCGGGCTGGATCCCGGCGAACTGGCGATCTGCCAACTTCCCCAGCAGCTTTGTATAGGCTTCATCGGTTCCCTTATATTTGCCGGCGATGGTTGCTCCGCCGGCATCGAAATTCTCGTTCGGCAGTTCAGGCCCGCCGGCGTCCACGTTTGCGAGCACCGCTTTGTAGCGGTCCACGGTCGCGTTAAAGCTAGCCATGAACAGTTTCTCCACCTCCGGAGTCGGCGTGCGGATCTTGAGCGCACTGAACGGACCCGACGTCGGAATGATCCGGAACAGGTGCGTGTGATGCCGGGGATCTCTTTCGTCATGCCCGGAACGATCGACTTGACGGCATACCGGTAGGACCCGAGCGCTAGGGTCACATTTCCGAACACGTCCTTCATTTCGATGCCATAGGTATCCAAGAACGCGTGCTCAAGCTCGTCCCTAGATACTTGAAAACCGATGAAGCTCCTGTACCGGTCCGGAGCGTATCTCCCCGACGCGACTTGGAGCACGTCGAAGCCGAACTCCGTCCGGATGTGCGCGACCGGATTATCCCAATAGGTCACAGCACTGCCGTATTTCCGCCGCAGCTCGGGATCCAACATCGGCACCGCGCGGTTGGTGGCGAAGCAGTGTCCCTCGGTATCGGCGGCATAGTGTTCCAGCGCTCCCAGAGCGAATGCATATTCGTTGAGGTCCTGAGATTCGCGGATCAGCGCTGTGATGAAATCACCACTGCGACGTAATGCGTGAGATCGCTAAAAAAGCGGCTGCTGAAGGGATAATATCCCATGTCCTGAATAATGCAGCCCCCGTAAGCGTAGGCGTGCGCCTGCTCCAGTTCCTCCGGAGTGGCGTCGGGGAATCGTTTGAGGAGCAGTTTCTTGAGAGAGGCATCCCAAACCGAGTCAATGATCGCTTCATGGGGCAGAACGGTATAGCCGTGTGAAATCGAAGACGAGAGAAGAATCGCGAAAACCAAACGCACCATCCCACGGATATGGCCCCTCTTTTCTTTCGGCCGATCGCGAGCGGAGATCAAGAAACAGGCGCTCATCTAACACATTATGGTCGCTTGGCCAACTAAAATGAATGTCCCGGCTTACAGGATTGAACGACCGGAAGCTCACGCTTCACCCCAGTGACGGCGCTCGATAATGGTCTTCGGTTCGTAGGTCACACCGCGCGCGAGACGCTTTTCCTCGCGGCGGCTGGTCCACAACAGAAACGGTCCCAACATCGCGGCCCAAGCTCTGGGAACGAAGCCGAATTCCGCAGCTATGTCTTCGCGCAAAGCGCGCACTTGGGCGCCAACGGCCGGGTTGGTGTGGCGCAGGCGCTTCTCCATTGCCCATAACAGGGCGGCGTAAGTGCCTCTGAGCGACCGCACCTCCCACTCGAATCGTGCACGAACCCTCATATCCGGATCGTTCTTGTAACGCTTCCAGCCCTGTAGCATCGTGCGACAGATGCGGTACAGGCTCGGCCCGTTGCGTTCGAAGTCGCGCCGGAATGCGCCATCCAGGAACCGCTTCGAGTCGTCGCGGGAAATTGCCGCGTGGCGAAAGTTGAACTTGTCCTGGCCGTGAATGTCGGCCAATTCCACGTCGGGCAGCAGGCGGCCTTGCCTCTCGATCTCGGAATACAAAGGTGTGCCGGGAACGGGAGTATAGAGCATGAACTGGTGGAAGTCGGTTTCATGGCTGATGGCATGCTCGATCTCGTCGCTGATGTTTTCCGGCGTGTGATGCTCCAGCCCCACGATGGTGGAGCCCAACAGCTTGATGCCGTGGCTCCGCAATTCGCGCGTCAGCGTGGCAGTGTCAGCGCCTTTGAGTTTGACGTAATTCGACCCGTGCGATTCCAGCCCCATCCAGATCCACGAGATACCCAGCTCAACCAGCTCGCGCATCGAATACTTCCGGATCGCGTTCACCGAGGAGAACACGTAGAACGCCCAGCTCTTGCCGTGCTGTTTCATGCGCTCCAGCAGGTCCATGGCGCGTTTGCGATACAGGAGGAAGTTCTCGTCCATGATAAAGAATGACCGTACACCCATGGACGCCTCCATCTCACTCATCAGCTCGAACAGCGCTCTGCCCGTGTCGTAGAATGTCAGCACTTTGCCCTTGCCGCCGAAAAACGCCGAGGTAGTGCAGAAATTACAGCCCATGGGACAGCCGACCGAGGTAATGAGCGTCGCTGCCGTGTGTCCGTTTGGTGCAGGAACCCGGATGCCCATGGTGCGTTGCCCGAACCCGGAAACGATGTGCGGGTGGCGGATGGGAGCCTGCTCGTCTTCGCCGAGATAGCGCCGCATCCAGGAGATGCCATCGCCCTTCACGAAGTGGTCCGCGTCCACCATCTTCTCGATTCCCGGAATGGCCGTGACGTGGCCGCCCACAACAATGACCGAGCTGGGCGATAAGCGCCGCACCATGCGGCACATCTCTCGCACCTTCCCGACATTCACAATGATCGAGGAGATCCCCACGATGTCGTATTCCTGTTTGGTTAGCTCGCGCTCCAAGGCGTCGCGAGTCGGGAAGTCGAGCACCGTACAAGGCGCCGAGATGTTCTCCTGGATCATCATGATGCCCCAGGACCGGTGGAACATGCGCAAGGAGAACGCCCCCTGCTCGCGCGTCACCTGGTTATGATACAGCTCCATTGGGTTGATGGCTCGGCTTCCGAATTCGTCGTCGCATGCGTAGGGGCCAAATACGGAAGTAAGCAGAGTTCGGGCACACTGGCCTTTGGGGTGTTTTTCCATGATTGCTAACACGGCCTTCTGGGCGACTATTTCCTGGTTTGCACGAGCTATGCCAAGTCTTCCTAGACGATATATGCCCAAAACGAAGCTGACTTTTCAAAACGCAATCGCCAAGCGAAGTAGGTGCGTGCGCGCTTTCACCCACGGATGAGCGGTCGGAATGCGGCCTTTTCCTCAAGCATTCGGCAAGCGCAAGCGTATCCCGAATGTGATCACCGATGAGAAGCCGGAAGAGCTTCGGATAGAACCACCGACCGCCAAAAATTCCCCGTCGATATTCAGCACGGATCATTTCTAGAGGGGACGCCGACTATACGAGTGGATTGTTTCCAGATTTGGTAGATAGACCGGGGCTGCCAGGTGTGCGTTGTTCGGGGTTGAATGAAGTGCCCTTTCTGACTAGCACTATGTGGTTATGGTGCATAGGTTCAAGTCGCGCTGTCCGCAATCAAGGCCTCTCATAAACCTTGTAAGCGTTGGCCTCATCTGTGGCAGATCGAACAAGAACAGCGCATAATCCTGCACCCACGCCGGATCTTCCCCGGTCACATTCTTGGACTTGTCGCGCAGCGCCAGCACGTGACGCTCGGCCAGGGCGTTTCCCTTCGCCGTGTACTCAACCTCGCGGACGTTCCCGTCGGAACTTACCAAGCGGAACGTGCCCCGCTGCTCGCCTCGCCGCAGAAAGTCCCGCCAAGAGCTCTCGATCTGAGGCCGGAAACGGGGTTCCGCAAAATCCTCCAACCGTCGCCCGATGATTCTGTTTCTGGGAAGCCCGAATAGCCTCCCCGCCCCGCAACTGGCGTCCCGGTAGGTCATTGTTCCACCCAAGGGGGAGCAAAGCCGGGCTCGGTGCAATGCAAGTTTCTCCGCAGTTGGCATCCTGCGTGAAAATGCGCAATCAGGCTTGACTACAGGTGGTCAAGTGACGCTTTCTGGTCGAATC